>CAZDPA010000027.1:0-31485 GCA_964507195.1 uncultured Salinisphaerales bacterium | reverse complement strand
TGTCCGGCGCCTTGTAGTAGCCCTTCATGACCAGGTCGCCGCGTACGCAGATCTCGCCACTGTCGCCGTGCGCAAGGATCCGGTTGGCGTCGTCCATGATCTCGACGCTGATCAGCGGGTTCGGCCGGCCGACCGAAGCCAGGCGTTGATCCGACGCGAGCATGCCGTCGGTGAAATGCTCGTCCGGCGGCAGATAGGCGATCGATGCCGGACACTCGGTCTGGCCGTAGCCACCCATCATCACCGGGCCGATGATCCCGATTGCCTGCTTGAGCTTCTCGACCGACATCGGCGCCGCGCCGTACATCAGATACTTCATCGACGAGAAGTCGACCTTTTTGCCCAGCTCCGGAATGTCGAGCAGGCGGTAGATCACCGTCGGCGGCAGGAACAGCTCGGTGACCTGGTACTTCGGGATCGCCGCCAGCAGCACCGCCGGATCCGGCTTGGTGACGACGACGACGGTGCCACCGCGCGCGGTGCACGGCACCGACAGCACGCCGGCGGTGTGCGTCATCGGCGCGGCGGCGAGATTGACGATCTTCTCACCGGCCTGGTAGTGGCAGGACATCAGGTAATGCGCGCAGAAGGTCTGCGCCGAGCGGTGCGTGTTCATCACGCCCTTGGGCTTGCCGGTGGTGCCGCCGGTCGCGGACAGCATGATCACGTCGTCGAGGTCGACCGCGACCGCGGGCCGGGTCGACGGCTGGTTCTGCGTCCACGCGTCCAGCGACACGGCGCCCTTGATCTGCGGCGCATCGCCATCGACGCAGACCAGCAGCTTGATCTTCGGCAGCCGCGGCTTGAGCTCGGCAATGATCGGCGCGAAGGCCTGCTGGAAGAACAGGATCTCGCAATCGAAGGCGTCGAGCAGGTAGTGGTTCTCCTCGGCCGAGTTCTTGGCGCCGACCGGAATCCAGCACATGTTGGCGCGCCACAAGCCGAGCGTGCAGGTCCAGGCGGCGACATCGTTGCCGGCCCAGATCGCGCCCTTGGTCTCCTTGGGGAAACCGGCCGCGAGCAGGCCGTTGGCGATGCGGCAGGACAGCTCGCCGACTTCGTCGAAGCTGTAGTGCCGGTCGTCCTGGATATAGGCGGCACCCCTGGGGTTGATGCGCCAGCCGCGGTCGAAGAAGTCGATGATGGCCATGCCTGCTGTCCCTTAGCGTGAAGGTCGCCGAAGGCGACGCGAATGTCCCTCTCCCGCATAGCGGGAGAGGGGGGGACCGCCCGCAGATGCGGGCGGTGGGGTGAGGGCGTGCATGCCGTTAGAGCTGCTGCACGGTGGCGCGCGCCAGACCGCGCTGCTCGAGGAAGCCCAGCAGATAGCGGTGGCCGAAGGCCTTCGAGCCGGATGCGAAGCCGACCTTGGCCGTGTCGTTGTCGAGCAGCTTCATCACCGCCGCGGTCTGCACCGCGCCCGTGGAGATGTACGGTGCGACGCCGTACACGGTGGCTCGTACTGCAGCCAGTTGCCCGCGGCCGATCGCAATGTCGACGGTGCGCGCCGTCGTCGTGCGCTCGCGCGGCGGCATGGCCGGCGTCGTGGCGTCGACGATGCTCTTCAGCACCGCGTCCTGCTGCTCCTTCGGCAGGTGCTTGTATTCCTTCTCCCACTTGTCGCCGAGTTCGTGGACCATCTTCATCGCGGCGTTGTCATAGAAACCGACGCAGGAAGTGCAGCTGCGCACGCGCGGATCTCGCTCGAAGTAGACCGGCAGCGAGGTGCCGCCCCAGGGCAGCGTGAAAACCGGCTCGATGAAGCTGGGATCCGCAACCATGAACGTCGTGCCGGCGGGATGCGGAACGAGTTTCTTCTCCCACAGGTAGCACTGCTCGCTGCGAAACGACTCGAAGATCGAGGCGGTGGAGCCGACCGTGACGCCGGCGCCGACATTGCGCGGGCCGCGGGCCAGCGCCGCAGTCTCGAGGACGTCGACGCCGTGGGTCTCGAGCGCCAGCTCGGCGGCGATCTCCGAGAACGTGTACATGTAGGCAACCGACGGCGAGACCAGCAGTCCGGCCTGGCGATACAGCTCGCCGAACTGCTCGCGCACGGTGCGGATGTAGCCCTGCTCGCCGGTGGTGTCGATGTAGTGACAGCCCGCCTTGAGCGCGGCCTCGACGGTCGCGAGGCCGAAGTTCGCGAACGGCCCGACCGTGTTGCAGACGACCTTGGCGCCCTTGAAGACCTTGGTCAGCGACTCGACGCTGTGCTCGGTCTCAATGATCTCGTAGGTGGCGGATTCCAGGCGCACAACGCGCTGTGCCATCATTTCCTGCGTGCGCTTGGCATTGCGCGCCACCGCGGTGAAGGGGATCTGCTGATCGATCAGCCAGTCCATGATCAGCATGCCGGTGTAGCCGCTGGCGCCGTAGACGACGACGGGGTGCTTTGCCATTGAAATCTCTCCTCTTGCGTTCTGGTCCGGCGCGGAAGCCAACTGGATTCCGCGGATGCCGTGCAAGGTAGGGAAACAGGAGAGGCAGGAGCATCATTCCTAGGTATGATTTTTGGATCAGGGCGCCGGTCACCGCCCCGCTTTGAGAGGAGAACGATTGAACGCCTTGCAATCCAGCACCTTGCTGCACAAGCTCGCACCGCCGCAGCCGACGTTTCCGGTCGTGGAACGCAGTGGCGTGGACGAGTTGGAGCGGCAGGCCGCGCGCATGCGGCTGGTGTTGGTGCGTGCACCCGCTGGCTTCGGCAAGACCTCCCTGCTGCGCACGCTGTACCGGCGGCGTGAAGCCGCCGGCGACCGTGTCGCCTGGCTGAGCCTGGATAGCGGCGACAACGACCCGAAGCGTTTCCTCGCCGGACTGATCGCCGCACTCGGGCACACGGCCCCGGCGACACCGGACGCAACGGCCGACCTCGCGCGGCCGACTGAGGCCGACACGCTCGAAGCGGTGCTGGCGCGCATCGCCACGCTGACACGCGATGGCGCCCGCTTGACGCTCTTCCTCGACGATTTCGAAGTGATCCGCAGCGAGATCGTCCTCGGCTTCGTGCGCGACTTTCTGCAGCAGTTGAGCTCCGCCAACTGCTGCCTCGCGATAGCCTGCAGACAGGATCCGGAACTGCAGATCGCGCGGCTGCGCGCCCAGGGCGAAGTGCTCGACATCGACGCCGACCAGTTGAGGCTGTCGGTTCCGGAAACGGGCGCGCTGCTGGCCAACATCCTCGGCGAGACTCTGGATTCCGACCTGATCGCGCGTCTCCAGCAGCGTACCGAGGGCTGGGTCGTCGCACTGCAGCTCGCTGCGCTGTCCTTGCGCAGGCGTGTCGACGCCCGGAGCTTCATCGAAGGTTTCGGCCCATCCCTGACCGAACTCGCCGGCTATCTGACCGAGGAAGTGCTGGCACGCCAGCCTCCGGAACTCGCTGATCTGCTGCTGAAATCCTCGATCCTCGACGCATTGCATCCGGACCTCTGCAACGAAGTCTGCGGCATCTCAGAAAGCGGTGTCCTGCTGCGCCGCATCCAGAACGACAACCTGTTCCTGTTCGCGCTCGACGAAGCGGGTGAGTGGTTCCGCTACCACAAACTGTTCGCGCAGTTCCTGCAACAGGAGCTGCGCCAACGCCACCCGGAGCAGCTGCCGATATTGCACCGACGCGCGGCCGAATGGTTCCTGCGCCGTGACAACGCCGCCGCCGCCATCGAGCATGCCTTGCAGTGCGGCGACCCCGGGTTCGCCATACGGCTTGCCGACGACCACGCCCCGGCTGCAACCGCCGACGGGCGTCTGGTCACCGTCATCAGCTGGATCGAGCGGCTGCCGCGTGAACTCCTCGATCGCCATCTGCGGCTGAAGATCTACTACGCGGTCTGCCTGACCGGTACTTTCCAGCACCGCAAGGTCAAGCCGCTGATTGAAGCGCTGAACGTGCCGGGTATTACGCGCGTTCTGGATGAAGAAACGCGGGGCACACTGCAGTTCGTCATCGTTCTGCAGCATGTGCTGCAGGACCGCTACGCCGAAGCGCTGGAAGTCGCCGACGCTACGCTGGGCTGGCTATCGTCCGACCTGGCGCTACCGCGGCACGCGATGATGAATACCCGCAGCCTGTGCCTGCTGAAAATGCATCGTTACCGCGAAGTCGCGGAGCTCGAACCGCAGGTGCGAGCGATGGCCACTGGCGTATCGACCTACGGTACCGTGTACGCCGAATGCATCTTTGGCATGGCCGAGCTGGCCCAGGGACGTCTCCGCAGCGCCCTGGCGATCTTCTCCGGAGCGCTGACGATGGCCACCGAGCAGTCATCGGCACACAGCGCGCCTGCTGCGATGGCCTCGGCCTGCCTCGCTGTGGCCTTGTACGAGTCGGGAGAGCTTGAGCAATCGGCGGCGCTGCTGCAGCGCTATCTGACGACCATCACGCACATGGGCCTCCCGGATATTCTCCTGCTGGCCCACACCACGAACGCACGCATCGCCTACTGGCACAGCGGCTACGCCGAAGCCTGTCAGCTGTTGAACGACCTGAAGCACCTTGGCTTCGAGCGCGATCTGCCGCGCGTGATCGGCGCCGCCTGGGCCGAACAGTCGCGATTGGCACTGTTGCAGAACGATGTGGCGTCGGCCGAACGCTATCTGCAGATGGCGGAGACCGGTGCGCCATACGCAATGCTGTGGGACGAAAGCGGAGCGACCCTGCGTGCGCGCCAACTCGCCGCGCAGAACAAGCCGCGCGACGCGATCGAACTGCTCGAAGCCGAGCGCAAGGCCGCGAACTCGCAGGGCCGCAGGCGCTATGCCCTGAAAGTCGGCGTGTTGCTGGCCTTGACACAGAAACAGGCACGCCAATCAACCGAAGCGATGAAGACCCTCGCCGGTTGCGTCGAAACCGGCGCAATGGAACCCTTCGTCCGCGTCTTCGCCGACGAAGGCAGCACCCTGGGCCAATTGCTGCGGGAACTGCGCGCGACACGCGACCTGCCTGAAGTGTCGATCGCGTTCGTCGATCGTCTGCTGGCTCTGACGGAAGCGCCGCCAGCAGCGAATCCGGACAGTGTCGGCGGCGAGGAGCAACGTCTGTCGCGTCGCGAGTTCGAAGTGCTGGCACTGCTCGCGGATGGTCTTTCGAATCAGGTGATCACAAAGAAGCTTTCCTTGTCCCTGCCCACCGTTAAATCACACGTGCGCAACGTCATGGCCAAGCTCAGAGCCGAAAGCCGCAGCGAGGCAGTCGCGGTTGCGAGACGCCAGGGGCTACTGCAGCGATAGACCCTCCCGGTATCGACAGTGCCCCATTCGGTATCTAACTTGTGACTTTCACAAATGGAGCCAGGACAGCAGATGCGCAGTGGGCGCGAAAGCAAAGCCGATTGATAGCCGTGACAACGGAATGGTGTCGCGACTGCCCCGCGCCGATTTCTCTAGCTTAGGCCGCTACAAATACGGGGATGGGGTCAACGCGCCCTCAATAGCAAGGGATGACCGTTGATGCGATCTGCAGCACGCCTCGACTCAAATTCCAGTGGCGCACCTTTGCGTCAAGGGAAGATTCCGCCCCCGGGCACCGACACTCAACTTTCCGCGGCCTGCTCCAGCGTCCGCGACGCGAGCCGTGACTTCAGCGCGACTGAAGCACCCGCCACCGCGATGATGGTCATGCCGACGATGCCGAGGCCATCCGGTACATGACTGAAGACCAGCCAGCCCAGCAGACTGGCCCAGATCAGCTGCGTGTACTGCACCGGCGCCAGCGCCGACGCTGGCGTATGGCGATGCGCCGCGGTGAACAGGAAATGTCCGACGCCGCCCAGCAAGCCGGTGCAGAAGAACAGCGCCAGGTGCGTCGCTGGCGGCAGTGCACCGGTCCAGAACCACTGCAGTGAAACGCCGTAGCACACGGAACCCACCAGCGCCGTGTA
The DNA here is from genome assembly GCA_964507195.1 of uncultured Salinisphaerales bacterium. Classification (GTDB taxonomy): domain Bacteria; phylum Pseudomonadota; class Gammaproteobacteria; order Nevskiales; family Nevskiaceae; genus Solimonas. The sequence goes on along the minus strand of CAZDPA010000027.1, from coordinate 25,603 downwards.
GAACAGCAGCGGGATCGTGCGCTCGGTACTCGCCAGCACGCGCGACAGCAGCTGGTAGAACGCGTTCGCCGTGGCGGCGCACAGTGCCAGCATGACGCCGACCGCATCCAGTCCACTGCCTGGCCGCGCGATCAGCAATACTCCGATGAAGCCAGCGATTGCCGCGAGCCATCCGAACCCGCCGACGTGTTCCTTCAGCACCGGACCGGCCATCAGCACAACCAGCATCGGGCACAGGAACACGATGGCCGAGGTCTCCGCCACCGGCATCCGTTGCAAGGCCAGTGTCATGCACAACGACGCCACGGCGAGAGAGGAGGCGCGGACCACGGCCAGCCCAGTGCGCTGAGTCTGGATCAGCCTGCGCCCCTGCGAAGGCGCGAGCACCAGCACCATCAGCAGGCATTGGCCGATGTAGCGCAGTGCGACGACCATCGGTGCGGGATAGCGCGCGGCCAGGTACTTCGTGATCGTGTCCATGCAGGCGAACAGAAACACGCCGAGCATGAACAGCGCGATGCCGCCCAGCGTGTTCTTCGAAGTGGCGCTCATCGCGCGGCTTCTTGCTCTTACAGGCGATTGCGTACGAATTCGCCGCCTTTCATGATCATCGCGAAGTTCTCGTCGGGCCTGGCCATCACGTGAATGTCGCGCAGCGGGTTCTTGTCGATGGCGATGATGTCAGCGTAGGCGCCCGGCTCGATGCTGCCGACCACCCCGCTCTTCTGCATGATCTCCGCATTGACGCTGGTGGCCGAGCGCAGCAGATCGATCGGCTTGAAGATGTCTGCGCGAAAGCTGAACTCCTGACTTTGCATCGGATGGAAGCGCTCCTCGAACAGATCGGTTCCCATGCCGACTCTCGCGCCTGCCCGCTTGAGGTATTCCATGGTCTGGTAGGCAGCAGCATGGGCAATCTTGATCTTCTCCAGGCTCTCGCCGAACAAGCCGAGCTCGGGGCCGTGACGCATGATCTGCTCCATGACTGCAATCGTCGGCACCGCAAAGGCCCTGCCGTCGGCGGCGGCAATCAGCTTTGCGGTTTCCTCGGTGATGATGGTGCAGTGATCAATCGAGCGTATGCCGGTCCTCAGGCAGCGGCGCGCGCCATCATCCGTATGGCAATGCGCGACCACGTACTTGCGGCGCGTGGCCGTCTCCTGCACCGCGGCTTCGATCTCTCCGTCGGTGTACTGCGACATCCAGATCGGATCGGTCGGCGATGCGACGCCACCGGAAATGAAGATCTTGATGTGATCGGCACCCTTGCGCAGTTCGTTGCGGCAGAACAGGCGCACGTTCTCGACGCCATCCACCACTTCAGCAAAGGTGTTGTTCGCAACGCAGCCGCAGGGTTCGTCGTGCTGATCCGCGGCGCGCATATCGCCGTGACCACCGGTCTGCGACAGTGCCTTGCCGCCGTAGTACAGACGCGGGCCTTCCATCAGGCCCTGGCTGATGGCCAGATGCAGACCGATCTCGCCACCGCCCGGATCACGCACGGTGGTGTAGCCACGATGCAGTGCCCCCTTGAGCAGGCGCGCGGCGTGCGCGACCTTCAGGGGGATGGTCATGGTGTCCATTCGATGCATGTTGAAAGAGATGCCATAGACATGAAAATGGATGTCCAGCAGACCCGGCATCACGAAGCGGCCGCCCATGTCGATGATGGCAGCACCATCAACACTCACATCACGACTGGCGACTTCGCAGATCCTGTCGTTCTCGATGACGATACTGCCGCCTTCGATCAGCGACTCGCTGTGGCCGTCGAATATCAGGCAGTTCTTCAGAATCTTGATGCTCACGTCGAATCTCCTTTGATCGGTGCAAACACCTTGTCCAAGTGCCATTCCAGCACCGGCAGCGGTAGCCCTCCGCCACCCAGCACCGCACTGTGGAAGTCGCGGAAGCTGAACTGGTCCTTGAGCTGCTCCTGCAGCTTGCCGCGCATGCGCAGGATTTCGTCGTCGCCGAGCTTGTAGGCCAGCGACTGCGCGGGGATGCCGCAGGAATAGCGCAGCGTGTCGGACTCGATCTCACCTTCTGCCAGCATGGTGTGCTCGCGCATGTACTGCCTGGCCAGCTCCCAGCTCCAGCCCAGCGCATTCATGCCGGTGTCGACCACCAGGCGGCAGGTGAGAAACGCATCCTGCGACAAGCGCCCGTAGAGATCGTAGGGGTCGTCGTAGAGTCCCATCTCGCCGGCCAGCGCCGCTGCGTACTCTGCCCAACCCTCATTGAAGGCATTGACCACGCCGTGACGCCGGAAGTCGGACAGATCCGGATTGTTCATCTGCAGCGTGAGGTGCAGGTGATGCCCCGGCACGAGCTCATGAAACACCAGCGAGGCTGCGGCAATGACTGCCTGACTATCGAGCTTCGAGCCGTTGTAGTAATAGATCCCACACTTCTCGTTGCCGGTCGGTGGCGAGTAGTAACCCCAGGTCATGCTGCCTTCCAGCGTCTCCGGCAGCCGCACCAGGTCGTAATCGGACGGTGAACGCTGGGCAAAGAATTCATCGAAGCGCTGTTCGACCTTGTCCTTGTGACGGCGCATCTTCTCGCCGATCTCCTCGGGCGACGCGGCCACCGCGCCAGGTTGTTTACGAAGATGAGCCGCAAACTCGGCTTCGGTGCCCGCAAAGCCCAGCTGCTTGCGCACCTGCGCCATCTCGGCCTGGATGCGCGCCATGCGCGCATGGCCTGCGGCGTGGACCTGTTCCGGCGTCAGATTCATGGTCGTGTGCATACGCACCAGGTCGTCGTACACGGCCTTGCCGCCCGGCAGCTTGTCCATACCGACACCTTCCGGAGCCAGTGACTCGTACTGGTCGTCCAGCTGCGCGATCAGCGCATCGAACGCAGGCAGCACCGCCTGATCGATACGCCGCTGGATTTCCACGATCAGCGATTCCGCATTGGAAAGCGCAGCGACACGCTCGACCTTGACTGGATAGCTCGCGGCGGCGCTGGCGCGCAGACCGGCGAGCAGCGTGCGCACACCCGGCAATTGCAGCTTGTGGATGCGGATGCCGCGCTCGGCCTGTCCGGCGGTGCGCGCATGGATCTGCCGCAGCAGCTGCGCGGTATCGCTGAGCAGCGCCAGGTAACGGTCGCCGTCGCTGTCGCGCTTGAATGCAAACTCGCTCAGCGCGGTTCTGAGATTGTTGAACAGGAAGCCGCCGGTATAGGCAGTCTGTACGAAGGGACCGTAGAACATGAGCCCCATCACATCGATGGCAACCCAGTAGCGGTCGGCATCCTTGCTCCAGGCCTCGGCGAAGAAGCGCGCCAGCTTGGCGGTCAGGGCGTACTCGTGGGGCAATCGTTCATCATCGACGCCGCTGAGCAGGCGCAGGATTTCCTGTCCTTTCTCCGCGCGCTTCTGTACACCTTCCAGACTGATGTCCGGCAGGCATCCGTCGATCGATTGTCCGTTCATCGCCCGCGCATAGATGCCGCTCAAGACGACCGACGCAGCAAGTTCGGCCGCCTTGTTGACCGCGATCAGGGCGCGTTCCGGAATGCTGGGTTGGTATAGCGACATGGAAGTTCCTGTATGTCTTGAGCCCGGGCCGCATCTGGGGCCGCGAGTTCAGTTTGAGATGCCACGGATACAAATACGCCCCGTTCGTGTCGAGTGCCGGGCGCTCAAGCCTTGTGTATCGAGGGAGCCACGAAGGTGGCTCCGGCGCCGGCTTGAGGACTCCGCAAGTGCTGTTGCGGCATCTCGATACACCCGCTTCGCGGGCACTCGATGCGAACGGACATTGATCGATCTTCTAGTCGAAGTAGCCGGCAATCGTGTCGAGAATCCGGCGTCTGGCATCCGGGTGAGAAAAGCCGTGATGGCCGTAAGCAAAGTGATGAAAGCGCGCGTCCGCGTTGCGGTCTGCGAGCACCAGTGCGAACGGCGCCTGGGCATCGTGCACGCCGCAGTAGAAATCCAGCGCGACGGGAATCGAGTAGTAGTTGAAGCCCCAGGGCCTGGTCGCGAATTCCAGCTCGGCCAGCAGTGCCTGCTTGTTGTGACTGTCCATGAAACGCCAATGGATCTCGGCGATGTCCGGCTCGGTGCCGGGAGGTGGCCCTGCCAGATCGAGGGGATTGAATCCGCCGTCGTGCTGAGGGGCTGCTGACCTCTGCTTGCGGATTCTCTCGCCGGAGCCTGCCGCCAGACTGACGAGCAAGCGTGGGCAGTGGCGCATCAGGCGGTATCCCCAGGCTGCCGCGCCGGCGGTGACGCTGCGCGCGACGGGATCGAACCAGGGCACGGTGGGATTGATCGGCACCGCGCCGAGTACACGCGCCGGCATCGTCGCAGCCATGGCCATCGTGATGAGACCGCCATTGGATTCGCCGAAGCAGGCGAACTTGTCGATCTGCAGATAGCCGAGCAGTTCGCCCAGATCATCGGCATAGCCTGCGGCGGAACGACCGCGGCAGAGGCTGGCGCCTGCAGTGCCCGGCCGGTTCGCCGCGATCAGCCGGATGTTTCTCTGCACGGCCTCACGATGGAAGATGCCGGCTTCGAGACTGAGGCTGCCGCCGCCATGGAAGTACACCACGGGTTTTCCGCCCGGCAGGCCGAACTCCTGCCAGGTGAGCTGGCGTCCATCCGCCAGGGACATGGATTGAATCGGCGGATCGATCAGAGGAATTGTCTGCATTACTGCATGACCCGCCGCGGCACGATCTGGAACGGCTGCGCGACCGGTGGAGTGCGCTTCATCAGGTGCTCGACGAAGTAATCCCAGGTGCGTACCGCGGTATATGGATTGAGGCCCTGGCTCGCGGTCGGATGCGTCTTGTTGGGCAGGATCAGCGCGTCGTACGGTTTGTTGGCCTGGATCAAGGCCTCGATCAGGCGGTAGGCCTGGACCGGCGGTACGTTCTCGTCGGCATCGCCCCAGACGATCATCATTTTTCCGGTCAGGCCATCGGCCATCTTCGGAACGTCGAGCGCATCCCACGACGCGGGCTTCTCAGTCCGATTCGCCGGATGATGGGTGCCATCCGCGTAGACCGCCAGGCCATTGAAGTTCTCGAAGCCCGGATAGAGCGCTGCGTAGTCGTAGACGCCTGCGCCGGTGACGCAGACCGAGTAGAAATCGCCGCGCGTCAGGATGGCCTGGGCGCTGAAGGTGCCGCCCCACGACCAGCCGTGGATGCCAACTCTACGAATATCGAGTTCAGGCTTTTGCGCGGCGAGTTGCTTGATCGCCGCGATGTGATCGGCAATGCCGATCTCGATGTACTTCGGAAATCCGGGATCGCGAAAGGCATTGCCGCGGCCTGGCGTACCGCGCCCATCGACCACGACAACGCCGAATCCCAGCCGCGACAATGCCGAACGATTTGCCGGGTTGGAAGCTGTCGCTGCGTCTGCATAAGTGCGCGGTGCCACGTACACCTGCGGCCCGCCGTAACAGGCGTCGATGATCGGATGGACGCCCGCGCCCACGATCTCGGCCGGCGGGTAATACACCACCGGTATGTCGGTCTCGCCGTCAGCCGCCTTGAGCAGCTGCCGCGACGGCGGCCGGTATCCGGCTTCAAGCAGGCTGGACACGTCCGCGCGTTCAAGCTCGGCGATCAGGGCGCCATCGCTGAGCGAGCGCAGCACCGTCACCGGCGCAGTGCTGACGGTCGAGCAGGTGTTAATGAATACGCCGGCCTGCGGCCTGATCTTCTCGGGCGCATCCGCAACGCCGAACAGCGCCTTGAACATCGGCGCCGCATTGGGTGCGAACAGATGATCCGCATGCAGCTCGCCGCCAGTGAGCAGTGTCAGATCCGAGCCGTCGAAGCCGACGCGGTACAGGTGGCGGTAGTACGGGTCCACGCCCGCCTCGCGTCCGCCGGCAGTGAAGTACAGCGTGCGCTGACCTTCATCGATGTGATGGATGTCGAACACCATCCAGTTGCCGCTGGTGATCTGGCCCAGCAGTTCGCCGGTCTGTGCATCGTAGCGGTACAGGTGGCCCCAGCCGGAGCGATCGGAGTACCAGATGGCTTCCGTGCCATCGCCGAAGACGTTCACGTTCGGCACGTTGTACAGCAGGGTGTTCGACTCATAGCGGGATATCGCCGCCGGCTCGTCGATCACCGTGGTGACTGTGCCGGTGTCCAGATCCACCCGAAGCAGCGCGCCGCTGGCCGAGGCAGTCGTCAGCGCCAGCATGAACAGCTGTTTGCGCTTCAGCGACCAGCCGACGATACCGTTGCCGAGCATCATCGACGGCGCGAGTCCGATCGGCAGCTGCAGCCGCACGCGTGTACCCGTGCTGACATCGAACACGAACCAGTCCATCTCCATCTGCGCCTGATCGCCAACGAGCGCACGGCGCATTTCGTGAACCACGGGCCGCATGGAGCCATCCGTCGGCACATGCTCAATGAACGGCTCCATCGCTACGCGGCGTTCGTCGATCCGCGGACAGAGCAGGTAGCAACCGTCCGGGGAAAATGACGCGCCGAAGGGCGGCAGCTCCGCGCCGCTCTTCTTCAGCGGTATGAACTGCAGGCCGCTGTCGGGAAACTTGCCGTAGCTGAAATACGCCTCGCCATCATCAGTCAGCCGATGCTCGCGGCCGGTAGCGATATCGACCAGAACCAGGTTGTCGCCATCGCGCTTCGCGCCGTGCGTGCCCGTCGGCGAGAGCAGCAATCCCGGTTTCGGCACCCTCACATCTGCCGTCGTGATCGAATGGCTCTCGAGTTCGACGGTCGCTGATTTGCCGTTGACCATTCCCGTCAGCGTGCGGCCATCCGGGCTCAGGTGCGCGCTCTGCAGGCCGAGCTTTTCGGCCGTCACCGGCGTTTCAGGCGCGAGCGTCTTGTTCAAAACAGCCGCGACGGCGTCGTGGTCGAACGCTGGTTTGCGGCTGCCGGTGGCTGCATCAACGATGACGAACTGCGAACCATCGGTGGTTTGTTTCTGGTACCAGAACCGGCCCGTGTCACCGAGCCAGTTCGGGGTGATGTCGGCATTGCGGATCAGGCCCGACAGATTTGCTTCGAGCACCTTGGCAGCGGCGGCATAGTCGTCTGCGGCCAGGCTGAGCTTTGATTCAGATGCAGTCATGAGTCATTCGTGTCCGATGGTTCAGAAACTGCCGCTCAAGCGCAGGACCAGGGTGCGCGGTGCGACGTACGTGACGGTATCGCCCGCGGGCTGAGGGTTGGTCGTGATGCTGCTGTAGCCGCGCTCGTCCGTCAGGTTGTTCAGCGACAGACTCAGCTGCGGCCAGAAGCTGTCACCGACGGCGCTGGCAAACAGGTTCAGGTCGAGCGTGTGGTAGCCAAACACCTGCGCGGTGCACTCGATCGTATTGCAGGCCTGGCCCAGATACAGATGTCGCAGCGACGCACCGACCTGCCAGTCCCGGATCGGCTGTACGTAAGTCAGCGTCGTCGCGGCCTGCCAGCGTGGCGACAGTGGCCAGGGCGAGCCTGTGGCCACGGTACCGCCCTCGACCGAGTCGAACGCTTCAGTCGTCACGGTCCGGTTCCACGCCACCGCAGTGTCGAGTGAAAGACCGGGAATGAATGGCGGCAGATAGCGCAGGGCCAGCTCCACTCCGTTGCCATCGGCACCGCCGACGTTGTCGATGAAGTTCAGTGTTGCGACCCGATCGAGCTGGAAGACCTGCGGATCCGTCCAGTCGACGTGGTACGCCGAGACGTCGATCCGCAGCGAGCGATCGAGCCAGTCGGTGCGAAGACCCAGCTCGTAGTTCCACAGCGAATCGGACTTGTAGACCTCCGGCACGTCGGAGGTCGGCGTCGATGCGGCGAGCTGCGGGCCACCGAAGCGGAAGCCCCGTGAAACCGTGAAGTAGGTGCGCAGGTCGTCAGTCGGCGCGAACACGATGGATGCCTTCGGGCTGATGCCGCGCTCGCCGACTTCGCGATAGCGCGTGGTCTCCATGAGGTTGTTCTGCGACGAATAGATTGCGCCCGCGGTCGTGACGGCACCGCCGGACTCGATCCGGTATGCACGCGCACCGAACGTCGCCTCCCAGCTCTCGCCGAGTTCGCGCGTGACTTCACCGAACAGGGCTTGCTCCTCCAGTTCCACCTCGCCGATCAGGTTCGCGATGTTCAGTGTCCCCTGCAGTCTTCCGACGTTTTCGGGACAGGGATTCGGCAACAGCCCCTCGAGCAGCCCGGGGATCTGGATCGGCAAGGTCGGCAGGTTGGCGGCGGCGCCGATGTTGGAGCAGTCGTACAGATCCGTCCTGTAGTAGAAAGCTCCGGCGAGCCAGCGCCACGGCGACTCCCCGGGCGCGGACACGGCGCGCAGCTCCTGTGTCATGCCATCACTGCGGTTCGTGTTCACGCCCGCCAGCAGCGGCAACAGCCCGCCGAGCGCACGCGAGGCTTCGAGGAAGATGTCGAACTGCTTCTCGAAGTAAGACGTCTGCGACACCAGGTCGCCCCACTCGAAGCTGCGTTCAATGCCGAGGCTCGCAAGTGTATAGCTGTACTCGGCTGGACTCGGGCGCGGACTGTTATCCCGCGACAGCTGCCCGTCGTAATTGTCCGTGAACGAAATGTCGTCCTCGGTCGTGTGCTGGGTCGCAAGCGCCAACGACAGCTTCCACCGATCCGACGGCAGCCAGGTCAGCATCCCGCGAAAGCCATGCTGATCCAGCGTGTTGACGTCGGCCTTGTCGTTGTAGAGATCTTCCGTGTACCCCGGGGACTCACGCTGGAAGCCCATGATGCGGACCGCCGCCGTGTGATCGGCGAACGGTACGTTGACGGCGGCACCGTAGCTCCAGCCGTCGCCGCCGTTGCCGGGATACGCATTGAACTGGCCGAAGTACTTCAGCTGGAACGCATTAACGTTTGCCGCCTCGGGCACGTATCGGATCAAGCCGTTCAGACCGGTGCCACCGAACAGGGTGCCCTGCGGCCCCTTGAGGACCTCGACCGTGGCCATGTCGAAGGGGTTCGGGTCGAGCTGAACTTTCGGAGAAAAAGGATCCGAGAACGGAATGTCCCCAAACAATGTGCCCGCGGTGGGGTTCACGCCCAGACCGGTCGAAATGCCGCGGATCGTGATGCGCTTGGCCTGCCCGCCGGAGCCCTCGTCGGTCAGATTCACGCCCGGCACCAAGGTGACGATCTGGTCGATGCTCTGCACGCCTTCGCGCTCCAGCTTCTCGCCGTCCAGCACATTGATCGTCGCAGGGATACTGCGCACCGGCGCGGCGCGCTTGGTCGCGGTGACGACAATTTCCTCCAGTTGCGTGGGCTGCGCAGCTTCGCTGACGTCTGGCGCCGGCGGTTCGGAGCGCAAGGGCACAACCTCGACAGTCTCCAGTGATTGCGCAACCGATGCGGGTACATCCCCGCTCTCTGTGGCTATCGATGGCCCCGGTTCAACGGATTCCTGTGCCGCTGCGCTGCACAGCACAGTGAGCAGCAGCAAGCCGATCAACCAGGAGCCACTTCCCCGCCCTGAGCTTCGCATCACGCGGATCATCTGACTCTCCGTGCCGCAGCACGCGGCTTGACTCGATCCCCAGCCTCGATGCCGCGCAGAAAAATGTCGATGGCGTTGCCAAGCATCTCGCGGTGCAGCGGTTCCAGGCCTTTCACGCTGAAGCTGGCCGCAGTGAGCTTCATGGGCGGAGCCTTGCCGAGCTTTCTTGAGAATTCCTGGTACAAGTGCACAGCCCTCTCGCCGCCATTGCGCAGGCGATAGATTTCGGTGCCACGGTTATGTGCCAGGCCCGACAGCATTTCCATGCACAGCATCGCGAGGTGTTCCGGCAGACCCAGGGTCTGCAGCGTGGTCCAGTGTTGCCGCAGCTGGCGGGCGGCGATCTCGATGCTGATGGGGCCGGCGACGTGGCGCAGGTAGGGATGCGTGCCGTGGGCCTCGATCTGCGCCAGGCCCAGCGCCACCAGTTGCTCGCGCAGCGGCTCGGGACGTGCCGCGTCCAGCACCGGCAGCCGTTCCAGCAGGCGTGCAACGACGGCGTCCTCGAGGTCGGCCAGATTGTCGAAGTGATAGTTAATCGTGCCAAGCACGCAACCCAGCTCGCGTGCCAGCCCGCGCAAACTCAGCGCCTCGACCCCGTCCCGCACCAGCAAAGCCAGCGCACCATCGACGATGTCGTCCCGGTTGAACGTGGACGGGCGTCCCAGCGCCGCTTTCGCAACTGCTCTCATCCGACTCTCCTGCAAGTAAGCAGATGTTGTTTTCGGTCATTGACCGAAAACAACCATACAGTGATGAATGTTTCAATTCGTGTCAAGGCGCAACATCACCTAGTCACGGCGGGCCACGTAGGGCGTGTAGGGCGGAATAGCGCAGCGTATTCCGCCTTCCGAGCACCGCGGAAGGCGGAATACGCCTAGCGGCTAAATCCGCCCTACGCTGGCTACGCAGGCTCGAATCAATCGACAAGCCCCGGATCAGCCCTCGATCGCCAAGCGATCCCGTTCGGCCAGCGCCTTCTGGATCTCCTCTGTACGCGCGCGCGTCAACGGATAGTTCCAGATGATGACCGCAGCCGCGTACAGGCCAATGCCCGGAAGAACCGAGCTGACCAGCTTGATCCCGAACACGCCGTCCACCGACTGCACCTGTGCGGCGGCATCGAAGCCGAATGTGCCGACCAGTGCGATCCCCGCTGCGGCCGCCACGCTCATCAGGGATTTCTGCAGGAACGAAAACAGGGATCCGTAAAGTCCACCGTGGTCCTGGCCGCTGTGGAGTCGGCCGTAGTCGACGATGTCGGCAGACATCGTGAACACAATCACCGAGCCGATCAGGCAAAAGGTGCTCGCGGGGTACAAGACGAAAATGAAAGGCAGGGCGAATTCGCCGGGTGAAAGCAGTGCCAGTGAAGTCAGCCCCGTTCCGCAGCAGATCAGCGAGATCGCCCAGACCCGATGCCGCTCATATCGCGCGGCGAGTGCGGACCAGAACGGAATGCCCAGCAGCGTCGCCAGCAGGGAGACCATCATGATCGCCGGAAATTGCTCGCTCAGTCCCAGGTAGGTATCGATGTAGAGGTAACTGACGCCACTGGACATCTGGCCAAAGATGTTGAATGGCAGAAACGCCGCGAGCAGGCGCAGCAGCGGCGGGTTTCCCCGTACGGCGGCGAGGACCTCTTTTGCGCCAAAGCGCTCGGCCGCTGCGGGCAGTGCAGGCGGTGCTGCCTGTCCGGCCTGGACCCGCAGGACCAGCAGCGCGGTCGCCAATGGCAGTGCCCAGACACAGATCACCGCCGCAAAACCGAGCGTGCGGAAATCGAGTTCCGTGCTGTCCGAGTAGCCCAGCTTCACGGCCAGATACGGCAATGTGTAGAACAGCAGAGGCCCGCAGATCATGGCGAAGGCGCGCCAGGCCTGCACTCTGGCGCGCTGGGCGTAGTCCGCACTGAGCACGTAACTCCAGGCTTGCAACGGGATCTCGATCACCTTCCACCCCAGATAGGTGACGGCGGACCAGAGTCCGAAGTACCAGATCGTCACCTCCTGTGGCGGGCGCATCAGGAACCAGATGCCAAAGACGGAAATGATCGAGCCCGCAACGACCCAGTTCCTGCGCGTGCCGCTGCGTGCATAGCTGCGGTCCGACAGGTAACCGATCAGCGGATACGTGATGCCGTCGAACAATCGGCTGAACAGGATGGCCAATGCCAAAGCCCCGAGCGACAGACCGGCGTGCTTGGCGTAGACCGCCTGAATCTGCGCCTCCGGCCCATGCATGATGCCGAGCACGAGACTCGGAAACACAAAGGCCAGCAGCACACTGCGGCGCAACGGTGCGTTCTTCGAGGCTTCGTTCACTCAGTCATTTCCAGACCGCGCGCGCGACACGCAGATTGTTCGCGCCGAGAAACCCTTCGAGATCCGCATCGCTCCAGCCGCTGGCCAGCAGCGCTTCGGCGATGACCGGGATACGCTCCGGCTCGATCATCCGGATGCCGGCTCCGTAGCCGAGTGCCGGCGGGAACGTCTCAGGGTTGCTGGTGATGTAGTCGTCCAGCTCCTTGCTGTCGAAGACGTAGTCCAGACCGATGCCGACATGCTGCCGGCCCACGAGGTCCGCGACATACCGAACGTGCCGCACGTAAGTCTCCGTCGAGTTGTCGTTGTGACCGAGGAAGATACCGATGCCATTGATGTTGACGACGCCACCGGTTACCGCGCAGGCACGGATCATGTCGTCGGTGATGTTGCGCGGATGCTCGTGCACGGCGCGCGGGTTTGAGTGAGAGAAGATCACCGGGCGCTCGATGTACTCCATGGCCTCGCGCACAGTGCGCTCGCCGGTATGCGTGCAGCACAGCACCATGCCGACTCTCCTCATCTCGTCGAGAACGAGCCTGCCCTGCGTGGTCAGGCCGATGTCCTCGTCCTGGCAACCGCCGCCGAGCTTGTTGTTGCGGTTGTAGGCCAGCAGCATCCAGCGCACGCCCAGCGCATAGAGTTTCGCGACGATCTGCGGGTCGTCCTGGACCGGAATGGCGCCTTCGACGTCGAAGAACACCGCCAGTTTTCCTTCACGCCTGGCCTGCTCGATGTCGGCGATGCCGGCACCGACGATGTACTCAGCGGGACGTGCCGCAAGCCAGGAACGGAACGACTCGATCATCTCGAATGGCCGCTGCGGTTCGCAGTCGCAGCTCACATTGAGCATCACAACACTGGCACCGGCTGCTCTGTGGCGCGCGAGCTGTGGCAGGAAGTCCTTGTCGTCTGGTCGCAACGGCATGCAGGCGTGGTTGTCCCATACGACGCTGCGTTCCAGAACTGCTTGCACATTGTTCAGACCCAAGAGCTCGCCTCGCAATCGCATTGAACCAGGTTCGGTGGCGCACCCGACGCGCCCGCCACCTCTTGACGATGCCAGAATAATACACCAATGTATATCAACAGAGGACGTTGTCCTCAGACAAAAGCAAACCGGTGAAGCACATGAGCATGCATGAGCGGTATGCCGCAGCCGAAGGCTTGCTCCCCGCCCTCGCCGCCGGGAAAATCCGCAACGCAGCGCCCGCAATGCGCTGGATGAAGGACAGCAACGAGCTTTGGTACCGGCGCGAGACAGACAAGGGTTGTGAATGGCTTGTTGTCGACCCTGCCTCCGGAGAACGTCGTCCGGGCTTTGACCATGCGCAGCTCGCCCTGGCGCTGCGCGAGCTTGGACACGAGGCCGAGGCCGTCAAGCTGCCGATTGCGGTCACCAGGCTTGATGTCGACGCCATTGAGTTCACCGTGGAGAAGCAGCGACTGCGCTACCCGCGCAGCGGCGGCGAGCCGAAAGTACTCGGTGATGTCGCGCCAGCACACGGACCATCACGATCTCCGGACGGCCAGTGGCTGCTGAGCCAGCGCGACGGCAACTTGTGGCTCGCTGCGGTCGGCGGCGAGCCGCAGCAGATCACCACCGACGGATCGCCCGATGACGGCTACGCCATCTATCACGGCAACTACAAGGCCGGGCACGTGCCGCGCAGCCGTATCGGCGGCACCGACCGGCCGGCCGGCGTCGTGTGGGCACCCGACAGCAGCAAGCTCATCGTCTGGCGCGTCGACCAGCGCCACGTGCAGCCGTATCCGTATCTCGAAGCCGCACCGCATGACGGGAGCTTCCGGCCCAAAGTACATCTGCCGCGGATGCCGCTGACCGGCGAGGCGCCGCCGACGATCCACTGGCTGTGCCTCGACATCGCCACGCGCCAGCTGACGCCGCTGGAACTGCCGGAAGATCAGCTGCATCTGCACCAGGACTGGGAAGCGGTGCGCAAGTGGATGTGGAGCGCCGATTGCCGCCGCGCGTACGCGGTGATGTTCGGCGCGCAGCAAAGAGCGGCCTATCTGCTCGACATCGATCTTTGCAGTGGCAGCTATCGAACTGTGGTTTCCGAGAAAGATGAACCGCGCGTCGAGCTCAACACCACCTCGTACAGCCAGCCTGCGGTCGCTGTGCTGGGCGATCTCGATCAGGTCATCTGGTACAGCCATCGATCGGGATGGGGGCATCTGTACCTCTATGACGGCAAGTCCGGGGCTTTGCTCAACGCCGTCACGCAGGGCGACTGGCTGGTGCGCGATCTCATCGACGTGCATCCGCAGACGGGACGCACCCTGTTCACTGCCCAGGGTCGTGAGGGCAGCAATCCGTATCTGCGCGCGCTCTACAGCATCAATCTCGATGGCAGCGGACTGCGTCGGCTGACCCCTGCCGGAATGGATGCCGACATCAATCCCGGATTGTCTGCAATCTCCAAGGACACGGAGTTCACCAGCCAGCTGTCGCCGGATCGTCAGTACCTCTTCTATACGCGCTCGACGGTTTCGCAGCCGCCGCAGACCTGTGTGCTCAATCTCGAGACCGGCCAAGAGCAGGTCATCGAAGACGCCGACGTCTCCGCTTTGCTGGCTTCCGGTTACGTAACGCCGGAAGAATTCGTCACGCTCGCCGCAGACGGCAAGACGGAAATCCACGGACTGCTGTACCGCCCGAAGAACCTGCCTACCGGTGCCGCGGCGCCGCTGATGGTCTCGCAGTACGCGAGCCCCGTGATGGCGGCCTGCCCGCGCAGCTATGTCGCCGCCGCACTCGGATTCACGCTCTGGTTTCCACCAGCGATCTGGGCCGAACTTGGCTGCGCGGTGATGGTGATGGATGCGCGCGGCACCACCGGCCGCGATCGCGCCTTCGCCACCGCGGGCCAGGACAAGCTCAATCTCATCGGCCTCGACGACTACGCCGCGGCGATCCGCCAGCTCGGCGGACGTCATGCCTGGCTCGACACCTCGCGCGTCGGCATCGTCGGCGCGTCCTACGGTGGCTACGCCGCGATTCGCGCAATGATCGAATTCCCCGAGGTCTTCACCGTCGGCGTCTCCGGCGCGCCGTTTTGCTCGGTGCATAACATGTATCCGGACTATCACTGGACTGGCTGGCATGGCGAGCCTGATTTCGGCAATGGCAGCGCACTGCGCACCGATGAATGCGCGCGCCCCGTGAACTACGCATCGCTCGACGCAACCCAGCAGGTCGACCGGATCAGGAGCCCATTGCTGATCGTCGCGGGCGAGCTGGACGAGAACTGCCCGCTCCCGCCGATCACGCAGCTCTATGCGGCTGCGATCGAGGTTGATGCGCCGGTGGAACTCATGGTGTTGCCCAACCGCAATCATCACACCATCAACCGCACGCGCTACACGTATCGCAAGGTGATGGATTACATCTGCCGCCACCTCTTGCTTGAGGATCCGCCGAAGGACTTCCGCTTCAACGTCCTGCCGCAGTCTCCGGAGCCGGACGACAAGCCGACCGCTTGGTGACGAACCTCCACTCGCAGTCGCCGTAGCCCGGATGCAATCCGGGGCGTACGCTCGCCCCACGCAAATGCCCCGGACTTCGTCCGGACTACGTTGCTGCGTATTACCAGAAACCCCAATCACCCGTTCGTGTCGAGTGCCGCTCGCCCTCGGCGAGCGGTGTATCGAGACACCACGACGAGGCCTGCGCTGGCATCTCGATACACCGTGCGCTCCGCGCACGGCACTCGATGCGAACGGGTTTCTGTTCAATCCGAAATTGCTGATGTTCAGTCATTCGCGCTTGACGTACGCCGAATAATACAGCACTGTATGCATATAGAGGACACTGTCCTCAGTTAGGTATGGACCCCGTATGGCTACCACCGATATCTCAGTTTCGAAACCAGGCCCACGGCCGAGCCACAGCCGCGCCGAGATCGTCGAATGCGCTCTGCGCATGCTGGATCGCGACGGACCGGAGGCGCTGACGTTCCGCGCCGTCGCTCGCGAGCTCGGCATGACCGTCGGCGCGCTGTCGCGCTACTTCAGGAATCTTGTCGATCTCGAGGACGAGGTCGCAGCCCAGATCATGTCGGCGCTGCGGCCTCTCGATTCGAAGAGCAAGAGCACGCTGCGCGATCAGCTGCTTCGACTGAGCATGGACATCCTCGAAATCGCCCGCGCGCATCCCTACCTCGTAAAACTTCACGGGCCGGCCAGTGCGGCCGTCGTCGGCCGAATCACACAGCAGTGCCTGCAGGTCATGGTCGACGCCGGCATTGCCTTCGAACGGGCGATGGCCATCTATTCCCTGATCGGCGCCATGCCGAGCGCCTGGGCCACGACTACTCAGCGGCCGGGTAATCCGGAGCAGGACGCGCTGATCGCACAGGCCTACATGGAAAACATGGGCAACCTCGCACCGCAACTGCAAAAGCTGCTCGGCTCTGGCGCGACCGCTTCTCTCTATCGGCGCTGGCTCATGCTCTACCTCGATGCCCTGCTTGCCACACCCGCCGTCACCAGCAAACGGCGCTGAAGAAATTCTCTCGCAGCACTCACGACTACCCATTACGTACTCACAGATCACATATGAAATATCCGACTGCCAAGATCACGCCTGTCTCCGTCACGTTCGGCCGTGTCAGCTACACCGATAACTATCAGTGGCTGGAAGAAGAATCGCCTGAGACGCTGGAGTGGACGGCGCAGCAGGATCGTCTCGCCCAGGACTGGCTCAGCAGCAATCCTGCAAAGGCACGCGCCGAGATGCTGCTGGATGCGATGCCGGTGATCGAGTCAGATATTCCGGTGTTCAGCGGCGGCCGCTGGTTCCGCAAGCGCACGCCGGAGAACCAGAAGATGCAGGTGATCGAAGTGGCCGAGACCATAGCCGGCCCCTGGCGCTGCGTCCTCGACCTCAATGCGATGGCGAACGGCCGCATGCTGACGTCTGACGCCGTGGTGCCCTCACCGGACGGCCGCAAGCTGGTGGTAAGCCTGGGCGTCGACGGCGTGGAGCTCGCCGAACTGCGCGTGTACGAAGTCGACAGCGGCAAGGTGCTGATGGATGGCATTCCGCAGGTCTATGCATTCTTCGCGGCCTGGTTGCCGGACAGCAGCGGCTTCTACATCACTGCGCGAGATCCGGATGCCATGGCGGCAGGCTCGAAGATCTATCTGCATGTTCTCGGCGCGGAAGCGGTGAACCAGGCCGAGGATTACGAGCCCAGCGCGGACACGATGTGGGTCAAGCCCTCGGCCGACGGCAAACACATGTTGATGATCGCGGACCATCTGAGCCCACGCATCGAGTACATCCGGGATGTCAGCGCCGGCAACGACGGCGCTTGGCGCCCATTCCTGAAGGGCGAAACCGCGCAGTTCCGCGGCGACATCATCGACGACCGCTGCTACGCGGTGACCACTGACGGCGCGGCCTGCGGCCGTCTCGTGTCGATTCCGCTGGCCACGCCAACCGATCGCAGCACCTGGAAGGAACTGGTGCCGGGCTCGCAGAACGTGCTGGCCACGCTGCTGGTCGTCGACCGGCATCTGGTGCTGATCGACCTGGTCGACACCTGGTCGCGCATGCGCGTGTTCGATACCCAAGGCCAACTCAAGGGCGAGATTCCGCTGCCGGGCAAGGGCTCCTTGAGCACCATGCAGTTCGCCATCTGGAGCATGCTCGACATGGCCAGCATGGGCGCCAATGGCGACGTGATTTTCCCTTTCTCCTCGCCTGTGCAATCGGCGGCGCTGTACAAGGCCAACGTCCATACGCTCAAGGTCGAGGCGCTGACCGAGTCGCTGGTCATGATCGACGCCCAGATCCACGACTACTGGGCCATCAGCGCTGACGGTGCCCGCGCGCCCTATCACATCATCGCCCGCTCAGATATTGATCTGTCCAAGCCGCAGCCGACCGCGATGTACGGCTACGGTGGCTTCCAGGCGGCGCTGATTCCCGGCTGGTCCGGCACCTGGATGGCCGCCTGGGTCAAGGCGGGTGGCGTGCTGGTGCACATGCACTTGCGCGGTGGTGGCGAACTGGGCCCGGACATGTGGCACCAGGGTCGCCTCAAGTACAAGCAGAACAGCTTCAACGACGTCTACGCGATTGCCGAAGATGTGATCGCACGCGGCATCACCACCGCGGCGCAACTGGGCGTGGTCGGCGGCTCCAACGGCGGCGTCATGGCAACGGTGGTTGTCGTCCAGCGTCCGGAGCTGTTCCGCGCCAGCATTCCGCAGGTGCCGATCACCGACGCACTGGCGCGCGTGCACGATCCGATCTGTGCCGCCTCGACGCTGGACTACGGCGATTCCAACGACCCCGAGATGTCGGAAGTGCTGCGCGCCTGGAGCCCGTACCAGAACGTCAAGGACGGCATCACCTACCCGGCACTGTTGCTCGACGCCGGCAAGCAGGATGTGCGCTGCCCGCCATGGCACGTCCGCAAGATGGCCGCGCGCCTGCAGCTTGCCAACAATGGATCGCATCCGATCCTGATGCGCTTGCGCGACGGCGTCGGCCATGGCGCGAAGGACGTCGCGGGCCTGCATGCACAGGGCACGGACTGGCTGACGTTCTTCATCGACCAGCTCGGCCTGAAATCCTGACTCGCGATCGCGAGCATTCGCAGCGCAGCCCCGGAGCCTGAAGACATGACTCTCGCAATCGCGAGCCGTGGCGCATTGATCAGCGTGCTGGCGGCCTGCACCATGTGCAGTGCCGGCTGCTGAAGATCTTTTGTATGACAGTCAGGAGGCGGGATTTCTGAATGTGCCATTCAAAGCTGGCGACCGGACCGGCTGGATCTGACATGCCATTCTGATGAGACTGACCGGCTGACATCAGCTCGAAGCGGAAGTCCGCAACTCAACATTCGCCCCCCGACAGCGGCCGGTCGTGAACCTCCACTTCAGCTACGGTCGCTGATCAGTCTTTAGCGGACTCGCGGTTGCCTGATCCGAGCATCGAAATCGATCCTTTCCGTGATGTCGAAATTTTCAGGTTCATTGCCCCACTCACGCACTCACAGCAACAACGATCACCGGCTCAGCGATGCCTTTCAGGTTCATCTCTGCGCGGGTATCGAACGCGCCGGCACTGATGCCCGCCGCCTCGAGCGTCTGCGCATCCGTCAGGATTTCGCCATCGGCGGCTTCGGCGCACAGACGCGCGGCCAGATTCACGGCTGGCCCGACGGCCGCGTACTCGAAGCGAGAAGTCGAGTCGATCACGCCCACGATGACCTTACCACTGGCAACGCCTATCCCGAGGCCGATGCGGTAGGCATCGTGACTCCAACGCTGCGAGACGGAGCACATGGCATCGTGAACACGGCGGGCAAGCGTCAGGGCGTTGCGAGTGTGCTGCGAATCCGGAAGGGGCGCACCGACGAGGATGAGGATGCCGTCGCCAGCAAAATCCTTGATCGTTGCACCAAACTCCGCCACTACTGTCCCGACAGAATCGTAGTAGTCGTGTAGCAGCCTCACGACGTCCGCGGGCGGGTGCGCCTGAGAGTAGGCGGTGAAGCCGCGCAGGTCGCAGCAGACGATGGTGATATCGAGATGCGTCTGGTCGAGTGCCCGCAGCAAGCCGCGTTCATGAACCAGCGAGCGGACCTGCGGAGACAGGAAGCGTGCCATGAACTGGCCGCGTTGGCCCTGCAGGACGTGATAGCGCACCGCCCCGGCGAGAAAGATCATCAGGCCCAGGATGTTGCTGGCCCAAAAGGCTGGCGAGGCGATCGGAAGGAAGTAGTAGGGCAGCACTTCGATGAAGGGAATGGCTGCGACTAATCCAAGGACACGCGGCCGTTCCTGAAAATCGATCTTCTGCACTAGCAGGATCAGGATGGGCAAAACCAGCAGGAAGCGGGCCGCCTGCCCCAGGCCGGCGAATAGACAGTACCCCAGACCACTGCCCTTGCCGCCCACCGCAGGGGGCAAAAAGTCGCGCCCGTACAGTTCAGGCAACGCAAAGGCGCAAATGACCAGCGATGCCAGCATTAGTTGTGACAGCCGCAGCATCACAAGCCCGCCGCGGATCAAGCGACCCTGAGGCGTCACAGTGAGCAGAACCAGTCGGAACCATTCTGCAAAGGCGATGTAGGCCAGATTTCCGGGGATAGCGAGCAAGGCTCGCCATTCGAGAGGTAGAGGCCAGTGGTCCAGCGCCCGCAGGAATACACCGGGAATGCATTCCATGCCATAAAACGCGAACGCCGCCGCCAATGCCTTGCTGGTCGGCGAGTCGCGGTCAGCATGGATGAAGGCGAAGCCAATGCCCAGCATGACCATGTGCCACATGATCGAAGGTACGTAGGCTTGCAGAGCATCGGACATCTAGATCCCCAGTTAAGTGAGGATAGCGCAACCAACGAATCGCCATGGCACGGGATTCCAGGTCGAATTCGCGCAGAACAACGTCTAAATTCCTTAGCTTGCTGGGTAATGGACACTGAGGAAGTCTGCTCCTGGCACTCCAGAGACGGTCGGACCGGGTTCGACATTCGTGCTAAGCAGCGGCAGCCGGCATCAGGAAACTCAAGCCGACAGAAAACCTACATCGGCTGGCTCAGCTCGAACCTGCCTGCTTGGTCAGGTTCAGCGGACTGCGCAGGTTTTGCGCAGCCGACTTGAGCCACGGCGCAAAAACACCCGCAACGCTGACATCAATCAGCAGACGGTAATCGGTTTCAGCCCATTGCGCGACAATGACGTTGGCGATGCCACCGAATCGCGTACGTGCCATCGCGCCCGGATGAACCAGATGGGGATCGCAGCCCGCGGCGATGATGTCTCGCGCGTGCTCTCCCCTGACGCTGAAGACGGCGATGCGATCCGAGATGTCGGTGATCAGCCAGTGCGCCTGCTTGCCAAACTCGACGGCAGATTCCGAAACCAGCAGCCAGGCGTGCGGCTCCAGCCACGAGCAGGATCTTTGCGGATTGCCCTGCAGCGCATTGGCCGCGCGCGGTGCCTGCAGACCCAGCGGCGCGAGCAGCGTTGACAGTGCCTGCTCGCTGGCGTGCATCTTCGAGGAGCGCAAACTCAGCACCTGTAGCCAGGGCACTTCGCTGACCTTGAGTTGCGATGTATCGACGACGACGGTGCCCGTGAAGGCTCTGCTCGAACCCAGCGCTGACATGGCCTCGAGGGTTGAACTAGACATTGATGCGCGCTCCCGATGGATCGTAGGCCACCTGTTCAACAATGCGCGCTGCAAGGCAGCAACCAAGCTGCGCGTCGTAGACCTTCACGGTTTCACCCAGGCGGCTTCTGCCGCGCGAGACCAGCGCCAGCGCCACCGGGCGCTCCAGCGTCGGACTGTAGGCTGACGACGTCACCCAGCCCTGCGAATGAGCGGGTGTTGTCTTGAATGCGGCATCGACGACATGGCCGCCGATCGGCAGCACTTCACGATCATCCAGTGACTGCAGGCCGACGAGCTGCATGCGGTCGGGCCGCAGGCCTTCGGGTGTCATCGTCGAGCGGCGCCCGACGAAGTCGTCGACCTTCTTCGCAATGATGTCCTGGAAGCCGATGTCCTGCGGCATGGTCGAGCCGTCGGTCTCGGATCCCACATGCAAGTAGCCTTTCTCGATGCGCATGGTCATCAGCGCCTCGATGCCGAACGGCGTGACGCCGAGGTCCCTGCCTGCGGCCAGCAGCCGCTGCCAGAACGCGGCGCCGTAGCGCCACGGCACGCTCACTTCGTAGCTGAGCTCGCCGGTGAAGCTCACGCGCATGATGCGTACCGGCACATCGCCGATGCGACCTTCGCGCGCGGTCATGTGCGGGAAGGCTTCAGCTGAGAAATCGATGTCTGTGCTGATGCGCTGCAGCAGACGCCGGGCCTGCGGTCCGGCCACCATCGTGACTGCCCACTGCGTGGTCACCGGCTCGACGATGACGTCGAGATCGACCCACTCGCATTGCAGCCATTCCTCGAGCCAGTCGGTCACGCGTTCGGCATTGCCGCTGGTGGTGCCGACCTGGAATGTCAGTTCGCCCCAGCGCGTCAGCACGCCGTCATCCATCACGATGCCGTCCTCGCCGAGCATCACGCCGTAGCGGCAGAAACCGGGCTTCAGCGTCTTCATGTTGTTGACGTACATGCGCTGCAGCAGCGTCGCTGCATCGGGGCCATGGACGAGAATCTTGCCGAGCGGCGAGTAATCGATGATGCCGACGCCGGAGCGCACCGCCTTCACCTCGCGCAGAACCGCAGCGTGTTCGCTCTCGTCGGCCAGCGGCACGCAGACCGGACGGCTCCAGCCGCCGTAGTCCTCGAACAGCGCGCCGGCAGCGCGCTGCAGTGCGTCGGTCGGCAGCTGGCGCAGCGGCTGGTAGAACGCGCCCACCGTCTGACCGGCGATCGCGCCGAAGGTCACCGGGTTGAATGGCGGACGGAACTTGGTCGTTCCCACTTCGCCGGGTGCCTTGCCGAGCGCACCGCCGAGGATGCCGATGGCGTTGACGTTCGAGGTCTTGCCCTGGTCGGCCATCATGCCGGTGGTCGTATAGCGCTTCAGATGCTCGACGGCGGCGAAGTTCTCGCGCACCGCCAAGCGCAGATCGCCTTCCGTCACATCGCTGGCGTAGTCGACCCAGCTGTAGGATGGGCTGCGCCCGAGCGCGCTGACATCGACAGACCACAGGGCGCCCTGGTGAAGGTCCGCATCGAACGCCCCGGCGGCGGCGCCGACCGAGCGGTCATGCTGCGCCGACTTGACCGGAACGAAGGCCTGCAGGCGGTCGTCGAACTTCAGCGATCCGCCCGCCTGCGAGAACAGATGAACGGTCGGATTCCAGCCGCCCGAAACAAGCAGGCAGTCGCAGTCGAGCACCTGCGCGGTCTGCGACACCGCCCGGCCCTGCGAATCGACCTGGTGAAACTCGACGGCAGCAATCGCTGACGCGCCGCGCGCATCGGTCGGCGCGGATTTCCATTCGATGCGTATGCCGCGGGCTTCAACCGCTTTGATATCCGCACCGTCGGAGCCCTCGCGCGAATCGAGGATCGCGACGATATGCAGGCCGGCGCTCGCAAGTTCACACGCAACCGCATAGACGCTGTCGTTGTTGGTCGCGATGACGATGTCCTGCCCGACCCGCACACCGTACAGATGCAGATACTGACGCGCCGCACCGGCCAGCATCACACCGGGGCGGTCGTTGTTCGGGAACACGATCGGCCGTTCAATCGCGCCGGTCGCAAGGACGACCTCGCGAGCGCGGACATGCCACAGGCGCTGCCGCACCGCGCCTTCAGTGAAGGCCTGCACCACAACCAGGTGGTCGTGGTCGTAGTAGCCGAAAACCGTACAACGGCTGGCGATGCTCAGCGACATGAGGGACCTTGCCTTCTCCAGCAGGCGATCGAGATCGCCGGGCGCCGATGGCTCGTAGCGCAAGGCGCCACCCAGCTGCGGCCTGTCGTCCATCAGCAGCACCCGCTTGCCGGATTCAGCCGCAGCAATCGCCGATTCGAGCCCATGACGGCCGCCGCCAACGACGAGCACGTCGACGTTGTCGTGCCGCTTGTCGTAGCGATCCGGATCCGGCTTGCGCGGGCTCACGCCCAATCCAGCCGCAGCGCGAATCAGCGCTTCGAACCAATGCCAGCCGGGCCAGATGAAGGTCTTGTAGTAGAAGCCCGACGGCATGAACGTCTTGAAGTGACGCAGGATGCCGAGCAGGTCGAAGCGTGCGCTGGGCCAGCAGTTGACAGCCTTCGCCTCCAGTCCGTCATACAGCTCGACCTGGGTTGCCTTGAGGTTCGGCTCGGCACGCTCGTCTCGGCCCAGCTGTACCAGCGTGTTGGGCTCCTCGAAGCCGGCGCCAAGAATGCCGCGCGGGCGGTGGTACTTGAAACTGCGGCCTGTCACCTTCACGCCGTTGGCGAGCAGCGCCGATGCCAGTGTGTCGCCGGCGTAACCGCTGTAGCTGCGACCATCAAAAGTGAACCGCAGCGTGCGACTGCGATCGATCAGACCGCCTTTATCCAGACGATGGGTCTGTGTCATGACGCGACTCCCGCGGCGCCGACGTCCGGTTTCGGATCGGTCATCGCGTAGATCGCACGGATCTCGTGAGTCACGGTGTGGCGCGCCACGTTGAACCATTGGCGGCAGCCGGCAACGTGCAGCCAGCGTTCGTAGTGCCACCCCTTCGGATTCTCACGGAAGAACAGATACGCCGCCCACTGCGCATCACTGACCTGATCGTGAGGACCGGGGCGCTGGATGTGGCTTTGCCCACCGCAGCGGAATTCATTCTCGTCGCGGACACCGCAGAACGGACAGTTGAGTTTCAACATTAGTGTGCGATCCCCGAGGCGCCGGCTTCGTCGACCATGGCGCCGGTCGTGAAGCGTTCCAGGCCGAAGGCCTCGATCAGCGGATGTCGTTTGCCGGTCGCCAGCGTGTGCGCCATCGTGTAACCACCCGCCGGTATGGCCTTGAAGCCGCCGGTGCCGAAGCCGCAGTTCAGATACAGATTGTCGACCGGTGAAGGTCCGAGGATCGGCGAGGAATCCTTGACGATGTCGACGATGCCCGCCCACTGCCGCATCAGACGCAGCCGCGAGAACATCGGGAACATGTCGAGCATGCCGGCGGTGACCGCCTCGACGGTGTTGAAGTTGCCGCGCTGCGCGTACGACGGGTACAGGTCCAGCGCGCCACCGACGACGATCTCGCCCTTGTCGGTCTGGCTGATGTAGACGCCGGTCGAAGGCGAAATCGTCACGGTGTTCAGCACCGGCTTGAGCGGCTCGGACACAAACGCCTGCAGCGCATAGCTGGACACCGGCAACGGCACGCCGGCCATTGCGGCGATCTGGCTGGAATGGCCGGCCACCGAGATGCAAACGCGTCCGGCGACGACGTCTCCACGATTGGTCTTGACGCCGGTGACGGTGTTGCCGCTCTTGATGAAGCCCGTCACTTCGCACTCCTGCACGATGCTCGCGCCAAGCTGATCCGCGGCGCGCGCATAGCCCCAGGCCACGCCGTCATGGCGCGCGGTGCCAGCGCGCGGCTGGCACAGGCCGCCCAGCACCGGGAAACGCCCGTCCAGGCGCAGCAGCGGCTCGCGTTCATGGATCTGCTCCGGCATCAGCCATTCCGCATCGATGCCGTTGACGCGCATACCGTTCATGATGCGCCGCGCCATCTCGACCTGATGCCTGTTATGGGACAGGGTCACGTTGCCGCGCTGCGACAGCATGATGTTGTAGTTGAGGTCGCGACTCAGTCCTTCATACAGCTGCAGGGACTTTTCGTAGAACGCTGCCGAGGCCGGATAGAAATAGTTCGACCGCACCACGGTGGTGTTGCGGCCAGTGTTGCCACCGCCGATCCAGCCCTTCTCCAGCACCGCGACGTTGGTGATGCCGTGGTTCTTTGCCAGGTAGTACGCCGTCGCCAGACCGTGGCCACCGCCGCCGATGATGACGACGTCGTAGGAAGGCTTCAGTTCCTTGTTGCGCCATGCGGGTTGCCACTGCCTGTGGCCGCTGAGCGCGTGGCGGACAATGGATAGAGCGGAATAGCGCACAGTTTAGCCCCGGACATTCAGTAGTTCGAATACAACATACATCACTGTATAACTCTGCTCTCGACAAAATCCGAAACAGACAGAAAAGCAGCATCCCCTGGGAGGTCTGAATAACTCCATCCGTCATTCCCGCGAAAGCGGGAATCCAGGGAATGCACTGCGGCGCTCTCCGCTCTGGATTCCCACTTTCGCGGGAATGACGACTTGTTCAGAG
>CAZDPA010000026.1:5338-32961 GCA_964507195.1 uncultured Salinisphaerales bacterium | reverse complement strand
AAATGTCACGTACTTTGTAGTCAGCCGTTGTGGCTTTCAGAACAGCGTTCATGCGATCGCTCCTATGTGGATTTCAGGAACGGGCGCCGTTGCTTCAAGAACCCCGCCGAGCCTGGCCTGCCTTGCGCAGGTCGCAGCGCCCCTCGGCGGGGTTGTTCTACAGAACTTACTTCAGCTTCTTTGCAGCAGCCTTCAGAAGCTCGGCCTTGTCGGTCTTCTCCCACGAAAACGCGGTGAAGCTCTCGCCACTGGCGAGCTTGACATCGTACGGGGAGCGACCGAAGTGGCCGTAGCTGGCCGTGGCCTGGTACATCGGATGGATCAGGTCGAGCATCTTGATGATGCCGCCCGGACGCAGGTCGAAGTTCTTGCGCACCAGCTGTTCGAGCGCGGCGTCACTGACGGTGCCGGTGCCGAAGCTGGTGACGAAGATCGAGGTCGGTTCGGCCACGCCGATCGCGTAGCTGACCTGCACTTCGATGCGCTTGGCCAAGCCGGCGGCCACGAGATTCTTGGCGACGTAGCGCGCGGCGTACGCGGCGCTGCGATCGACCTTGGACGGATCCTTGCCGGAGAACGCACCGCCGCCGTGACGGGCCCAGCCGCCGTAGCTGTCGACGATGATCTTGCGACCGGTCAGGCCGCAGTCACCGACCGGGCCGCCGATGACGAAGTTGCCAGTCGGGTTGATGTGGAACTTGGTGGTCTTGGTGATCCACTTCGCCGGGATCACCGGCTTGATGATGGATTCCATCACCGCTTCGCGCAGGTCCTTGAGCTTGATGTCCGGCGAGTGCTGCGTGGAGAGCACGACGGCATCGACGACGACGGCGACGTTATTCTCGTAGCGCAGCGTGACCTGCGACTTGGCGTCCGGGCGCAGCCACGGCAGGCCGCCCTTCTTGGCCTTGCGGATCTTTGCCTGCTGCTCGACGAGGCGATGGCTGTAGTAGATCGGGGCCGGCATCAGCTCCTTGGTTTCGTCGCAGGCGTAGCCGAACATCAGGCCCTGGTCGCCGGCGCCGATGTCTTCGGCGGCCTTTTCCTTCTTCTTCGTGCCATCGACGCCCATCGCGATGTCCGGCGACTGCTTGCCGATGATGTTGAGGATGCCGCAGGTCGCGCCGTCGAAGCCGACATCGCTGCTGTTGTAGCCAATGTCGGTAATGACCTTGCGCACCAGCTGTTCGAGATCGACCCAGGCGCTGGTCGTGACTTCGCCAGCGACGATCGCCACGCCGGTCTTCACCAGGGTTTCGCAGGCGACGCGGGCTTTCTTGTCCTGCGCAATGATCGCGTCGAGGACGGCGTCCGAAATCTGGTCGGCAACCTTGTCCGGATGGCCTTCGGAAACGGACTCGGAGGTAAACAGGTACTGGCTCACGGCGTGGCCCTCAAGATGGTCGGACAGGGGATGGACAGCTTGATGGGCAGAGGCACCGCCCGGATGCCCAGGTGAGATGCTTATCTGTCCATACGGATAGGCGGATATTGTAGCCAAGCCGCCAGCCAAGGGCCAGTGGCCGCTGCTGTTGCGATCGAGGCCCGGCTACACTGCGATTACTACCCAAAAGGCAGTCCTCCATGGCACTGATGGCCTCAAAGATGGTGGCGCTCGGAACAATGGCGCCGGATTTCACGCTCCCCGACGTTGTCAGCGGCAAGAACATCAGCCTGGTGCAGCTCGCGGTTGATCGGCCGCTGGTGCTGATGTTCATCTGTAATCATTGCCCTTATGTGAAGCACATCAATGCCGAATTGGTAAGCCTTTCCAACGCCTATCAGGCGCGCGGCGTCGGCTTTGTCGCCATCTCCAGCAACGACGCCGTCCGTTATCCGGAGGATGGTCCGGAGCAGATGAAAGCGGTTGCGCGCGAGCTGGGGTATCCGTTCCCGTATCTGTATGACCAGACGCAGGCAGTGGCCAAGGATTACGAAGCCTCATGCACGCCGGACTTTTACCTGTTCGATGGACTGCATCAGCTGCGCTATCGCGGTCGCTTCGACGGCGCGACGCCCGGCAATGAGGTGCCAGTGACCGGCGAGGATCTGCGCGCGGCGCTGGATGCACTGCTCGGCGGCGACCTGCCGAGCAAGAAACAGCGGCCCAGCATGGGCTGCGGCATCAAATGGGCATAGCCGCTTGGATTCCCACTGGCTGTTGACCGATACGGTATGGCTGCGTCTCGTCGCGGCGCTGGCGATGATGGCACCGGCAATCCTCATCCTGCTCTCACGGCGGGCATCGCTGATCAAGCGTCTGGCATGGGCCTTTGCCACCCAGCTGCCGTGGGTCTTCATTGCTGTCTTTGTCTGGGTCTGGCAGCAGCGTTACGATGAACTGACCCAGGTCCTGCCGCTGCGTGAAGCCATGGGTTGGTGGATGCTGGCATTTCCGTGGGCTGTCTACCTGCTGTACCGCGCGACGCGCGCACATTTCGCTGGTGAGAAGCGCAGCTGACGGCGTGTCGGGAGTGCCCTGACATCGCCCGTCCGCCGCCACGCGTCGTCGTCGTCGTGCTGTAATCTTGCTGCAACTATTAGAAGCGCTTGGCGCCGTTGGCGTGTTGCGCCTGCAATGGATGGAGGATGACAAATGACTGGAAAATTCATGCGGTCGTTGGCCGCAATGACGGCCTGCGCGTCGCTGTTGGCAGCGTGCGGAAGCAGTGAGCCGGTAGACGGCAGCGCAGGCGGTGGTGGTGGCGTGACGACCAACGCAGTCAACGCAGATTTCCATAACCTGAAGACACCGCCGCTGGCGAGCGGTGAGTTCGAGATGATCACGCTGTCGACGCTGCCGGACACGGTGACTGACGGTGATGTCCTTGTCGCACTGCGCGGCCTTGCCGAAGACGACAGCTACAGCGTCGCCCGCAATGGTGTGGACGTGACCTCTGCATTCCGGCGAGTGGAGGGCGGTGACGTGCGCGGACTGGTGGCGGAGCTCAGGCTCGGCGTCAATCAGCTCGCGGCGACCGTGACCGGCGCTGCTGGCGTGCGCACTGCCAGCCTTGCCGTCACCAATCATCCGATCTCCGGCCCGGTGATCTCTGGTCCGCATCAGACACCCTTTATCTGCCGCAGCGCCGAGCTGGACCTCGGCGAACCGATGGATGCCAACTGCACATTCGCCACGCAGTACAAGTGGTACTACCGCTCGCTGCAGACGCTCGGCTTTGTCGAACTGGCAGATCCGTATGCGGCGTATCCATCCGACGTGATCATGACCGAGACCAAGGACGGTCGTGCCGTGCCGTTTGTGGTGCGGGTCGAAACCGCCGCGATCAATCGCGGCATTGCGCGCATGTCCGTGCTTGACGATCCAGCCGCCCGCGGCGCGGATGCGCCATTCGAGGCGACGCTGTGGGATCGCAGTGTGTACTACGTGTTCGGCGAGTCCTGCGGTGTCGGCTATCAGCAGGGCAAGAGCGATCCGAACATCGTCCTCGGTGCGCTGGAACTGGCGGAATTCTCAGCCGACAACCTGCTGGTCAATCTGGTCGGCATTGCCGATCGCCTCGGCAAGGGCGATCTCATTGTTCACAACACGCTGAGCGCCTACGGCAATCACTGCAATCCGATGATCAGCATGGAAACCACCATGCTGACCAAGGAATACATCACCGACCACTACGGTCCGGTGCGTTTCATGATCGGCACCAACGGTTCGGGCGCTGCGCTGCAGCAGTACAACGCCGCCAACAGCGCGCCCGGCCTGATCAGCGGTGCGATGCCGACGGCCTCGTTCGCCGACATCCTCACCACGGCCATGACGGTTGCCGACTGCGGACTGTTGCAGCACTACTACGAGAACAGCGCGCTGGACTGGTCGATCGGCAAGCAGGCAGCGGTCAACGGCCACAGCATCCTGGTCGGCAACCCGCTCAATGCGATCTGCCAGTCGTGGGTCGATGCCTTCCTTGACCTGCTGAATCCGGAAGTCGGCTGCGGCGCGGTGCCCGAGGACATGCGCTACCGCGGCCCCGAGACCACAGACGAGCGCGGTCCGAATCTCAAAGGCGTTCGCTGCACGGTGCAGGACGCCAACATCAACATCTTCGGCAAGGACCGGGCGACCGGTTTCGCGCGCCGGCCGCTCGACAACACCGGCGTGCAGTACGGGCTTGAAGCCCTGCGCAGCGGCACCATCAGCGCGCAGGAATTCCTCGACGTCAATCGCAACATCGGCGGCTTCAGCATCGACGGCAAGTACATTCCAGAGCGCATGCGCATGGACTCCGAGCTGGCGCGCATCGGGTATCTGATCGGCGGCGTGCTGGGACGTGGCGCGCTAGCGGAAACACCGGTGCTCGACCACGCGCCGTATCTCGACCTGATTCCGGTTGCCAACATCCACGAAGCGGTGCGCCCGTTCATCATCCGCTCGCGACTGGAGAAGCACAGCGGCCAGATCGATACCCAGGGCCTGTGGCGCGGCGTCGTCACGCAGGCCGACGGCTATCCGGTCATGGAGCAGTGGCTGGAAACCCTGGAATCCATGCAGCCCGAGTACGGCGGCGACCACATGCAGGCCGTGATCGCGGCCAAGCCGGTTGCCGCCGGCGACCGCTGCACCTTCGGCACCATCGGTGGCCGCCTGGAACTGCCGGACGCCATCCTCCTGCCGCTGGGCCTCGCGCAGCTGCCGCTGCTGCCGCAACTCGGCCCGCTGTACGATGCGTTCCCGGAATTCGACGTCGACGTGCCGCTGCGGGTCGATCTGCCCGAGTTCTACAACAATGATGGCAGCGGCATCGGCGTCTGTTCGCTGGCGCTGCCGGTCACCCGCACGCCGCGCATGGTCGCCGGCATGCCGATGACCGACGACATCATCCGTTGCCAGCTGCGCCCGGTAGATGCGGCGGACTATGCCGGTGCGCTGAGCGACGCGCAGATCGACGAAGTCCGCGAAATCTTCCCGGACGGCGTCTGCGACTTCACCAAGCCGGCTGCCGAGGACGTCGAGCACAGCCTGATCTGGCCGAGCATCGGCGGCGGAGTCAGGGCGCGCGAGCCGTTCGAGCTGAAGTGGCGCGTGGCGCGGTCGGGCGAGTCTTCATGACGGACACTTTGCCTGCGGCAACGCATGCGGCGGGTTTTGCAAGGCTGTGTGATCATGCTAGCCAAACCAGCGCCCAGTTGTGACACCGATGAGCACACGCATCAGCGATTACTACGATCCGGACAAGGTTCGAAACGCCGTATCACGCGGCGCACACAGGGCCTGGATCGGTGGACTGTGGGAGGAAGTCGGAGCACTGCAGTTTGAGTTCTTGCGCAAGCAAGGCCTGAACCGTCAGGCGCGGCTGCTCGATGTGGGGTGTGGCTGCTTCCGTTGCGGAGTTCACTTGGTGGACTATCTGGAGGCGGGCCGCTACTACGGGATCGATATCTCCCAAGAGCTGCTCGACATCGGCTATGACCAGGAGATCGCCTCGCGAGGTCTTTCCGATAAGCTACCGCGTGCCAATTTGCTTTGCGACAGCGGGTTCAATGCCGCCCGCTTCGATCAGCAGTTCGACCTCGGGTTGGCGCAATCGTTGTTTTCGCACCTGCCCTTGAATCACATCCGCTTGTGCCTCACGCGGCTGGCGCCGGTCTTCCGCATCGGCGGCGTGTTCTTTGCGACGGCCTTTATTGTCCCGGATGCCACTGACTGGACAGCCGATGCGGTCCATGCCAGCGGGGTGCGCACGCATCCTGACGAGGACCCGTACCATTATCGCATTGCCGATTTCGCATACTGCGTCAGCGCCTTGCCATGGCAGCTTGAGTGCATCGGGGACTGGGGGCATCCTCGCGGGCAGCAGATGCTGAAATTCACGCGAATGGGCTGAGACCGCGGTTCAATCCACCGCATTGCAAGCAGGCTCCACCTTGCCGGAGACGGCAGCGGGCGGCACGCCGAGCATCCGGCTCGCCGGAGCTGGAACCCTCGCCGGGACTTCGATCTGCGCGGGCCCCTCCCTGAGCAAGAAGAAGGGCTCCAGGCGTCGACGGACGGCTTCACCTAGTCCGCGCGCATCGAGACTGAGTCCCCGCGCGCCTACGGCGACTGCGCTGCCGGTCAGCCAGTAAAGCGTTGCGCGATCGCGTGGCGAGCTGCCGCACGCGGGGCAATCAAATCCGACGCCGTCGTGCTGGAGCGAGGCTTGTCCGCACCACCCGCAGATGTTGCAACGGTTGCTTCCTGCCAGCAGGCAGTGCCACCCCGCGGGGGGGGCGATCTGATCTGCGCAGTCCAATGCGAGAATCGTTTCATCCAGCCGGGGATCGAGTTCCGGCGGAGTGTCATGGGCCAATGTGTGTAACTCGCCGATTGATCCGATCCGATAGCCCTGACTCTGGAGAAAATAGCTGTACTCAAGCTGGCAGCGAGGTTCGGGTACGGCCTCGTTGAACCCACCTTGGCGTTCGAAGACGCTGCGTCGGACAACAAACAGTCCTGCGTGCAGCTGGCGCAACTGCTGTTCAGGATGGCGCCGGGCGAACCCGGGGTGCCGGCATAGCGAGAACCAGCTTTGCCGCATGAGGCTTTTGTTGTCTGGCACGCTTGTCGAATAGACCAGGGGACCTCCAGCGGCGTACTCGGGATGCGCGCGCATCGTCTTCAAGCAGGCCTGCTCCCACCCTGCCCGGATCACGTACTCGCTGGTGCTCGATACATGGAAGACATAGTCAGAACGCGCGAGAGAAAGCGCTAGATTGGCGCAGTACGCAAATCCATGTCTGCCGTGCAGGGGGAGCAGCCGAACGCGCGCATCCCCTGCGATGATCGCGGCTAATTTCTGCAACGCAGCCGGCGGACTGCCGTCGTCGAGCACCGTGAGCACCATCGGCGTGGATGTGTGATCAAGCACGCTGCGTATCGCACGCTCCGCTTTCGAAAGGGCCTCCTCGGTGTTGTCACCCAGCTGGGTCACGGTAAAGACGTCCACTGGAAAACGGGCACAGCAGTCCAGCAGCGCCTGGACCGCCTCGCCCTCCGGATGAATCAATACCCGTCCGGAGAAAGTGACCTCAAGGCCAGCCAGCGTGCTGTCCTTGGCAACAAGCAGCCCTGCGCACAAGTCGTTGCGGGCAGCATCAGCCAGCGCCGCGCCGCTGACATCGGCATCGCATGGCGTGGACAGTCCCAGGCTGTATGCCATGCCCGCCTGTTCAGCGGCCGAGGCCGCCAGGACGCAGGTCTCGGTGTCTGCGGATGCGCAGTGAATCCAGTTTCGCTGATCGCTCTCCAGCAGGCGCACGAGGTCCTCAATCGAGGTGACCGGCGTTGCAGGAATGGCGCGAGGATCGGCGACCGCTGTCTGTGATCTG
Source organism: uncultured Salinisphaerales bacterium (assembly GCA_964507195.1). Taxonomy (GTDB): domain Bacteria; phylum Pseudomonadota; class Gammaproteobacteria; order Nevskiales; family Nevskiaceae; genus Solimonas. Next base: position 25,638 of record CAZDPA010000026.1, on the reverse strand, counting down.
CCGCAGGAATAAACGCGCACATCCAGCGCCAGCCGGCAAAGCGCATCAAGTTCGGCTTGCACGACTGAGGACGCAGGCCATGCCGCGACGACATAAGCCAGACGGAGCGGTGCCGAGCCGCTTGCCGCGACATCGCGAGCGTGCTTGCGCCTGATCCGGGCCTCATTGTCCGCGAGCGCTTCGATCAGCGAGATATTGCGCAGCGATTCCGCAATGCGGTAGTCGCAGAGCACATGAGGGATCAGTAGTGGTTCGTATGTCTTTGCATATCTCAGGATCAGATCCCAGTCGACCAGCCTGCGCAGCGATTCGTCAAACCCGTCCAGCTGCTTGTACAGACTGCGGTGGTGCGTGAAGACATTGAGGTCGATAAAGTTGTGCGCCAGCAACTTGCCATAGTGAAAGGGGCTGTAGCGCACGTAGTCACGATCCTGCACTTCATTCTTGACGCGGAGACAGGCATAGGCCGAGCGTCGCTCAGGGTGCCCCGCGAAGCCGGCTGCCATCATCAGCAGGTAGTGCGGATGCCAGGTGTTGTCAGAATCGAGATAGGCAATCCAATCTCCATGGGCCGCCTCAAGACCGGCGTTGCGCGCAGCAGCAACGCCACGGTGCTGCAGCGCCAGATAGCGAATGCGTCCCGCCGCGATCTGCTGGCCGTAACGGCTGCGCATGTCGGCTTCGGTGCCGTCTGTGCTGCCGTCATCGCAGATCAGCAGTTCCCAGTCTCCGTAGGACTGGTTCAGTACGGAATCGACCGCCGCGCTCAACGATTGGCGGCGATTCCAGGTGGGCACGATCACGCTGAAGCGGCCTGCACCGGTGGTGCCGACCAGTCCGCGAGCGCAGGTCGTCATCTGCTCGGTCACATTGAGTGCAATGGAGAAGGATGACGAAGGATCGAAGATGCCGTCCGGCGTCTGGCCTGCACGGTAGGCCGATGGCGGTGGCAGCGGCTGTCGATGCTCGGCCATCCCGTGCTTGAGGAAGTGCATCAGCGGATTGCCGTGCACATCGCGGTAGTGCGCCAGGTACCAGCGACTGCTGAAGCCGGGGCAGGGATCGCGCCCTTCCTGGCCTCCTGCCAGCAGAAAGTGCTCAAGTGCCGGCAATCCGGACGCGGCAACATCCGGGTTCTCGTCCAGATACCACGGCGGATCGAACCAGGGGCTCGGTGGGCGCCCCTCGCCGTTACCGCAGCTGAGCCAATGCAGCAGCGGATCAGCGCCGGCAGCGCCGACATCGGGATTGTGTTCGAGATACCAGGCGTGGCTGAACAGCGGGCCGGGGTTGTGCCCCCTGCTCGCGCCATCGTGCAAGTAGTGGCTCAATGGATCCAGCCCGGATGCAACCGCATCCGGATACGCCTCCAGGTACCAGCTCGTGTCGAACAGCGGATTCGGCATCCGGCCCTCGCGCCAGCCAGAGAGAAGCCAGTGCCACACCGGATCGACCCCGGCTGCCCAGACATCGGGTGAGGATTGCAGATACCAGCTCGTGTCGAACAGACCAGTTTCGAGCAGCCGGCGCGCGCGCGCGCGCAATTCGGAACGCTCGCGACGACTGAGCCGCTGGCCGAGCGGATTGCGTGCAGGCGGCGGTGCGTGCGCTGGGCGTGAATGCAGCAGCGCACGCCGCTGACGCAGCAGTTCCAGATGCAGCGCGCGCAACCGTTCTTCCTGACCGCCATCGTCGGTACGGCGCTCGCGCAGCAACTGATTCAGGGCATCGATGCATCCATCCGCCTGCTCAAGCTGTGCCTTGCCATCAGCGAGCTGCACATCGCGGATGCGTGCGGCGTTCTCCAGTGCGTGGATATAGCGGCGGCTGGTCGAGAGGGTCTGCTTCAGCTCGCTTCGTTCCTCGGTATCCGCGGTGCATGCCGCCGATGCGGTGTGAGCGAACATGCGCCCGGCGCGGGCGAATTCGCTGCGAATCCGGTCAAGGCGATCGCCCAGAGCATCGAGATCGGCGCTGCTGTGCGCCTCGCGGAGCAACTGATGGACTTCCTCCGCCCAGTCCGGATCGTGCTCGCGTTGTTCCGTGTTCAAAACTGGTCGCGGCGCATCAGGCCTGGAGAGAAAGCGGTCGATCTCGTGCTGTGCGGCCGCCGTCGGCGGCGGCCAGTCGATGTCCAGATCGGCGGCAAGCCGGCGGGCGATCCCGCGCCAGTCAGAAAGCAACTCTTCGTAGGAGACCAGCGTTCTCCGCAGTCCGCGGCTGGCATGCTCGGCCTCTAGCACGTGCTGCAGCCACAGCAGGCGCGACCTGGCGGTGTTGAAGTGATTGCGCCGCGCCAGCGAAGCGGCCACAGCGGCGGGTTCGCGCCAGGCCAGCACGCAGCTCAGATCGGCGCCGAAGCGCTCGATCACGGTCAGCCAGAACGGCAGCAGTCGGCAGATGCGCGGGTCCTTGAGCGCAAAGAGCAGGCTGCCGCCGGCATCACGCTGCAGGATGTCCAGCGCCTGCGCGCGTTCAGTATCAAGATCGGCGCTGCGCTGCACCTGCGGATCAAGCGCGCGCCAGTCGTCCCAGTGCGATCCCAGCGAGTGCAGAACGCGGTCATTCAGTTCCTGGACCTCGCGCGACTCCCAATGCCCCGCCGGATTGCTGGTCGTGCTGGCCGGAATCAGGCCCTGGGGCAGATCAGCCCCCAGCAGATTGATTGTCCGTGTCAGGGCGGAGGTTCCGCTCCGGTGCATGCCCAGCACCAGCAGGATCGTGGGCTTTTGTGGCGCGGGCGCGGCGCCGGGCGCAACATCATTGGTCGATCTCATGTGTTAAGTATGCCCGCTGACGCTTGGACTTCGCCGCGAGCGACAGGTGGAACCGGCTTGACGAGCCGCTGGCATGCACTTTGCGTGATCGGAGAAAGCAGTTGGCGGATTTAATGTGAGCTTGTTCACGTAACTGACGCAAAACACGGATACAGAAGACGTGAAATCAGTCTTGCGGATCGCTGTGGACTTGGGCACAATCCCCCGTGATCGCGGTGTGCGCAGTCGTTTTCGGTAAATTTTTGGATCGTGCATGCATGCGGTGTGCAGCTCGCGCAGTCTCTCGCTGCTAGGTTTAGGGAGTTCTTGTAGTGGGAGTTCGTGTAGTTGAAATGCCTGGGGGGTCCCGCCGATCGGATATAAATCGCGTAGTGATTCGCTCGGAATCGATGCCTTCCGCTCGATATGGTTGCGTTAAGGTTTTGATGTGGTGATCCAGTCGGGCCGTCATCCGCACGGTCCACAGTCTTAAAAGTATCCTTCAAGGAGATTTAAAATGAGTCGTCTTAGTCTTTCCCGGTTGCTCAAGTTGTCGGCAGCGGTTGCTGCTGGCCTTGTGCTCCAGCCCGCGGCTGCACAAACGGTGTCCGCCACCGGCGCCGGGTCGGCGGCTGTTATTCCGTTCTACACGGTTAATGACGGCTGGCGCACCCTGATTCACATCACCAACACCACCGGCGACTCGCTGGCGGTCAAGGTTCGCTTCCACGAGTCACGCAACTCGCGCGACGTACTGGACTTCAACATCGGCCTTTCGCCGCGCGACGTCTGGACCGGCTTCCTGGCCCAGGAAACCGTTGACGGCCAGGCCACGATGGTGCTCCGCACCGCCGACGTCTCCTGCGTCTCGCCGCTGGCCCTGCACCCGACGCTGGGCGCCGGCACGCTGCCGGCCTCGATTGTCGGTTACTCGGACTTCGGTCCGAACACCAACGAGACCTTCCGTGACCACGACGCCACCAACGGCAGTCGTACGCGCGCCCTGGAAGGCTACGTCGTCATCATGACGATGGGCCAGACCCCGGGTGGCGGCGACAACACGACGGCAACCGTGGTGCAGAACGCAAGCAACTTCTTGCCCTACGTGACGCCGACTGTTGCGGATGGCGTGGTTACCGTGGGTAGCTCGGCGTCCAAGGCCAAGCACATCAACGGTGTGCCGCGTGACTGCACGGGTTGGGACCTCGACAACCGCGCCACGGCCAGCGGCCTGAATCCGCTGACCGTCGAGCAGGTTCGTGGCGACACCGCGATTGACATCCCGGGTGTTGAAGGTTCGGGCGACCCCTGCACGCTGGCCGGCACGGCCGATGGCACCTGCACGCTGGGCGCCGACACGGGCTACCTGCCGCTGGATCCGCTCCTGCACGCCAATGCGCTGAAGGTCCAAGCCACGCTGCGCAAGGGTGAGAGCGGCTATGCTGCATCCACCGGTGTTCTGCACATTGAGGATTGGGGTACTGGCGGCGTGCCGCTCGTCACCGCCCAGCAGTTCCCGTACTTCTTCGAGCCGACGCTGGCTTCGACCGACGGGCTGTGGACCACGGTCGGCCTGGCGAACGTCGAAACTGGGATTTCAACCGCAGAAGTGTTCAACGACTGGGTCAACAACCCGTCGGGCGATCCGGCTGCGCGTTCGGAGTGGGTGCTGACGTTCCCGACCAAGCATTTCCACGCGGACGAGGACTACGACAACGTGCAGGCGGCCTGCAATCGTTACCGTAACGTGACGACCGCTGCAGGTTCCGGCGGTCTGGACACGGGTGAAGAGGGTTTGCAGAATACCGAGCCGGGTGATAGCCCGTTCGCCACGTTCTCGACCGCAGTGCATTCGCTGCTGCCGTTCCCGGTTGTGCCGTTCGGTTCGGGTTTAGACGACGACACGGCGACGTGCCTGCTCGATCCGTTCTTCGAGACCTTCCAGGCCGGCAACAACGGTCGCTCGTTCATCGACTACGATCTGACCGTCTATGACCGCGAAGAGCGCTCGGCGATCGTGCAGACCGGCGGTACCGTCCAGTCGCCGAACCCGCCGTCCTCAACGACCCAGGCCAGCCTGCTGTACGAAGCCAACATCCTGCGTATCAGCCGCGATCCGGCTAACGTAGCGTCGGTGCTGAGCTCGCCGCTGACCGCGCTGGGGTCCGCCAACGGTCTGGCGGGTGGTGCCAACTTCGGTTGGGCTCGCGTGCAGTTCGACGCCGCGCTGCCGGTCACGGGCTTCATGATGCGCGTCCGTCAGTTCGCCGGTTCCGAAGCGAACCAGAACGACGCGGATGCGGTGCAGCACGGTTTCATTCAGTAAACCGGTTCAGGGGTGGCGGCGGCGCAGATGTTGCCGCCACACCGCTGACCGATCAGATGTCAGTTGCATGAGCCACCGCCTTCGGGCGGTGGTTTTTTTTGGAGAGCCGATCTGCCGTCCGAGGATCGGCTATCCTGCCGCTCCGCGGGATCCGCAGCTCAGAACCGGGCGGCTTTCCGGTTGTCCAAGCGGCGCCAATGTCCAACACGAGTGAGGTTCAGATGCAGAGGTTCAGAACAATCGCAGCGGCAGTGCTCATCAGTCTGATCGTGGGCTGTGCCGCGCCCGGCCGTCAGATCTCCGTCCCGGCAGCGCCCATGCCGACGGTGGATGACCTGCGCTACGAATTGGGCTTCGTCAGCCTCGAAAGACGAGAAAAGTTCCTTTCTGACCCGGCCGAGCTGCAGAAGCTGGTCGAGGCGCTGTACTTTCGCAACCGCATGACCCAACTGGCGGCGGACTTCGGTGCGGGCGAAGACGCCGATCTGCAGGCGTTGATGCAGCGTGATGTCGAGTACCGCCTGGGAGATTGGGTGCCGCGTCGCTTCCTGACGAATCTGGAGATACCGGATCTGCGCCCGGCGGCGCGCGCCTACTACGATGCGCATCCGGCCGAATTCACGCCAAAGCCCGGGCTGCATCTGCAGAGCATCTTTCTGCAGGCGACGGATGAGCAGGCGCGAAAGCGCCGTAGCGTCGAGGCGGGCAAGCTGCTTGCCCAGTTGCGCAAGGGCGCCGACTTCGGCGAACTGGCCGAGCAGCACTCCGAGGACGAAGGCCGTTATCTGAAGGGTGACATTGGCGACAACATCATGCCTGGGACGCTGCCGTCCGCGATCGAGCCCGCGGCGTTCGCGCTGCAGGTGGTTGGCCAGCTGAGCGAGGTCCTCGAATCGCCCTACGGATTCCATATCCTCAAGCTGCTGGGGCGCCGTGAAGCCAAGGTGCTGCCGTACGAGCAGACCGAGGAGCGGATCGTCGACAAGCTGCGCAACGAGTACCGCGACAAGGCGTTGCGTCAGTGGACGGATGAAGTCGCTCCGGCCAGCGAGTGGACGCTGGATCGCAAGACCCTCGAGGAGATGGCAGCGCGACTCAAGGCCTCCGAGTCGGCAGCTGCAGGAAATGGCGGCTAGCGCTGGATCTGCAAGCGCCGGTGCACGGTCGGCGTTTTCCGATTTCAGCAGCTACGAGGCGCGTTCGCTGTTCCTGAGGGGTATCGAAGCGCCCTTCGACGAGCCGGCGCGCAGGGTCCTCGGTCACATGGGCAGCGTGCACCGCTATCTTCGGTGCCGGTCTGCGGCGCTTCCCGAGACCGTCCGTGTATCGGTCATCCTGACGCCGTCGGCGGATGCCGGGCGAGTGGATGCCGCGCTGCGAAGCATCCTCGCCCAGACCTACCGGAACATCGAAGTGCTGGTCTGCGGGTACCCACAGATCGTCGCGAGGGATCCGCGCCTGCGCGTGATCGATGACGCGGGGTGCCGGAACCTGGCGGCACGGCGTAATCGCTGCTGGCGCGAGGCCAACGGAGATTATCTGCTGTGGCTTGACGGACACACGACGCTGGATTCCGACTGCCTGCGGATTCTGCTGGGCGCGATCGAGGGCGATCGCCGTCACGATCCCCGGCCCGGACTGGCTTACGCGGCGTGTCAGCGGCTCGGTGCCACCGGCGAGGTGACTGGCGTTGACTACGCCAGCTTCAGCCGTCCGCTGCTGGAGAATCGGCCCTGCGTCGATCTGGGCTGCGTGCTGCATGCGCGCGCGCTGCTGTCGTCGGCCGCGCCTTTCGACGAGGCGGCTGCATGGGGCGGCGGCTGGCTGGCGCTGCTGCGGATGACCGAAGGCCGTGCGGCGCGGGCTGTGCCGTGCGTGCTGTTTACCGCAGGCGAGCGCAGCGAGGAACCGGAGCTGGACGCGACGACCGTCGACGCCTACCTGCAGGCGGCTGGACGCTTGAAGGACCGGCTGCCGGCGCAGGATGTGCCGGGGTTCGAGGCGATGTATGCCGTGCATGGGCGGCCCCGTTCCACGCGGCGCCGGCCCGTCAGCATCGTGATCCCCAGCTACGAGTGCCCCGAACATCTGCGGCTGTGCGTCGCTGCTGTACGGGCGTTCACGACCGGGCCGTTCGAGCTGGTGATTGTCGACAACGCGTCGTCAATGCCGGTGCTGGACGTTCTTGACCAACTCCAGCGAGAAGGCGTCAAGGTGATCCGCAACAGCAGTAACCGCGGATTCACCGCGGCAGCCAATCAGGGGATCGGATGCAGCGCCGTCGATCATGACGTGGTGCTGCTCAACAACGACGCAGTCGTCACTCCCGGCTGGCTCGAAGCGTTTGAACAGGCGCTGGACGAGGTTCCCGAGGCGGGTGCGGTAGTGCCGCGGCAGGTGCTGCTGGGGGGCACAGACACTTTGATGGTCCATCAGCCAGCCTGCCGCGCGGATCGTGAAATGGACGTCAATATCTCGGCGCACCACGACAACATCATCGATCCTTCGCTGCATCCAGCGCTTGGCCTGATGGAGCTCCGCTTCGCCCCGTACTTCTGCGTCTATCTGCCACGGACTGTGATCGAGGTACTTGGCCCGCTCGATGAAGAGACGGCGCCCCACTATCGCTCGGACCGTCTCTACTGCGAGGCGATCCGGCGCCTGCTGAACCGCCGGATCATCTATACCCCGCATGCCAAGCTGTATCACTTCCTCCAGCGCGCGACCCTGGCCCTGGCCGGACGAAGCCCGGCTGAGTACGACGCATTGTTTGTCCGCAATGAACTTCCCTGACACGATGAAGAGAGTGGTCCGAGGGGCCTACCGTCGGACCCGCAGTCTGGCCGGGCGCGTGCTTCGGCGTCTTGGGATGTTGTCTCGTCCCGCTCCCGCAGTGCCGCCCTCGCTCAGTGACTATGAAGCCTGGCTGCGCATGGTCGAACCGAGTCGGACGGAGCTGGCGCGGATGCGGCAACGGGCGCGCAAGATCAAGGGCGTGCGCTTCTCCATTCTGGTCCCGGTCTACAACACGCCGGCTGGCCTTCTGGCGGCGGCGATTGATTCAGTCTTGGCGCAGGTCTATCCGCACTGGGAGCTGTGCCTCTGCGACGATGCGTCGACCGATGCCGATGTGTCCGCCGTGCTGGAGCGCTACCGCCTGATTGACCGGCGGATTCTGGTCGTTTCGCGTCGGGAGAACGGGGGTATCGGCGCGGCGACTGCCGATGCTCTGGCGGTTGCCACGGGCGAGTACATCGCGCTGCTCGATCATGACGACGTGTTGGCGCCCTGGGCGCTCTACGCCGTTGCAGATGCGATCGCGCAGAACGAGACGCTGGACATTCTGTACTCGGACGAGGACAAGCTCGACGAGCAGGGGCGCCGCTGCCATCCGCACTTCAAGCCGGACTGGAATCCGGAACTGCTGTACTCGATCAACTACTTCGGGCATCTGGTTGCGCTGCGCCGCGAACTGGTAGTGGCCGCAGGGGGCGTACGCAGCGGCTATGACGGTAGCCAGGATTTCGATCTGCTGCTGCGGTGCACGGCACTCACCGAAGCGCATCGCATCCACCATATTCCGGCGATTCTCTACCACTGGAGGATGTCGCCGCAGTCGACGGCACTGAATCCCGGCGCCAAGAATTACGCGCATGCAGCCGGGATAGCCGCGCTCCAATCACGTTTCGCCGAGATGGCCGATGTTCGTGTCGAGGACGGTCCGTTTCCGACCAGCTACCGCGTCCGCTTTCCTTTGCCGGAGCCGGCACCGCGGGTCAGCGTCCTGATTCCGACGCGAGATGGCTACACGCATCTTTCGCGATGCATTCGGAGCATCGAGCGCCTGACGAGCTATCAGAATCTGGAATTGATTGTGCTCGACAACCAGAGCAAGGATCCTGCGACGCGGGCTTACTTCGAAGAGCTGAGTGCAGCCGGTAAGGCGAAGGTTGTGCTCTACGATCATCCGTTCAATTACTCGGGGATCAATAACTTTGGTGCCGGCCATGCCAGCGGGGATGTGCTGCTGCTGCTCAACGACGACGTTGAGATCCTCGCTCCTGACTGGATCGAAGAGATGCTCTCGTACCTGTATCGGGAAGGGGTAGGGGCGGTGGGTGCAAAGCTGCTGTATCCCGATCGCCGGGTTCAGCATGCCGGGGTGATCCTGGGGATCGGCGGGGTTGCCGGGCACAGCCACAAGTTCGCCGGCGAGGCGGACTACGGGTACTTCGGCAGGCTGGTGCTGCCGCAGGCGCTGTCGGCAGTGACAGGAGCTTGTCTGATGGTCCGTCGGGAGGCTTTTCAGGCAGTTGGCGGGCTTGATGAGCGCAATCTTGCCGTCGCATTCAATGACGTGGACTTCTGCTTGCGCCTGAGCGAGCGCGGATGGCGCTGTGTATGGACGCCGTACGCCAGCCTGCTTCACTACGAATCCCTGTCCAGGGGCTACGAGGATACGCCCGAGAAGAAAGCTCGGTTCGCCCGGGAGGCAGGCTACATGCTGGAGCGCTGGGCGGGGGTGTTGGAACGCGATCCCCATTACAATCCGAACCTGACGCTGCGGCACGAGGACTTCTCGCTCTCGGATGCGCCGCGACCCTTTGTCAAGCTGCCCGACTAGCCAGAAGGATACGAGATTTGTCTAAGGAATCACCTGCGCTGCAGTCGGGCGTTGCCGCGTTGGTCAACACGGGTACGCACGTGCTGAACGACAGCGACGGGCAACCGTCCGAACGTACACTGATCGTTCTGGGCATTGCACGTAGTGGGACCACGATGGTGGCCGGTGCGCTGCATCATCTGGGCGTTCACATGGCCATGGGAGGCAAAAAAAATGGCGTGTTCGAAGATACCGAAATCGGTGCTTTGTTACATACCCGGGACTTTGGCGCCATCGAGGCGTTGATTGAGACGCGCAATCAGCAGCATGCGATTTGGGGATGGAAGCGACCGGATGCAATGGACGATCTGCCAAAGATCGAGCGCTATTTCCGCTGTCCTGAGTACATCGTTGTGTTCCGCGACGTCTTTGCAATCGCCAACCGCAATCGGATCTCGGTGCGCGCCGATCTGCTCGCAAACATGAGTGATGCCTTGGAGCGTTACGAACGCCTGCTGAAGTTCCTCGCTCGCAATGAGCGCCGGACCTTGCTCGTATCCTACGAGAAGGCAATGCTGGACCAGCAGGCGTTCGTGCGCGCGCTGGCGGATTTCGTCGGCACCGGAACTGAGGCCCAGCTGCAGCAGGCTACGGAGCATGTCCGTCGTGACGATCCCGCCTATCTGCGATGGTCGCGCAACTGGGGTGGACTGGGGCACTTGACCGTACCGGCGCACAACATCATCGGTGGTTGGGCCTATATGCGCGGGCAGAGTGAGCCGGTCATGGTCGAGATCACGGTGAACGGTCGCGCGCTTGCGACTGTCCGCGCGGACCTGCCGATCGAGGAGCTGAAGAAACGTGGGCATCCCACCGGGCAGTGCGGGTTCCATCTCTCGCTGCCAAAGGTCTGGCACCTGAAGGAAGGCGACATCATTGCGGCGCGCATCGCAGGAGAAGCGGCTGATCTTGCCGGCAGTCCATGGACATATGTGCAGGGCGCAGTCCGCGCCACCAAGACTTGAGGTTGCCTTGCGATGACGCAGAAGGATTCAGGACAGTCCCACAAACGGGATCACCAAGCGAGTTATCAGCAGCATCTGGAGGCGTTGAAGCTGGCGTCGCCAGATTCGGAGCGGACGATGCAGCTTGCCATCGGCGGCGAGTTCCGCACCATGGGAATTCTGGAGGCAAACCTCTTGCTGCAGAGCGGATTGTCCGCAGATGGCGGTTATCTGATAGACGTCGGCTGTGGTTCCGGGCGGCTGTCTTCCCAGCTTGCGCAGCTCTGGGGTGGACGATACATCGGCATCGATATCCTGGACGAACTGTTGGCGCATGCGCGTTCGATTACCCCGCGGGAGGACTGGCGTTTCGTGCGTGGTGACGGCCTGACCATTCCGGAGGCTGATGCCGTTGCAGATATGGTGTGCTTCTTCTCCGTTTTCACGCATCTGCTGCACGAAGAGTCCTATGTCTATCTGAGCGAGGCCAAGCGGGTATTGCGCACGGGAGGCAGGATTGTCTTCTCGTTTCTCGAATTTCGTATTCCCAGCCACTGGGCCGTGTTCGCGCAGGATGTCGCTAACGTGGGCAGTCATCAGGTGCTCAACCAGTTCATGTCGCGCGACGCGATCGAAGCTTGGGCCATGCACCTGGATCTGCAGGTTGAGTCGATCCACGACGGGGACAAGCCGCACATCTCGATTGCCGAGCCGCTCCAGTTCGATAGCGGCCGCAGCATCGAGGGGATGGGGTCACTGGGACAATCGGTTTGCGTGCTGGTTAAATCCTGATACGAATGCGCTATGGGACTCAAGATCGCTTTGGCGGGTATTGTTAAAAACGAATTCGAGTATCTGCTCGAATGGATTGCGTGGCACCGTCATGTTGGATTCACCGAATTCCTGATTGCCGACAACGGCAGCGAAGATGGCACGCTGGAGTTGCTGAAGCGGCTTGAGAAGGTGGGCGTAGTGCGACTGCATCGGGAACCACCTGGAGTTGGCGCGCAGACCAGGGCATACAACGCGATGTTGCAGCGCTGGGGGCGCACGGTAGATCGGGTCGCATTCGTTGATGCTGACGAGTTCCTTGTCTCCGACGATGGCCGCAGTCCGATCGAGCACTTGGAGCGCCTGATCTCGCCAGCGGATGTCGGTGCGGTTGCAGTTCACTGGCGTGTATTCGGATCATCGGGGCATGAGCTGCGTGAGGACGGCCTCGTGATCGAGCGATTTACCCGATGCGCTGCGGATGATGAGCAACCTTGCCGCAATGTCAAGACGTACGCGAAGACATCCGCGATCGTCAGGCAGCGGATACATCGCTGCGAGCTGCGTGCGGGATTGCGATACCTCGATGCGGCAGGGCGGGAGATGGCATTCGCGCGGGCTGCTACGACTCAGGAGCCCGATCCGGATGGCGACGTCGCTCTGCATGTCGGGCAGGGGGCGTTGCGCGTGCATCACTATGCCGTGAAGTCCCTTCAGGAATACCTCGAGAAAAAGCGGCTGCGCGGCAGTGCAATGAGCGGCGCCAGGGATCGTGGCATCGGCTACTTCAAGTTCCTGGACCGTAACGGTTACGAGAATCTTGCGGCAAAGGCGCAAGCCGCTGCAACGCGGGACGGGATCCGGCAGCTCGAGAGCTTGATCTCCGCGACTTAATGCTCTGGCCTGATGATCGGAAAACAGAAACGCGGACGGTCAAGCATGGAGGTGTTTACAACCTCCGTCTATGCGTTTCTGTTGCGTGAGATGAAAAGCCGTTATGGTCGTTCGCGATTGGGTTATTTCTGGGCGGTTATCGAGCCCGCGGCGATGGTGGCGCTGCTGACAATCTTGCACGCGGGTCTGCTGGGGCCGGGAACGTCGATTTACGGCGAGCATCCTGTGATTTTCTTTGTATTCGGCTCGGTGCCCTTCTTTCTGTTCTTCAACTGTGTCACCAAGGCTCAAGGGGTTTGTGCCAGTCACAAAGGGCTGTTCAATTATCGCCAGATCAGGCCGATCGATGTGATTTTGGCGCGTTGCATCATCGATGCGTTGCTGATGTTGGGCGTGTTGCTGGCGTTTCTCGTCGTATGGATGGCGATGGGTCAGGAGCTGCATATCGAGGATCCCTTGCGCCTGATTGGTGCGCTCGGATCGCTGTTTCTATTGGGCCTCGCGCTCGGCTTGGTGTTTGAAGTTTTTGGAACGGTTTTCAGCGATCTCAAGCGTATCTTCACGATTGCAATGCGACCGTTGCTTTTCATTTCAGGGCTGTTCTTTACGATCGAGATGATTCCGGAACCCCAGCGCCCGCTCTTGGCTTGGAACCCGATTCTGCATTGCATTGATGTCGCTCGCGACGCAGTGATGGTAGGTTACGAGTCTCCCGGTAGCCTGGCCTACGCATGGTCCTGCATTGGCGTGCTGCTGTTCATTGGGCTGGCGGGCTATCGGCGCTACCTTTACCAGCTGGTGTAGTGCCCTGTGATCCGCGTCCGAAATGTGACTAAATCGTATCCGTTACAGGGGTTCGCGCGTTACTATGTTCTGCGCGACCTTAGCTTGGATTTGCCGTCGCGGACGCATATCGGAATCATCGGCCGTAATGGTGTGGGCAAGAGTACGCTCCTGCGTTTGCTTGGCGGAATAGAAATTCCCGAGCGCGGAACGATCTCAGCCGAGGGTTCCATATCACCGCCGTTCGGGTTGACCAACGGCTTCTCACCAAAAATCTCTGGGCGGGATAACGCTCGCTTTGTCTGCCGTATCAACGGGGACGAAAATCCTGTACTGGGCGAGCGGGTCGAGTTTGTAGAGAGGTTTGCCGACCTGGGCGAGTTCTTCTTTCGTCCGGTTGAGACCTATTCGTCCGGTATGCGTGCGCGTCTGGCGTTTGCGATCAGCATGGCCTTTGAGTATGACTACTATCTCATCGACGAGCTGACTGCAGTTGGTGATCAGAAGTTCCGCGATAAAGCGCGATCCGCCTTCGCGGAAAAGAAAGGACGGGCCAGCATCATCATGGTTAGCCACAACCTTGATCAGTTAAAACGCGACTGCGAAGTGGGCATCTACATGCACAAGGACAGCCTCACGGTCTATCCGGACATCGGACAGGCGATTGACGACTACCGAAAGGACCAGGAAGCATGAAGCACCTGCGGGAATGGTTCGCGACACGCCGGCGACGCTACATGGTGTTGGTTTTGGCGCCGACGCTGTTGACGTTCTTCTATCTCTCCGTGATCGCGGCAGATGGATACGTCAGTCGCGCCCAGTTGATGGTGGAGCAAGACCAATCTATCGCAGGTGCCGGTGCCGAGCTGGCATTGGGGTTGCTCAACGTAGGCAGTGGGAAGAGCAAGCAGGACGCGCTGCTTGCGGAAAATTTCATGCGCTCTCGCACTATGCTGGAGTATGTCGACGGTCAGTTGGATCTTCGTAGCCACTTCAGTGCGCCGCCGATTGATTTTATCGGTCGCCTCGCCGAAGAGGCGTCGTCGGAGGAGTTCCTCGACTACTATCGCGAGCAGTTGAAGATAAAGATTGACGAAGAGTCGTTGATCCTGGCCATAGAATTCACGGCCTTTGATGCAGAGTTCGCGCGCAAGGTTGTTGAAGCATTGATGAGCCGTAGCGAGGTATTCGTCAATGAAGTGGCCAGGGAGTTCTCAAAGGAGCAGCTGCGCTTTGTCGAGGATCAGGTTCATCAGGCAAATGATCGCCTGAAGGAGGCGTCGCGCAAAGTGATCGAACTGCAGCGCAGCAATGAGGTGCTGAGCCCGATGCTGGAAGCAGAATCGGTCGGCAAGATTGTCGCTTCACTGGAAGGCGAGCTGGCCGAGCAGCGGACACAGATCAAGACCATGTCTGCTTATCTCAATCCGCAGGCGCCCGATATGATTGCCGCACGCAACCGCGCCAGTGCGCTGGAAGCGCAGGTCGCTCAGGAGCGGGCACGCTTGGTCGGCAGTGGGGCGCCGGGGTTGAACGATCTGATGCTGGACTATCAGGATGCCGAAACCGACGTCCGACTGGCAACAGAAGTCTACAAGACCGCATTGGCCACCTTGGAGGCAACACGTCTCGAATCCGTCCGCAAAGTGAAGCTTCTAATCAATGTGGATCGTCCGAGTCTCGCTGAATCCGCAGAATACCCAAAGGTCTTCTACTGGACGGCGATAGCCTTCGTGCTGCTGAACCTTGCTTACTTCGTGCTGGGGTTGATCGTGGCTACCGTAGAGGATCACCGAGAATGAATGTTTTCCGCTCGATCACCGTGCTGCTGTTTGTCTCTCTGATCGGCCCTTCATCGGCGTACGGCCAGTCGGAGCCAGATGGGAATGTCTCGCCAGCGTCAGTTATGCCTGTGCTGGAGACCCGGCCAACTCCCAATGCTGCGGCGCTTGAGCAACCCGCCGTCGAGTCCGACGTCTTTGGCATCAGCCTTTTTCGTGGCATGTTTGCCGGGCAGTCCTTTCGCGGCTTCAATCCGGATTACATGATCAGCGTTGGCGATCGCATCGATCTCAAGCTTTGGGGAGCGGTCGAGTTGTCTGTCGTGCTCGAAGTAGACTCGCATGGAAATATCTTTGTGCCGCGCGTTGGCCCCGTATCTTTGGCCAATATCCGTAACGCGGAGCTCAATGAGTTGATATCCCGCCGCATACGCGCGACTTATCGCGAGAACGTTGGAGTCTATGCATCGCTTGCTGCGGCCGAGCCGGTCAAAGTCTTCGTCACCGGGTACGTTCGCTCGCCCGGACTATATGGAGCGTACGCATCGGATTCCCTGTTGCACTTTCTGGACAAGGCAGGCGGCATCGATCCGCAAACCGGCAGCTTCTTGGACATTCGCGTTCTGCGCAGCGGAGCGGTGATGGCGCAGTTCAACCTTTACGATTTCCTCCTGCAAGGTAAGCTGCCGCTGTTTCAGTTTCGCGACGGCGACACAGTGGTGGTCTGGCCTAAGAAGTCGACCGCGAAAGTGACCGGGTTGGTTAGCAATTCGGCACAGTTTGAGTTCAATGAGCAAATTGCGTTACCAGAATTGCTGGCGATGGCCGGTATCGATAAACGCGCGACTCACGTGCTACTGATGCGCAACCAGACAAAGGAGCGTGAAGCTCAGTACCTTTCAGTCGACGCGATCGCCGACGTCGTCGTGGTGTCGGGGGACGAAGTCTCGGTATACGCGGATCGCCAGATTGGAATGATTGTCGCCACCATTGAGGGCGAGTTCGAAGGGTTGAGTCAGTTTGCGCTTCCGTACGAAAGTGCATTGTCCGATCTCTTGGCGCAGGTTCGCACAACCGAGCGATCCAATCTTGATGGGGTGCAGGTTTACCGCAAGGGAATCGCCGTGCGCCAGCAGCAAGTGCTCGACGATATGCTCAGAAAACTCGAAGAGGCGGTTCTCAACGTGCGTGCCAGCTCGGTCGAAGAGGCCGCTCTGCGTGTGCGCGAGGCTGAACTGGTAATGAAGTTCGTTGAACGCGCGCGCGCTATCAAGCCCAGAGGGCAGCTCGTGTTGTATTCGGGGGTTAACCCGGCCGACGTGCCCTTGGAAGATCACGACATTGTCCGCATACCGCGCAAGTCTACAACGGTGTCGGTGCTCGGGGAGGTGTTCTTCCCAAGTGCATTTGTGCACCGGTCCGGCGCGTCGGTCGACGATTATCTTCAGCAAGCCGGTGGTCTGACCCAGAAAGCTGCCAAGAGCAGGATATTCATTTTGAAGCCCAGCGGTGAAATGGTGGAAACACAAACCGGGTGGCGCGCGATGGCGGTAGAGCCTGGCGACGAGATCATGGTGTTGCCGAAAGTGGATACGAAGAACTTCCAGCTCACGAAGGATCTCATCCAGGTTCTTTATCAAATTGCGCTGTCCGCGGGAGTTGTGCTTAGTATCTGAAGACTGACATGAGACATGTGCATGCAGGATCGTTACCTCAATCGTCGTCTTGAGATGCACGGATAGTTCTCGGATACGCTGGACCTTGGGGACTTCTCGCTCCGACTGGTTTGCGCGCGACAGATCATTCCCCCTGGGAGGAGGGAGATCACGCGGCCCTGTAGGCCGTTGAGCGCCATAGTTTGATCAGGCTTGAAAAGTGCCAGATTAAATGGCTAAGTCGTTTGAGGGTCTTTCGGTTGGCATCGTGGGTGATGTGCAAGTCGCAACGCTGCGTAATGTGTAAGCCCATCTGGCGGGCACGCAAGCAGAGATCTACATCCTCGCAATACATGAAGTAGCGATCGTCGAATCCACCAAGTGCATCAAAAGTGTCCGAGCGCATTGCCAGGAATAGGCCGGCTAGCCAGTCAACTTCGCGGGCGCCACAAAAATCCACAGGAGGACGGTCACGACCGCGTCCCATCAGCACTCGCTGCAATATTCTTGTCGGCGTGGTAAGGCTTCGGCCATTATCATCCGGCATGCCTTGGGAGGTGTGCGCGAGTGGGGCGACGATGCCGCAGGCGGGATCGGCTAACGATTTCTGGAGTGCGGGAAAGACATTGTCCCGGACCTTGAGGTCCGGATCGGCGGCCAGTACATATCTCGAATTGGCATATTTGAGCGCCGCATTGTGATTGGCAGCGAACCCGCGGGGCTTTGGGTTCTGGATGATTCGGATGTGTTCGACAGCCGACGGGGGAAGCTGGCTTAGGAAAGATACGTCCTCCCCGGCGTTGAACGTCAGCACAAATTGATGAGCTGTTTCTTGCAGATGGCGGTGCATGTCTAGGATGCCCCGCAGAATGCGCGAACCATGACCATGGCTGATGATCGAAATAGTCCAGATCATCGGGGGGGCTTGGTCGATCATGCGGATCGCGATATGGGGCCGGAGCGCCCTGTTAGTCCGTCGATTGTTCCCCAGAGCATATAGCGAAGTTTTTTGAGGCGATCAGATTCAAACAGAACGGTCTTGAGAAACAGTTTGAATGCGCCCAATAGCTCGTAAGTAAGCCAGCTCGGAAAGCGCCGAGCATATCGCTTGGCCAGAATGATCCTGTTTCTGTTGATGTAGTAGTGACGTATCGCGCTGTGGTGGGTCGGAAACACGCGCAGCCCGCACAGGCGACGCTGAATGACGTGACCTAACTCGTGCTGCAGAGTAGCTCGAGGAGTCGCAATAATCTGATATCCGTGCGCGCGGGCTCGCAGGCAGAATTCGGTGTCGACCAGATCGACGAACAAGTGTTCTCCGAAGCGCCCCAGTTGTTCCCACGCTTCGATGCTTACGAGCATCCCGGAGCCGATTGCCAGATCAACCGGGGTGGGTTGGCAGAGGCGTGCTGCGTAGACGAAATGGAAAAATGGGCCTCTATGGCCTACGGAGCTTGGCCAGCGGCAAGCAATATTGGGGTGAGCGTATCGGATGCCAGGAACCACTGCTGCGATTTTCACATCTGCGTTGAACGTGCGCGCAGCATCGCACAGTGTTTGAACGAGTCCCGAGCTTGCGGTGCTGTCGTGGTCCAGGAGCAGAGCTTTTGAGGCGCCGAGTTGGGCGCTGCGTGATATGCCTTGATTCAACGCCGCAGCAAGGCCGATGTTTGTAGCATTCGCAAGGATGAAAATCCGCGCGCGCTGTGCTGCGGGCAATGCCAACAAATCAAGCGGCTGGGCGGATCCATTGTCGACAATCACAACGAAATCGGTCTGTGCGAGCACCGCATCGATGCGGCTAGCCAGTCCAGCCGGAGGGTTGTATGTGACGATGACGCTGGCCAACCTAGTAGCGATGAGATCAGAAGGGCTGGCGGCGCACACGATAGACAGTGATGGTGAGTAGGAGATCGGGGGCCATGATACTGGGCGCGGGGATCACTTGGATATTAATGTAGCACTCGATTCCGGATGCGCCCGGCTGAGTGCAAAGTACGCAATGCCATAAGCGGCGACGAACGTCGTCGCGAGGGCTATCACGACTGCCGTTTGGTGAAATACAAACGGTGCGGCGAGAACGAACGGGGCGACGAGCAGTATCACCGGCAACGCTGCGTACGACCGCCCCCTAGTAGTGAGTTGACGCAGCGACCGTGCCGCGAGATGGTGCAAATGACGGTCGTCTGCGAGATAAAACGGGCGGCCGGTGTGCCAGCGGCGGGCCATCGAGAACAGGGTCTCCCATACAGGATAGACCAGCAGCAGGATGGCCAGCCACGGCGACACTGAGCTCGATCCCTGGACGACGAACACGGTGATGACTGCGGCAATTGCGCCGTTGAAGTAAGCGCCGCCATCACCGATGAATAGTCGGCCGAACGGGAAGTTGAAGACGAGAAACCCGAGGTTGGCAATGGTCATGATCCAGCTCAGGCTGGCTAGCGGAAGTTGTCCGGTTTTCTCGGCAGTGATCGCCAGAGCCGTGAATGTCAGAATGCTGACGCTGGCGCACAGGCCGTTCTGGCCATCGATCAGATTGAATCCATGCGAAAGGCTGGCGACGGCGAACACGAAGAATCCAATCCGCACCCAAGAGAGATTGAGCGATGTGTCCAGCGGCGAGATGCCGACGGACGAGATTCCATAACCGCCATGCGCCAAGCTGAAAAGCAGTGCAGCGGCCAGGGCGGCGATATAGCGAACTGACGCCGGAACTGCGCGGGTCAAGTCTTCGATCAGGCCGGTGACGAAGATGATTGTCAGGCAGCCCCAAAGCATCCAGATTATTTTTGCAGTGATGTCGGGCAGGGCTGGCGACAGCAGCGCCAGGCCGGTGACCCCTGCAGCATAGACGGCGATGCCGCCGACTCTTGGCACAGTTCCCGCATGTACCTTGTGGGGTGCTTCGCTGGCGGCGTCCCCGGTCAGGCCAATATGCCAGCGCTGTGCAAGGACAAGTGCTCCGGAGCATCCGGCGCTGACCAGGAACACGGCCAGTAATTGACTCAAAAACATCGAGAATGGCACCATGAAAGCGCTGCTAGTGCGGAAGTTGAGTGATACGATTGGCCGCGCACTAGCGGGCCAATGCAGAATTCTAGCAGGGCAATGTATGTCACCGCGGATACAGTTTCAGACATGTAGGGAGCACGTATTGCGGAAGCCGACCCTAAGGGGCGTAGAAAGGTTTGCCTTGACAGCCGTCGGCATAGGCTTGCTGGCTGGGCTTGCGTATCCGCTGGCCGCCTCTGCGCTGCCGGAAAGCCCGGCTGGTGCAGATACTGGCGCCGGGCCGCAGATTGTGCGCGAGATCGAAACCGGCAAGGCGCTAGCAGATTACTGGGATGCACAGCCGGTGGAGTATCGGATAACGGCGGAGGCAGTGCTGACCTCGGTCGGAGGCGGTCAGATTAGTCGTGCCTCGATCTCCGGTTCCGCACTGTCAGATTTTCTGATGTTGTTCGGCGGCGGCAGCGGGGCGCCGCAGGATTTGATTAAACTACGCCCCGAGTCAGCGCCTATTCAGCAGGAAACTGTTGTAAAGTAAGCACAAGAATTTGTGGTAGATCACAATATTTTCACCGGTGTATGCTAGTATTTGTGCGGTGGGGATACGTTTATAACTGTCCGGGCGGCGAGTGATCCGTGCTTCGCCCGCAAAATTTCACGGGTATCTTTACGGGGTTTTCAGTGAACAAAGCTATTGTGATGTCATTGGCGGTTT
>CAZDPA010000026.1:534-5328 GCA_964507195.1 uncultured Salinisphaerales bacterium | reverse complement strand
CGCAGGCTATTGCCCAAGCGCAGCAGACGGGCGTGCTTTCTCAGGCAGCGGCCGTCGCCTTCTCCAACAAGTTGGGCATGACGCTCCCCGATGCCGTCAAGGCCGGGTATCTGCGTCCGGCTGAAGTTCCGGGCACCTATGTGGTGACGGAATCAGGCGCGAGCGCAGTTGGCGTGCCGGTTGCCGGTGGCCCGCTGTCTGCTCTGCAGATCACCGCGATCGTCGCTGGTGTGCTCGGTCTGACTCTGGTCACGATCGACTTCCTTGATGACGGCGACGACGAAGGCACGCCGCCGACGCCGACGCCGACGGTGACGCCGACGCCGAGCGCGACCCCGACGGGCAATCCGACGACGTCGTCGACGACATCGTCGACCTAATCTCGAATCCGAAGATGCAGAAAGGCTAGCCAAGGCTAGCCTTTCTTTTTCGTTTCTCTTGAGAAATCGTCGGGCTCAGTCTGGAGCCGGATTGATGATGTCCCGACGTTTACATGCGCTCTGCGCGCGCGGCCAAGTACCGGCTCTGGCCTTGGCCAGCGGCGCAGTGATCGGTGGGGCGAGACTTGATGTGACGGGTGGCCTGCAGATCAGATTCAAGCGGTAGCCTTGATTGGTGCGCATAACATATATGGATGTGAAGCGGCTATTTCTGATCAGCGCGCTGGTGTGCGCTTCTGTCGACACTGGTTTTGCCGCAGAGACCGGGCGCGCCCTGCGTGTAGCAATGGCGCTTGATCAAGCTTCCACTGATTCACCGGAAGATCGGGTAGCGATTCTGGTCGCGGGTGCGGTTGAGCGCCCGGGATCTGTGACCCTGTCGGCTGCAAAGGCCACGGTGGCTGAGGTGTTGGCAGCCGTGGGCGGGGCCAGCCGCGAAAGCTACCGACTCTCGACCCTGTTGCTGCGCCGCACCGGTGTGGATCGCGCGGACGTGGCCTGCACACCCCTCGCAGCGCGTCACGCTGCTCTCTTGATTCAGGATGACCCAAAACTGGGCTCGCGCACCGACCTGATTGCGCAACTGCTGTCCGGGCAGTTGGTTCGCATCAATGCGCGAGATGGCTTGGCCGGCGAGCCTGGCGTGCCGACTTTCCTGCTTCAGACGGACGACCTGCTGGCACTCCCTTCGCGCAGCGCGGTGGTCTATGTCGCCACGGCGCACGGCACGATTGTCCGCTTGCAACATGAGCCCTCTGCCCCCGCCGAAACCTATCTCAAGCAATTGCAGAAAGCCGACATCAAGGGTGTCGACGAGTTCGTGCTGCACTATCCCAATGGACAGCAGCTTGAGTTGGCAGTGGATCCCTGGCATTACCGGCTGACGATGATCCCTCCGGGCTCGCTCATTGCGCCCGAATCGGTCTGCCTGCTCCGTGAGTGAGTGCCACATCTTGCGCCGCTTGATGTCTTCACTGGTGCTGGTCGGCCTGTTGTGCGCTCCAACTGCGGGCGCACAGGTGCAGTTGCCGGTGCATGGGCCGTCCGGATACCCGGCACTCATCACGACGCCGACGGCGGCATTCCCGCCGGTCGGAACACTGGGCTTCGGCGTGTCCATTGCGCCGCCGTACAACACCCTGTACCTGTCGGCTCAGCCTGCGGAATGGTTGCATGTTGGCGCTCGCTACGTGGCAATCACAGATCGGCGCTACAGCGGCGCGAATGACCAGTCGTTCAAGGACAAGTCCTTTGATATCGCAATCCGTCTGATCGAGGAATCGGAATGGTTCCCGGCGGTCGCGATCGGCCTGAACGACTTTGGCGGTACGGGACTGTTCTCATCTGAATCCCTGATCGCAACACGGCATTTCTACGATCTGAGCTTCACGCTCGGCCTTGGATTCGGCCGCTTCGGCACCTACGCAGACATTCGCAATCCATTCGCCGCGCTGGGTCTGAGAGATGACGAGCGCGAGCTGCTGGATCCCGCCAGCGAACAGGGTGGCATCCCCGAGCTCAGCGAATGGTTCAGTGGTCGCAATGCGAGCATCATCGGCGGTGTCGAGTGGGCGCCGCGGGATTCGCGCTGGTCTGTGCAACTGGAGCTGGATGGCAACGACTACAAGTCTGAGCCGGCGACCGAGCCGATTGAGGTCAAATCCCGCGTCAATGTCGGCATGCGCTACCGTTTGCCCGGCAGCTGGTTTGCGAGTCTGGCGTTTGTTCGCGGGGATACCGTGATCGGTCAGATCGGACTTGCCCCGCAGATGGGCAATGATCGTTCTCCATCGGAGCGCTTCCAGCCCAGGGGTGCCAGTCACCTGTTGATTCCCGCATATCAGCCCAAGGGGCCGAAGGCCGACACTGCCGAAGGTGCGGCACAGTGGTTCAAGCACCTGCGGAGCTACAGCATTGCGCCACATGCTGCGAACTATGACGCTGGGACCGGTACGCTGAGTCTCTGGGAGACCAACGGCCTCAGCGACCAGAGTCTTGATGTGCTGCGCACCGCGGGACGCGCCAGCCTCGCGTACATGCCTGAGGACGCCAAGCGGCTCGAAGTGATCGAAGTGGCTGCCGGGATGGAGGCGCTCAGTCTCACGGCCGATCGTGATGTGCTGGATGGCGAAGCGCGTGAGCAGGTCTCGCTGGATGAGCTCAGGGCCAATGTGCAGTTGGCTTCGCGGGCGTCAGTTCCGCGGCTTCAGGCGACCTATCCGGATCTGCTTGAGTATCCGACCTGGGCTTGGGGCGTGTCGCCCGGCCTGCGGCTGAACATTGGCGGCATCGATGGATTTGTTCTGGGTGACATCAACCTGAAACCCTACGCGAGCCTGCAGATCGCTCGTGGCCTGAGCGTTACTGGTTCACTGGGCGTGAAACTGGCGGGCAATCTGGATACGGTCACCTACCGGGACTCGAGTGATCTGCCTGAGGTGCGCAGCGACCTCGCGCTGTACCAGTCGTCCGGCAGCAATCCCTATCTCGATACGCTGGAAGCGAATTACGTCTTCCCGCTGGGCAAGGATCTGTTCGGGCGCGTTTCGGCCGGCATCTTTGAATCGATGTATGGCGGTGTCGGCAGCGAAATCCTGTATCGACCGCTGTCGAGCCGGCTCGCCTACAGCCTGAACCTCAACTACGTACGCAAGCGCGATTACGACCAGCGTTTCGAGTTCCTCGACTACGGCGTCGCCACCGGGCATTTCACCGTCTACTACGACACGCCTTTCCAAGGCTTGCGGATCAAGGCCAGCGCGGGTCGATATCTGGCCAAGGATGTGGGCGCGACGCTGGATGTCTCGCGTGAATTCCGCAACGGGCTGGTGATTGGTGCGTTTGCGACCAAGACCGATGTCTCGTCTGAGGAGTTCGGCGAAGGCTCATTCGACAAGGGGATCTACCTGAATATCCCGTTGTCGGAAATCTTCCCGGATGCGGCGCGCGGAGCGGCCAACTTTGCGTACCGCTTCCTGACTCGCGATGGCGGCCAGAAGGTGCAGGACGGACGTTCGCTGTACGGCATCGTCGGCGGCTACAACGCGAGACAGCGCTATGAGGACTAGGCGCAGCCGCGCTGCAGCATGGATCGCACTGGTGCTGACGGTCAGTGGTCTGCTGGCCGGCTGCGGCACGATCTCGGCGGTTTCCGACAGCCCGATTTTCGGCGATGAACCGCCGTCGCAAACCGGCAACGCGATCGCCAATCTGGCAACGATGCCGTTCGCCAACGCTTACGTGCAGGCCGGGACGAAGTTCGATGCGCTGGTGCTGCTTGGCATGGTCGGACCTGGTTCGCTCGAAACCTGGTACGGCACCAAGGGTCTCACCGTGATTGTCGACGATGCCCGCGTGCTCTACACGCGCGGCCTGCCGGAGATGAATATCGCCGAGAGCATTGATGCTGGCCTCGTACTGGACTACAGGCGCCTGGATTGCGGCCGCGGTCGTGTCCACCTCGCGATGCCGACACTGCGCTACAACCGCCTGGAAGGGGAGCGCGAGTATTTTCCCGAGCTCACTGAAAGCCTGAAGTGCACGGTCGAAGCGCTGGCGACACCAGGCTTTCTCGGCGATGCTTTGCGGGTTGACGAAACCATCCTGTTCCCACCGCACAGGAAGCCGCAGCAGCGCACGCGCTGGCTGCACCCAGGGACCGGGCAGTTGCTGCGCCTGCAGTACGGGCCGAGCCCGTACTACCCTGAGATCGAAATCCTCTGGCTGAAGGTCGCAAGACGGGTGCACTGAGCTGCGCGGTCTGCGGCGCTGCTGAACAAGCGCGGGACCGGCGTCTGATGCGTTCGGCGTAGTGCGGTGAAAGTGTTGCCCCGCATGGCGCAAACCCGGACAATACGCGCCCCAATCAGTACCCACTCCCTTGCCGGAAAGCCTCATGCCGACCCGTTTCGAGCTGGCCAACGCCATCCGTGTCCTCGCGATGGACGCCGTACAGAAGGCCAATTCGGGTCATCCGGGCATGCCGATGGGCATGGCGGACATCGCCGAAGTGTTGTGGAACGATTTCCTCTCCCACAATCCGGCCAATCCGGCCTGGGTCAACCGCGACCGTTTCGTCGTCTCGAATGGTCATGGTTCGATGCTGCTGTATTCGCTGCTGCATCTGGCCGGCTACGACCTGCCGCTGGATGAGCTGAAGAACTTCCGCCAGCTGCACTCGAAAACGCCGGGTCATCCGGAACATGGCCTGACGCCCGGCGTCGAAACGACGACCGGCCCGCTGGGTCAGGGCTTGGCGAATGCGGTCGGCATGGCGATGGCCGAGCGCGTGCTCGCTGCGCGCTTCAACCAGGCCGGTCATACCATCGTCGACCATCACACCTACGTGTTTGTC
>CAZDPA010000026.1:0-524 GCA_964507195.1 uncultured Salinisphaerales bacterium | reverse complement strand
ATGGCTGCCTGATGGAAGGCATCTCGCACGAGGCCAGCTCGCTCGCCGGTACGCTCGGCCTGAACAAGCTCGTCGCGCTCTACGACGACAACAACATCTCGATCGACGGCGAGGTCGAGGGCTGGTTCCGCGACGACACGCCGGCGCGCTTCGAAGCCTACGGCTGGCAGGTGATCCGCAACGTCGACGGTCACAACCCGAACGAGATCAGGAAAGCGATCGAGACTGCGCGCGCCTCCAGCGACAAGCCGACGCTGATCTGCTGCAAGACCATCATCGGCTTCGGCTCGCCGAACCTGCAGGGCAAGGAAAAGTGCCACGGCGCGCCGCTCGGCGATGCCGAGATCAAGCTGGTGCGCGAACAGCTCGGCTGGACTGCGGCACCGTTCGAGATTCCGGCCGCCGTGCAGTCGGCCTGGGATGCGCGCAGCGCCGGCGCCAAGCGCGAGGCCGACTGGAACGCGCGCTTCAAGGCCTACGCCCAGGCATTCCCGCAGGACGCCGCCGAGTTCGAGCGCCGCATG
>CAZDPA010000025.1:0-33403 GCA_964507195.1 uncultured Salinisphaerales bacterium | reverse complement strand
GCGGGGCAATGCTGACCTGGGCGACCGGGCGGACTTTTGCCGCCGCCCGGACGCTGACCCAGGCCCCGAATGAGAAGCCCATCAGGACGACGCGCGCGTCGGCAAACTGCGCGGGCAACTGCTGACGCATCCAGTCGACGAGGAACTCGGTATCACCGGTCTCGCCGAGCCCCTGATCGTGCTGGCCGGCACTGCGGCCGACCCCGCGGAAATTGAAACGCAAGGCGTACAGCCCGGCCTTTTGCGCGCTCGCAGCAAGCTGGTAGGCGACTTTATTGTTCATCGCCCCGCCAAACAGCGGATGCGGATGGCAAATCACTGCAAATGCGGGATTTTTCAGGGCCGATGCGGGGGCACCGAGGAGCGCGTCGATGGGTCCGGCGGGACCGGGGATCAATAGCTCACGGGTAGCGGACGGGACGGGCAATTCAATCACGGCACAATCACAGGTCGGGCGAATTCTGACAGCGGCTCAGCCGTGATTGTGCCGGATTTGTAGGGTCACCCATTCCATCGCTTGCTAGGTCACGCCAGCCCCCCTATAGTCCGGTCACAGATAATTTTGTCATCTGCGGCATTCTTGACACTCTGAAGGGGAACACAATGCGAAACATGGTCACGGCGCTTGCTTCAGGTGCTGCTCTGCTCGGCTTGAGCGCAATTGCTTTGGCTGCTGCACCGGAAGATCGGCAACCCGAGGCTCGCGCATACGTCAACTTCAAGTTCGGCGGCTCGCAGCAGCCGGTCGAGTCGTTCTTCTATGGCCTGCGCCTGGACCACGACTCGCGTTACACCGAATATGCCGCGCCGGCGATCATGGGCGTGGAATTCGACAGCAGTGGTTTTTCGTCTGCCGCGGTCAATGGCGTCAAGTTCGCGCAGACCCTGCGCCTGAACCAGGCAGCAGGCGCAGCAGTGTGGACGGTCGCTGATTGGGGCCTGCTTGCAGCTGGCGTTGTCGGTCTGGGCTTTGTCGCCGTTGAAGTCTCCGACAGCGATGATTCCGATTCGGGTGGCACCACTGCTGGCGGCTCGACCGGTGGCAGCACCGGCGGTTCAACCGGTGGCACCACTGGCGGTTCAACGGGCGGCAGCACTGGCGGTTCAACGGGCGGCAGCACCGGTGGCTCGACCGGCGGCAGCACCGGTGGCTCGACGGGTGGTGGCACCGGTGGTCTGCTCGGCGGCTTTACCGAGAGCGGGCACCGCGGCGAGTTCGGCGATGACGCCATGGAAGCCATCATGAAGCAGCGCGCCCTCGACGGTGGCAGCGGCCAGATGGGCGACCTCATCGCCGAGTAAGACCCGGCCTTGATGTTTAGGTATAAGGGGAGCCCATCGGCTCCCCTTATCATTTGCGGGCTCCACATCCGTTTCCACTCGTTCAGCCAAACGCATCATGGATCTGATCAAACGTTTTCCGCGACTCAGTGAAGTTGTCGGCATTGATCTGCGCACCCTCGCGCTGTTCCGTTTTGCCCTCGGCAGCGTCATCTTCTGCAACCTGCTGACGGCGTTCTGCGATGTCACCGCATTCTGGTCGGACTTCGGCGTCATGCCGCGGGCCTGGCTGATCGAAAACGAATACGCGCAACGCCTGTCGCTGTACCTGATCGGGGGCCAGACCTGGTTCGTCACCGTGATGCTGCTGGTGCAGTCGGTGCTGGCGCTGATGTTTGCACTGGGCTGGCGTACGCGCCTGGCGACGGTACTGACCTTCCTGCTGTGGGCATCGCTGCTCAATCGGAATCCGATGACGGTCATCGGCGGCGACATCCTGATCTGCTGCCTGCTGTTCTGGGCAATGTTCCTGCCGGTCGGTGCGCGCTTCTCGGTGGACGCGGCGATGGCGCAGAACCCGCCGCCGGAACAGAACCTGCACGTGTCGTGGGCAGCGCTCGGTCTGCTGATCCAGGTGATGTCGGTCTACTTCTTCAGCGCCTTGCTCAAGACCGGCCCCGAGTGGGTTCCGGACTACACCGGCGTCTACTACGCGCTGTCACTCGACCGCCATGTGCTGCCGCTGGGCAAGCTGCTCAACGAATTCCTGCCGCTGACCAAGCTGCTGAGCTTCTATGTGTTCTGGCTGGAACTGATCGGGCCGATCCTGATCTTCACGCCGTTCTTCCTGCGCCCGGTGCGGCTGGTGCTGATGCTGTGCTTCATGCTGATGCATGTCGGCTTCCTGCTGTGCCTGGAGCTGGGCCACTTCCCGTACGTCAGCCTGTCGTCGCTCACCGTGTTCTGGGGCGGCTGGATCTGGGACGCGCTGGCGAAACGCCACGCACAGAAGCATCCGACGCCGCCGAAGATCTACTACGACCGCGACTGCGGCTTCTGCATCAAGAGTGTCCAGCTGTTCCAGCAGTTCCTGATCCTGCCACGTACGCCGATCGCGCCGGCACAGGACACGCCGCGCGCGCGTACGCTGATGGACGCCAACTTCTCGTGGGTCGTCATTGATGGCGACGAGCAGGCCTATCTGAAATGGCCGGCCTTCACGATCCTGGTCAAGCATTCGCCGCTGTTCGGCTGGCTGTGGCCGCTGCTGAGCAAGCCGGTGTTCGTGCGCCCAGGCAACCTCGCATACGACTTCGTCGCCCATCGGCGCGGCGCCTTCGGCACGCTCAGTGCCCTGCTGCTACCGCGCCAGACCGTCACCTGGGAACTCGGCAAAGTCTGGCACTACCTGGTCGCGGTGATGGTCGGCCTGGTGTTTCTGTGGAACCTGCATACGGTCGGCATGCCACCACAGAAGAGCTACGCCGCGCTGACGCCGATCTTCCGGGTGATGCGCATTGATCAGCTATGGAACATGTTTGCTCCCTTCCCGCTCAAGGAAGACGGCTGGCTGGTGATTCCCGGCAAGCTCGGCGACGGCAGCGAAATCGATGTTCTGCATCCGGAGCGTGGAGCACCCAGCCTGGACAAGCCCAGACTGTCGTCGCAGGAACAGGGCGGCATCCGCTGGCTGACCTATCGCGGTCGCGTGATCGATATCCCGCAGAGCCCGCAGCGCATGTACTACGGCAAATACCTGTGCCGCGAGTGGAACAAGGACAAGTACCACGTCGCGGATGCAAACCGGCGACTGATCAGCTTCAAGATGATCTACATGCTCGAGGTGACTCCGCCGCCCGGCCAGACACCGACGGTCGAGCAGCGCGTGATCTGGCGGCATGAATGCTTCGGCAGCAACAGCAACGCACAACCCTGAGCAGCACTCACATCGATGACTCCGCATCCGCTGATCGACATCGGCGCCAACCTTGCGCACGACAGCTTTGATGCCGACCTGCCGGCCGTACTCGACCGCGCCCGTGCAGCCGGCGTTGCGCAGATCGTCGTCACCGGCAGCTGCGCCGAAAGCAATCGGCGCGCGCTGATGCTGGCGCGCGCGCACCGTGGCCAGCTCTATGCCAGCGCCGGCCTGCATCCGCACCATGCAAACCAGTGGACCGCTGCACTGGACGCGCAGATCCGCGAACACGCGAACCTGCCGGAAGTGGTGTCACTCGGTGAATGCGGGCTCGATTACTTTCGCGACCTGTCGCCGCGCGAAGATCAGCGCCGTGCCTTTGCCGCACAGATGGCCATCGCCATCGACACCGGCAAGCCGCTGTTCCTGCATCAGCGCGATGCCCATGAAGACTTCCACGCGATGTTGCGCGAGCATCGACCACAGCTCGGTGCGGTCGTCGTGCACTGCTTCACCGACACGCACGCGGCACTGGAAGACTATCTCGCACTGGATTGCCACATCGGCATCACCGGCTGGATCTGCGACGAGCGGCGCGGCGCACATCTGATCGACGCCGTGCACGTGATTCCGGATCAGCGCCTGATGGTCGAAACCGATTCTCCCTACCTACTGCCGCGCACGGCACCGAAGGCAGCGAGCCGGCGCAACGAACCCTGCACGCTGCCCTGGGTGATCCGTGCACTGGCCAGCGCGCGCAACACCAGCGAAGCACATATTGCCGCTGCCACCTCGGCTGCGGCCCGACAGTTCTTTGCGCTGCCAGGCTGACCGACGCCTTACTACTTCGCGACGATCCGCAGACGCCCGCCCTGACGCTCAACCGTCGGCGGTCCGACCTTCCCGTCGCGCAGGCTGAACACCATGCGGAAGTAGTCGTCGTGCAGTCCCATGCGCAGCTGCGCGACATTGGTCGTGTCGAAATCGCGCGTCATCTTCATGCCGCGCGGCAAGATCCATTGGCCGGGCAGATCGAGCACATAGCCTTTGGCTCTGCTGCTCTTGCTCAGCGTGTACTTGAGATCTTCGGCATCGGAATCGATCACGACTTCGATCACGTCGTCCTTGACCGCGACATCCATGCTGCGCAAACGGATAGTGCCAGCAGCCGCCTTCGCCGACATTGCCTTGGGCGTGCCGGTGGGCTTCGGAACAGGTGTCGGTGCCGTCGTGGGCATTGCAGTCGGCGTAGCCTCTGCTGTCGGCTCCGCAGTGGGCTCGACCGTCGGTGCCAGGGTCGGCAGCAGTGTTGGCAAGGACGTCGGTTCGGCCGCCTCCGTGACTACCGGCCGAGCGGTCGCCGACGGCGTCACCGTGTCGCTCGCACCCGGCACCTGCACGACCAACCAGACAGCGCCAATCACCAGCGACCAGATCGCTGCGCTCGACAGCCACGGCAGGATGCCATCGCCAGGTTGCAGCAGCGTCCAGCTGCGCGCATCGCAGTTGACACAGGCCTGTGGGCGCACCGGCACGACATGGGCCAGCGTTTTCATCCATTGCGGACGATGCTCGCGCTGAACCTCGCCCTCACCGCAGCGGCGACATATTCGGGTCGTCATCCGCTCGGCTCCATCCGCCGAGTCAGGCGATGACAACCTCCGCTCGTCGCACCCCGCATTGCTGCAACCCCCGCCTCAGCCATCACGGCCCCCCGTGGCTCATTGGGGTCAGTCGGTGACTGCCCCCTTCGACGCGCTGCTGACCAGCTTCGAGAACTTGGCCAGCACCCCCCGAGTGTAGCGCGGTGGCGGCTGTTTCCATTGACTGCGGCGCCGTGCCAGTTCGGCATCGTCGACATTCAGCTGGATCAACTGCTTGTGGGCATCGATCGTGATGCTGTCGCCTTCCTCGATCAGGGCAATGGTGCCGCCGACGAAAGCCTCGGGCGACACATGACCAACGACCATGCCCCAGGTGCCGCCGGAGAAACGGCCATCAGTGATCAGACCGACGCTCTCGCCGAGGCCCTGCCCAACCAGGGCAGCGGTTGGCGCAAGCATTTCCGGCATGCCCGGCCCACCCTTGGGACCGATGTAGCGGATCACGACGACGTCGCCGGCCTTGATCTTGCCGGCCATGATCGCCTCCATGCACTCGGGCTCGGAATTGAACACCCGCGCCGGGCCGGTGATGGCCGGGTTCTTGAGGCCGGTGATCTTGGCGACTGCGCCTTCCGGCGAGAGATTGCCCTTGAGCACGGCCAGGTGACCCTGCGCATACATCGGCTGGTCGAACGTACGGATCACGTCCTGATCGGCACGCGGCGCATCGGGCACATTTTTCAGCGCCTCGGCCATCGTCTCGCCGGTGATCGTCAGCACGTCGCCATGCAGCAGACCCTTGACCAGCAGCATCTTCAGCACCTGCGGCACGCCGCCGGCCTTGTGGAAGTCCACAGCGACGTACTTGCCCGACGGCTTGAGATCGCACAACACTGGCGTGCGCAGGCGAATCGCTTCGATATCGTCGAGCGTGAATGGCACCTCTGCCGCGTGCGCGATCGCGAGGAAGTGCAGCACGCCATTGGTCGAGCCGCCGGTGGCCATGATCAGCGCCATCGCGTTCTCGATCGCCTTGCGCGTGACGATGTCACGCGGCTTGAGGTCGCGGCGGATCGCCTCGACCAGCACGCGCGCCGAATCGGCGGCGGAATCGGCCTTCTCCGGATCGGGCGAGGCCATCTGCGAAGAACCCATCAGCGACATGCCGAGGGCCTCGAAGGCCGAAGACATCGTGTTCGCGGTGTACATGCCGCCGCAGGCGCCAACCGACGGGCATGCGTTCTTCTCGACACCCTCGAAGTCTTCCTGCGACATCTTGCCGGCCTGGAACGAACCGACCGCCTCGAATGCGGACACGATCGTCAGTGGCACGCCCTTCCAGTTGCCGGGCTTGATCGTGCCGGCATAGACGAAGATGCCCGGCAGGTTCATGCGCAGCATGCCGATCATCGCGCCCGGCATGTTCTTGTCGCAGCCACCGACGACGAGCACGCCGTCCATGCACTGCGAGGTCACGGCGGTTTCGATGCTGTCGGCAATGACCTCGCGCGACACCAGCGAGTATTTCATGCCCTCGGTGCCCATCGAGATACCGTCCGTGACGGTCGGGATGCCGAAGGTCTGCGGCATCGCGCCCGCGGCCTTGATCGCCTGTGCCGCGCGATCGGCCAGCGGCTGGATGCCGGCATTGCAGGGGTTCATCGTCGAATGCGCATTGGCCACGCCAACGATCGGCTTTTCGAAATCACCTTCGCCAAAGCCGACCGCGCGCAGCATCGCGCGGTTGGGCGAACGCTGAACGCCCTGGGTGATGGTCTTGGAGCGCCGGTTGAGCGGTTCGGACATGATCTCTCGCAATAGCTGGATGGGGGCCGGGGGGCGCTATTGTAGCCACCTACAGCGTGAGCATCTCTGCCAGTTCGGACGCCGGGCGGCGCCAGGAGAAATCGAACAGCGCCGAACCGCCGGTGGCCTCCGGATTGATCTCGACCAGCAGCGGCCGTGGATGGCGGCGGAACGGGATCAGGCCGGCAGCAGGCCAGACCACGGCCGAAGTGCCGATGCAGACGAACAGATCGCAGGTCTCGATCAGTCCGCGCGCATGGTCGAACACCGCTTCGTTGATCGGGTCTTCGAACCAGGTGATGTCCGGCCGCAACGGCGCGCCGCAGTCCGCGCAGGTTCGGCTGATGAAATCGCCCGACTGATGGTCCTCGCGAACACCATGCCGCGGACAGCGCAGGCGCCACAGGCTGCCATGCAGATCGGCAGCGACGGTAACGCCCGCACGCTGCAGCATGCCGTCAATGTTCTGTGTGATCACCGACAGGGACGGGTGCGCCTGCTGCAGGCTGGCAAGATGAAAATGCCCGGCATGCGGCTGGCACGACAGTACATGTCGGCGCCGCACCTCATGAAAATCCATGACCTTGCCCGCATCGCGCTGAAAGGCCGTCTCGCAGGCGTACTCGCGGTAGTCGTACTGCCCCCAGATGCCGCCGCGGCCGCGGTAGGTCGGCACCCCGCTTTCGGCCGACATGCCGGCGCCGGTGAAGGCGACGACGCGTGCGTGCTTCGAGAGCTCAATCATCCAAGGCGCCCACGCGCTCAGCCGCGCTCCAGCGTGCGAAATTCCTGCTTGAGGTTGTAGCCGTGGTCGCTGACCACCGCTTCGAGCGCTTTCACGCGCTCTTCGAGCTGGGCAATCCGCGCGTCGCGTTCGCTCCAGGATTTGCCGCTGTCGCCACGATGCCGGAAATAGCGCTCGGCAATCCGAGCACCCATCGTGACCACCACGATGACCACCACCATTGTGAATACGTCCATCGCCATCCCCGTCTATGCCTGCGTGTGGTTGTCAGTTTAGCGAAGACCGTTACTCACAGTTGTTGCCAAAGCGCAGCGACTGCCCCTGTCCGCGCACGTCGTCGAGATCGACCAGACCCGGCATGCTGCCGATCGTCGCCAGCGT
Organism: uncultured Salinisphaerales bacterium; assembly: GCA_964507195.1. Taxonomy (GTDB): domain Bacteria; phylum Pseudomonadota; class Gammaproteobacteria; order Nevskiales; family Nevskiaceae; genus Solimonas. The sequence continues at coordinate 25,668 of CAZDPA010000025.1, read as the reverse complement.
GTCGGTTTCGGCTGGCAACATCGGGATCGCAGACCCGGCGCGTACGAACAGCGGGATTTCCGCGAGCGGTGCGTTCACCGTGAGCTGCTTTCTGCCCGCGGTCGCACCCGGCCCGGCACGCCGCACAAAGGCACCGCTGGCCTCGTCGTACCGTACATGCGCCCAGAACTCGCACCACTGGCCTTGCGGCAGATAGAGCGTGCGCGTCGTTGCACCTTCATCGACCACTGCCGCAACGAGCAAGTCAGGTCCGAAAAAGTATTGGGTCTGCGCCGCGGCACCGAAGGCCTGTGGATCGTCCGGCGTCATCAGCGACAGATGGCGCATGATCGGCATGCCGCTGCGCTGGTACTCGTCCGCCGCTGCGCGGATGTACGGGAACAGCTGCGTGCGCAATTTGGTATAGCGCCGCCACAGCGGCTTGATCTCGTCATCCCAGATGTGGATGCGCTCGCCCTGCCCGGGCAGTTCGTAGCCGTCTTCCTGCATGCGCATGATGCCGGAGAAGGCGCCGAACTCGATCCAGCGGATCAATGTGTCGGCACTGGTCCTGCCGCCGGTGAACAGCGAATGGAAGCCGCCGATGTCGCTGCCCCAGTAGGCGATGCCGGACAGGCCCATCGAGATGCCCTGATGGATCGCTGCGCCGAGTCCATCGGCGTATGAGTTGTCTTCGCTCGGATCGCCACCCCAGACGATGCGCGCATACGGCGCGGTGCCGATGTTGCCGCAGCGGATGAACTGCGCGAAGTCGCTGCCATAGCGCGGCCAGGTCAGTTCGTGACTCCTGCGGTGATAGTCGGTGCAGTAGCGATTGTGATACTGCAATCCGGACTGGCCGTCGTGCATCACCGCATCCGGCGGCACGTACTCGCCGAAATCTTCCATCCAGCCGTCGTAGCCATCGTCGAGCGCCTGCGTGATCAGGCCCTGCCACCACACGCCGGCGTCCGGGTGGGTGAAGTCGATCACTGCGCTGGAGGAATCCGTGAACGCGAGATACGGAATCGGATAGGTCGAGCCCAATGCGGTCTTTACGAAGTAACCATTCGCATCACCCTCCTCGTAAGCGCCTTCCGGATGATCGCGGCAGACGAAGGAATTCACATAGGTCGTGACCTTGTAGCCGTTGTGGTGATAGAGCTCGGTTTCCTCGCGAATCGCATCGCGGCGACCGGATTGCGCGGCGCAGGGCAGATAGTGCGTATAGGTCTGTGCGACCGTGACCGGAACGTCCCACTCGCGCCAGCCGGGAATCAGGTCCCGGCGGAACTCTGTTGTGCCCAGCGGTTGGTACCAGGGTCCGAAGAACCAGTCGGCCGGCGGCGGCTGGCGACCGTTGTGCGCAACGAACTGCGACAGCACGCGCGCAGGCGTCGGCCCGGGGAAAACGACGAAGCGGATGCGCTCGGCGCGCGTCTCGACATTCCACTGCGTATCGCGATGGAGGCGGAACGCGCTGTACGAAAAATCGTCGAGCAGGAAACCATAGCCCTTGCTCGACAGCAGCCAGGGCATCGGAAAATTCGTGCCGCCAATCGGTGGCGGCCCCTGCCACGACTCGCCGAGCAGCGGCTCGGTCGCCGGACGCAGCGCGCCGGCGGAGAACGGCCCTTCCTCGGCCCAGTTCTCGACCAGCTTGCCGGTCTGATCGACGGCATCGGAGCGTTCGCCGAATCCGATGAAGCGCTCGTCGGCCGCCTTGTCGAAAGTCCAGCCCAGGGCGGACACGCCGGTCATGTCGCTCAGGATCGCGTCGACCGCGATCGCGCCGTTTGCCAGCGGCTCCAGCGTGACCTCGAAGCTGCGCCCGGGGGGATCATCAGTGGCGACCCGGTAGCGGTTCTCGCCGATCTGCTCAGCCGTCGTCGCGTGAAACCAGCGGATCGGCACATCGAGGAAGGCCCCATAGGCGATCAGCGGTATCTGCGCCTGCGCGCGCAGATCCAGGGCGAAACCCAGCGAACCATAGCGCGCCGACAGGTCGGCAAAGCCGTTGAGATCGGCGGCGCTCGACAGGTTCGTCAGCGCATCCAGGTCGGTCAGGTTCGGCAGCGAACCGATATCGACCGGCAACGCAGGTCCGGTGCCGGACTGCAGGAAGGTTTCGCCATCGCGGCTGAATCCGAGCGCAAACGGCGCGAGGCTGACATGCGTTTCAAGCTTCGCCGCACCGGCGTTACCCGAATCGCCTGCCTGCGGCCTGGAATCCCCACAGCCGGCCAGCAGCAGAGCCGTCACGCACAGCTTCATGTTCAGATCACGCCGCATCCCGGACCTTCCTGAAACGGAGATGCAGCGAGTGTGGGCGATAGTGCGTCATGCCCTGATAGTAAATTCAGGGGGCGCGGACTTCGGCCCGCGCCCCGTTTGCAGCCTTACCTGCCCGGTTGCTTCACGACGCGCAGATAGGGCTTGATCTCGTTCCAGCCCTGCGGAAACAGTTTCTTCGCATCGTCGTTGCTGACCGACGGCACGATGATCACGTCCTCGCCGCGCTTCCAGTTCACCGGCGTCGCGACCTTGTAACCATCGGTCAGCTGCAGCGAATCGATCACGCGCAGGATCTCGTCGAAGTTGCGGCCGGTGCTCGCCGGATAGGTGATCGTCAAGCGCACCTTCTTCTTCGGATCGATGACGAACACCGAGCGCACGGTGAAACGATCCGAGGCATTCGGATGAATCATGTCGTAGAGCCTGGCGACCTTCATGTCCGGATCGGCAATCATCGGGAAGTTCACCGTGCAGGCCTGCGTCTCCTCGATGTCCCTGGCCCACTTGCGATGGTCTTCGATGCCGTCGACCGACAGGCCGATCACCTTGACGCCACGCTTGTCGAACTCGCTCTTGAGCTTGGCGGTGTAACCCAGCTCCGTCGTGCACACCGGCGTGAAATCCTTGGGATGCGAGAACAGCACGCCCCAGGAATCGGCTAGCCACTGATGGAACTGGATCGTCCCTTCCGTCGTTTCGGTTTCAAAGTCCGGGGCAATGTCTCCGAGTCTGAGGCTCATGGTCTGTCTCCGTCATTTTTTGGTGGGACACACAGGATGCGCGCTTTATGCCCGCGATCAAGGCATAAGCACAGAACAGCGAGTTAGGTGGTTGTCACAGGTCGGTAATGTCCGCGTGCGGTCTTGCGCAGAAAGCGCAGTGACAGGCCCAGCGCGGCAATCGCCAGCGCGACAATGAACCCCCACCACACACCGTATTGCCCCTGGCGGGTCGAGAACGCCAGCCACATGGCGAACGGCATGCCGATCACCCAGTAGGCGACGACCGTGATCAGCAACGGCACGCGCGTGTCCTTGATGCCGCGCAGCGCGCCGTTGGCAGTGGCCTGGATGCAATCGACGATCTGGAACACTGCCGCGAAATAGAGGAACTGGATCGCGATCGTCGAGACGTCTGCCTCATTGGTGTAGGCCAGCACAATCAGTGCAGGGAACAACGCCATGACGCTCGCCGACAGCATCGAATAGCAGATGCCGAGCAGCATGCCGGCCTGGCCACGCAGGCGCACCGCACTGTAATCACCACTGCCGACGGCATGACCGACACGCACCGTCGTCGCGTAGCCGATCGCCAGCGGCACCATGAATGACAGCGCCGCAAAATTGATCGCAACCTGGTGGGCGGCAACGACGTGCGCGCCGAAGCGCGCCATCAGCAGCGCCCCGATATTGAACATCCAGGATTCCGCGGCAAGGATCGCCGCGATCGGCAGCCCCAGACGCAGCACTTCCCAGCCTTCGCCATGCCAGGCCGGCCAGCCGCGGCGGAACACCTGCAGGGCCTGCAGGCGCGGCTCGCGGATGTATCTGAGCACATAGATCACAACCATCACACTCGTAGCGACAACCGTGGCCCAGGCACACCCGACCGGGCCGATCTCGGTGAAGCCGAACCGGCCATAGGTCATGCCCACCGCCAGCACCGCGTTGATGCTGAACCCGACGACGCCCGCCGTCAGCGCCACCCGCGGCAGGCCGTGGCCTTCGGCAACATTGCGACCGAGGAAGCACAGGCAGGCCGGAATCGCCGCCCAGGCGATCGCCCGCATGTATTGCGCGGCATACGACTGCGCGGGCTCGGACAATTTCATCAGTGCCAGGATCGGTGTCACCGCGAGCTGCATGATCACAAACCACAGCACGCCCAGCCCCAGCGCGAACACGAAGGTGCCGCGGATGAAGCTGCCGGTCTCAGCCGGCTCGCGGGCGGCGCCGACACGCTGCGCGATGATCGGCGAACAGGCCATCAGGATGCCGCTGAAGATCACGAACATCAGAAACCACACATTGGTTCCTACCGAGGTCCCGGCCAGCGCGCCCGGGCCGTAGCGGCCGGCGACCAGGGTATCGACGGTGCCCATGCCGACGAAGGTGATCTGGGTCGCGATGATGGGCAGCGCCAGTTTGAGATTGGCACGGAATTCCTGGCGGAGCTGGGGTGAGCGCAACAACATTGAGGTGCATCCTGGAGGTAATCACTGCGGCGCAAGGGAGTAGCAGCGCAACCGCAGCAGCTCCGGTCACGCGGGGACCGGAGGCGGAATTATGCGGGCAGCGTCGGCCCCACGCCATCACGATGGGCTTCGATCGGCGTCTTGCGACGATCATCGGCGCCCGCTCTCCGTTCATCCGGAAAGCCGTGATTGCCGATCCGATCCGGGTTCAACTGACAGCCTGTCATCCGGGGCACCGCCATGTTGCGCATCTACGACGAATCGCAGTTCAGGAGACGGACCCGGCTGAAACGCCTGCAGGTCCTTGCGTTGTTCGTCGGCGGAATACTCAGTGGCGCCTGGTTTACCAGCAACGACAATCAATGGCTGATGCTGCCTGCCGCGCAAGCCACCCACAGCGCCGGCCACAACGACAGCGCACCGCTGAAACCGCTTCGCGCCAGCACGCTGCGCTCATGCTTCTCGAGCACCGCCAGCGGCCTGCGGCTCGACTGCCAGCTGAGCCTGCCGGAACTGCCACGCGCCGAAGGCGTTTGACAGCTACGCGGTCTGCGCCAGCAGGCGCGCATTGCCACCCATCGCCGCGGTATTGACCGTCAGCGTGCGTTCGGTCACGAAGCGCAGCAGATAGTGCGGCCCGCCAGCTTTCGGGCCGGTGCCCGAAAGACCTTCACCGCCGAACGGCTGCACGCCGACGACGGCGCCGGTCATGCCGCGATTGATATAGCAATTACCGACTCGCGCGAGTGCCTGCACCCGTCGCCAGGTCGACTCGATGCGTGAATGCACGCCCAGGGTCAGGCCATAGCCACTGGCGTTGATCGCCGCGATCACCGCATCCAGATCGCTGGCTCGATAGCGGATCACATGCAGCATCGGCCCGAACTGCTCGGATGTCAGCTGATCCATGCGCTTGATCTCGATCGCACAGGGCGCGAAGTAGGTCCCTTCCTGGCACTGTGCGGGCAGAGGCAATTGCGCAATCAGCCTGCCTTCGGCGCTGATCGCAGTGACATGCGCTTCCAGCCGCGCCTGCGCCTCGGCGTCGATCACCGGCCCGATATCCGTCGCCAGCAAGGCCGGATCGCCGATACGCAGCTCGTTCATCGCACCCTTGATCATCGCAATGGTCTTGTCGGCAATATCGTCCTGCACGTACAGCACGCGCAGCGCCGAACAGCGCTGGCCCGCGGACAAAAAAGCTGAAGCGATCGCGTCTTTCACGACCTGCTCGGGCAGGGCCGAAGAGTCGACGATCATCGCGTTCTGGCCACCGGTCTCGGCGATCAGCGTCGCGATCGGCCCGCGCCGCGCCGCCAGTGTGCGGTTGATGATCTGCGCAACCTCGCTTGATCCCGTGAAAACGACGCCGGCGATGCGCGGATCCGCCGTCAGGGCCGCACCAAGCTCGCCCGCACCGAGCGTCAGCTGCAGCGCCTCGCGCGGCACGCCAGCTTCGTGCAGCAATCCAACTGCATAGGCCGCGATCAGGTTGGTCTGCTCGGCCGGTTTGGCGATCACGGTATTGCCGGTCACCAGTGCTGCGGCAATCTGCCCGACAAAAATCGCCAGCGGAAAATTCCAGGGCGAAATGCAGACAAACACGCCCTTGCCATGCATCTGCAGTTCGTTGTGCTCGCCGGTCGGCCCCGGTAGCTGCGCCGGACTGGCCATCAGCTGGCGTGCGAGCCGCGCGTAATAGCGCAGAAAATCGACCGCCTCGCGCACTTCGGCAATCGTATCCGGAATGGTCTTGCCCGCTTCGAGGATCAGCAGCCGCAGTGCATCGTCCATGCGCTGCTCGAGGCGATCCGCGGCGCGTTCCAGCATCGCAGCCCGCTGTTCGACATGCAGCGCATTCCAGTGCGGCTGGAAATCCTGCGCGGCTCGAATGACCGCTTCGACACGCGTCAGCGGACAGCTCAGCCACTCGCCGATAACCCGACCATCATCCGCCGGCGAGCGCACTGCATGAACGTTGCCGCTCTCAGTCGCTTCACCGGCCAGCAGTGATGAGGCCCGCGTACCTGGTGTTGCATTCACGAGGCTACGTTGCAACTCGACAACGGCGTGCTCGTCGGCAAGATTGATGCCCATCGAGTTGCGCCGCGTCGCGCCGAACAGATCGACCGGCATCGGCAAAGCTGGATTGGATTTGCTGCCCAGCGCAGCGACCGCGGCGATCGGATCAGCGACCAGCTCGGTCGGCGCAACCTGATCGTCGAAGATCCGATTGACGAAGGAAGTGTTGGCCCCATTCTCAAGCAGGCGCCGAACCAGATACGGCAACAGGTCTTCGTGCGATCCGACCGGCGCGTAGACGCGACACGGCACGGCCAGATCTTCGCCAACGATGCGATACAAAGCCTCGCCCATGCCGTGCAGGCGCTGGAACTCGTAGCCGCCGCTCTGCATCTGGCTACTGCCGTCGATCATCTGCACATCGCCGGCGTAGGCCGTCACCGCTGCGATGCTGTGCGCATTGTGTGTCGCGAGCATCGGATAGAACGCATCGCGCGCCGCGATCAGACGACGTGCGCAGGCCAGATAGGCGACATCCGTGTTGGCCTTGCGTGTGAACACCGGATAGCCGGCGAGCCCTTGCTCCTGAGCGCGCTTGATCTCGCTGTCCCAGTACGCGCCTTTGACCAGGCGCACCGGGATGCGCCGGCCCACGCTGCGCGCCAGCGCCTCCAGCCAGTCGATCACGAACAGTCCGCGCTTCTGGAACGCCTGCACCGCCAGACCCATGCCTTCCCACAAGCCAAGCGAGTCGTCGCGAAACACGAGCTCGAACACATCGAGGGACAGTTCCAGCCGGTCGGCTTCCTCGGCATCGACCGTCAGCCCGATGTTGTGGTCCTTCGCCAGTTGCGCGAGACGCAGGAGCCTGGCCGGCAGTTCGGCCAGCACCCGCGCGCGCTGGGCGAACTCGTAGCGCGGATGCAGCGCCGACAGCTTGACCGAGATGCCCGGCCGCAGGAATACCGAAGCATCCCGGTTCGCCTGCGCGCTCGCGCCGATCGCGGCGATCGCCTGCTGATAGGCAGCCAGATAGCGCTCGGCATCGGCGGCGGTCAGCGCCGCTTCGCCGAGCATGTCGTAGCTATGCAGGTAGCCGCGCTGCGCGCGCGACGCCGCGTTGCGCAGGGCTTCCCCGATCGTGCGGCCCATGACGAACTGCGAACCCATCATGCGCATCGCCTGCCGGATCGCCAGGCGGATCACCGGCTCGGTCGACTTGCCGATCATGCGATTGATCGCGCTGCGGAAGTTGCCGGTGGTTTCCGGTGCGAGCTTGACGATACGCCCGGTCAGCATCAGTCCCCAGGTCGAGGCATTGACGAACAGCGAGTCGCTCTCGCCGAGATGCGCTTCCCAGTTGGCGTTTGCCAGCTTGTCGGCGATCAGCTTCTCAGCGGTATCGTCGTCGGGTATGCGCAGCAGCGCTTCGGCCAGGCACATCAGCAGCACGCCTTCCTCCGACGACAGATCGTATTGCTGCATGAAGGCGTCCAGCGGCGACTGCTCGTCGCGCAGTTGGCGCACGCGCGACACCCAATCCGCCGCGCGGCCAACAACGCCATCGACCGTTGGCGGCGTCATCTCGGCAATCGCCAGCAGGCGATTGATCAGCTGGCTTTCGTCGCTGAGATAGTGCGCGCTGATCGCGCAGCGCAGCGTGTCCCGCCGCGGCAGTGGCTCGGCAGTGACAAACAGATCGTCGGACGGGTCCATACCAACTCCTGGCAAGGCGTTGGCGACATCTTAGTCGGGGGTAAAGCTTTACCCCTGAGGAGTTTCCCGCGGCTTAGATCAGCCCGAGATCCGCAGCCTTCAACGCCGCTTCCGCGCGCGAAGAAACACCGAGCTTGCGATAGACCGACTTGATATAGCCGGCCGCCGTATTGCGGCTGATGCCGAGCGATTCAGAAACCTCAGGCAGACGCATGCCCTTGGCAATCTGAGTCAGCACTTCCCGCTCACGCGGCGACAGCGACTCTTCGCCGGACTCGGCCGAGTGCATCGGCGCGCCGAAGGCCGACAGCATGCGCTGCGCCACCAGCGACGACAGGGGCGGCTCGCCATCAGCGATGTTCTTGAGCGCGCGCCGCACCTTGGCTGCCGGCTCGTCCTTGAGCAGATAGCCCTGCACGCCGGCACGCAGCGCGGCGAACAGATGGTCGTCGTCGGCATAGATTGTCGTGACCACGCGCAGACAGTCCGGATAGTGCTGGGCAATGAACCGCAGCAGCTCAATGCCGGAACCATCCGGCAGCCCCAGATCGACCAGCACGAGATCCGGCTGGTACATCGTCATCTTGCGGCGGCCTTCGCGCACGGACGCTGCAACATAGATTTCGCAGGCAAACACATCCTGTAGCAGGCCGGAAAGCCACGCCGCTGCCGATGCGACGTCTTCCACCACCAATGCCCGCTCGATTTTCTTCATGCCGTCATTATGGGCCTGTTGCCGCACCGAGGACCTTGGACATTTGGCCCACGGCCGCCAGCGGCAGGCTCAGCACCACCTTGATGCCGCCGCCGGTCTCTTCCATCCACAGAACGGTGCCACCCAGAGACGCGGCGCGTTCCTGCATGCCAAGGGTGCCGCTGCCACCGGGATTCGGCTGCCAGGATCCGCCACCGTCGTTGGCAATCTGCAACGTGAAGACGTCGCTCTGGCAATCCAGCGTCACGACGATGGCGTGCGCGCGGCCATGGCGAATGGCATTGGTTACCGCTTCGCGCATGAAGCGGAACAGATTCATCGCACTTGGCGCTGCGATCGGCACATCGGGCACTTCCGACCCCTGGCGCCACTCCAGCGTCACTCCGAAGGCCTCGAGACGCTCCTCCATTTCATCACGGATCTGCGCCAGGACTTCAAGCAGTGTCCCGGGCGGACGCCGCGAACGCGACACGATGTCACGCAGATCATAGATGATCGAGCGCACGAGGTCAGCGTGGCGCACATCGTTGACGGTATGCAGCAACGCCAGCAGCTTGACGCCGATATCGTCGTGCAGATCACGGAAGATCTGCGCACGCTCCTGCGCAGCGATCTTCTCGCGCTCCTGCCCTTCGCGCTGTTTCTGCTCGGCAATCGTGCGCGCAGACACCGCGCCGGCACGCCGCGCGCGCAGCCAGAACAGGCTGACCACGAGCAACGCGCACAGAGCGAGCAGCAGGGTGGTCGAAAGCGTCTGGATCAGCGTCAAGTGGCGTGATCCCCGGTGAGGCGACGTGACGGATGGCGGTTCAAGCGAGCGGCGTATCCATAGGTTTCAGCGCTGATATCCAGTTGCTGCAGAAGCGGTCGGCGTCTGCATCTGAGAAACCAGTGAAGCATGCCGGCCTTGACAGTGTCGAGCGCAGTCGGGACAAGCAGCGCCTCTGCATCTGCGCGACAATGCGTCCCGCTCAACAAAGAACTTCCGCCGGGCACGCCGGTCGATCCGTTGCCCTCGATGCCCCTCATCTCCAAATCATGCGTAGCCTGATCGTTGCCCTGTCGCTGGCCCTGCTTTCCGGTCTGGGCGGCTTTGCTGCCTACCAATGGCTGGTCCGACCCAACGTGATCACGGGTCAGGCCGCGCCGGATATCGTCATTACCGACATTGATGGTCAGGCGCATTCACTGGCGTCGTTGCAGGGCAAATGGGTGTTGATCAATTTCTGGGCGTCGTGGTGCGCACCGTGCATGGATGAGCTGCCGCTGCTGGTCGATGCCCAGCAACGCTACGGCGCGCGCGGGCTGCAGCTGATCGGTCCGGCGCTCGATGAACGCGACCCAGTGCTTGCCGCGGTCGAGCATTTCGGGATTAACTACCCCGTCAGTGCCGACTTCAACGGTGCCAGCACGGCGATGGAACTGCTGGGCAACCAGCGCGGCGCCCTGCCGTACAGCGTGCTGCTGAACCCTCAAGGCCAGATCGCCGAAACGGTGCTCGGCAGTCTGACCGCCGAGTCGCTGGAAACCCTGATTACCAGCCATCTCGCCCCATAGGCATCGCATCAGACAAATCTGACATAAAGTTGTCGCGATCTGCTGTCAATTGCGCCCATCTTGTGTTCTTTACGCCGCTTCATGCAGAATGGGGAAAACCCCATCCGGCACTGCCCGCTTGAGCACCCTGCTCCTCATCAATGGGCCCAACCTGAATCTGTTGGGCACACGCGAACCCGGCGTCTACGGTCACCGGACGCTGGCGGACATTGAACACGCCCTGCGCGAGGAGGCCGCCGGTCTCGGCCACGAGTTGCGCTGCTTCCAGAGCAATCACGAGGGCGAGCTGGTGGATCGCGTGCAGCAGGCGCGCGGCGACCAGACCCGCTTCATCCTGATCAACCCGGGCGCCTATACCCATACCAGCATCGCTCTGCGCGATGCCCTGCTGGCAGTGGCGATCCCGTTCATTGAAGTCCATTTGTCCAATGTGCATGCGCGAGAAGAATTTCGCCGGCACTCCTATCTATCCGATGTTGCCGCTGGCGTGATCGCCGGCTGCGGGCCGCTGGGCTACCGCCTGGCCCTGCTAGCTGCGCACGAGCGTCTCTCCGCAACACCACAGTAAAGCCCCTGGAGGGCACCATGGATCTGCGCAAGATCAAGACCCTGATTGAGCTGGTCGAACAGAGCGGTATTTCCGAACTCGAAGTGCGCGAAGGCGAAGAGTCGGTTCGCATCGCCCGCCAGACCCTGGCGCCGCCGGTCCAGTACGTGGCCGCACCCGCTCCGGCACAAGCCTTGGCGGCCCCTGCTCCAGCGGCCAGCGCAGCGCCTGCAGCGCCTGCGGCGGCAGCCGCGGACAATCGCAAGATCGTCCGCGCACCGATGGTCGGCACCTTCTACCGCTCGCCATCGCCCGCAGCCAAGCCCTTCGTCGAAGTCGGCCAGACAGTCAAGGCCGGCCAGGCGCTGTGCATCATCGAGGCAATGAAGATGCTCAATCAGATCGACTCGGAAATCTCCGGCGTCATCGTCGAGATCCTGGTCGAAAACGAGAAGCCGGTCGAGTTCGACCAGCCGATGTTTGTCATCGAGTGAGTGACCTGACCGCCTCCCGGTACCGCGCGAGCAGGGCAGCCCCATGAAAGAAATCAAGAAGATACTCATTGCCAATCGCGGCGAAATCGCGCTGCGCATCCTGCGCTCCTGCCGCGAACTGGGCATCAAGACGGTCGCGATCTACTCGACTGCGGACCGCGAACAGAAGCACGTCAAGCTCGCTGACGAGGCCGTGTGCATCGGTCCGCCGCAGGCCGGGCGCAGCTATCTGAACATGGCCGCGATCATCTCTGCCGCCGAGATCACCCAGGCCGACGCGATTCATCCGGGTTATGGCTTCCTGTCCGAGAACGCCGATTTCGCCGAATCCGTCGAGAAGTCCGGCTTCATCTTCATCGGTCCGCAGCCGGAAACCATCCGCCTGATGGGCTCGAAGACCAATGCCAAGGCCGCAATGATTGCGGCTGGCGTGCCCTGCGTACCCGGCTCCGACGGCGTGCTGCCGGAAGACGACGCCGAGTGCCTGGCGATCGCTGCGAAGGTCGGCTATCCGGTACTGATCAAGGCGGTCTCCGGCGGCGGCGGTCGCGGCATGCAGGTCGTGCGCACCGAGGGCGAACTGCTCAACAAGATCAGCATCGCCCGCACCGAGGCGCTCAACGCGTTCAAGGACGCCTCCGTGTTCATGGAGAAGTACCTGGAGCTGCCGCGCCACGTCGAATTCCAGGTGCTGTCCGACGGCCAGGGCAACGCGATCCATCTCGGCGAGCGCGACTGCTCGATGCAGCGTCGCAACCAGAAGGTTGTCGAGGAATCGCCTGCGCCTGGCATCTCCCCCGCGCAGCGCGCGGAGATCGGCGCGCTGTGCGTCGCCGCCTGCATCCGCATCGGCTATCGCGGCGCCGGCACCTTCGAGTTTCTCTACGAAGATGGCCAGTTCTACTTCATTGAAATGAACACGCGCATCCAGGTTGAACATCCGGTGACCGAGATGGTCACCGGTGTCGACCTGATCCGCGAGATGATCTCGATTGCCGACGGCCATCCGCTGGCACTCAAGCAGGAAGACATCGAGTTTCGCGGCCATGCGATCGAATGCCGCATCAATGCCGAGCATCCGCGCAACTTCACGCCGTCACCGGGTGAGATCAAGAAGTATCACGCGCCGGGCGGCCCAGGCGTGCGTCTCGATTCGCACTGCTACGCCGGCTATCGCGTACCGCCGCACTACGATTCGATGATCGGCAAGCTCATCGTCTGGGGCCCAAGCCGCCGTTCGGCGATCTCGCGAATGAACCAGGCGCTGGCGGAAATGGTGATCGAAGGCATCCAGGTCAATATTCCCCTGCAGCGCCGCATCATGTCCGACCCGGTGTTCCAGGAAGGCACGCATCACATTCACTACATGGAACACATGCTCTGTGAATGGGACGCAGAGGAATAGAGTTGGCCGATAGGCGTCGAGGCAATGCGGCCCCGGCCAGGCGCCGGGGCTTTTCTTTGATGAGCGCGCGATGAGCACTCAGCTCAACGACCCGCTTTACGAAACGCTCAAGCACCGCTTCGGCTTTGATCGTTTCCGACCGGGTCAGGAAGAAGTCGTACGCGCAGCGCTCGCCGGCGATGACCTGCTCGCGATCATGCCGACCGGCGGCGGCAAGTCGCTGTGCTTCCAGCTGCCGGCGCTGTTGCGACGCGGCGTCACCCTGGTCATATCGCCGCTGATTGCACTGATGCAGGATCAGGTCCGTCAACTGGCGGACATGGGGATTCCGGCGACCTTCCTGAACTCGACGCTCGATGGCGCCGAGAGCATGCGCCGCCAGCGCGAGCTGCTCGACGGCCGCATCACCCTGCTCTATCTCGCACCGGAGCGTCTGCTGCAGCCGGAATTTCTCGACGGCTTTCTGCAACGCCTGCAGGATACAGTCGGCATTGCCGCGCTGGTCGTCGACGAGGCCCATTGCGTCTCCGAGTGGGGCCACGACTTCCGCCCCGAGTATCGGCAGATGGGCAGCGTGCGGGCGCGCCTGCCAGACATTCCGTGCTGGGCATATACGGCAACCGCGACCGAGCGTGTGCGCCACGACATCGTCGCCCAGCTTGGTCTGCTCGAAGCCACGGTGCACGTAGCCAGCTTCAACCGGCCCAACCTGCACTACGCGGTGCGCTACCGCGACAAGCGCAGCTATGACGAGCTGCTCGCGCAGGCCCGCAGCGGCGGTGCCGGCATCATCTACTGCCTGTCGCGCAAGCGCGTCGAGGAAGTGGCCTACCGACTGCAGGCCGACGGCATCAGCGCGCTGCCGTATCACGCCGGACTCGATGGGGCGACGCGCCAGGATCATCAGGATCGCTTCATCCGCGACGACGCCCAAGCCATCGTCGCGACCATTGCGTTCGGCATGGGCATCAACAAGCCAGACGTGCGCTGGGTCGTCCACTACGACCTGCCGCGCACGATCGAGGGCTATTACCAGGAAGCCGGTCGCGCCGGCCGCGATGGCGATCCCGCGCGCTGCACACTGTACTTTGGCCCAGGCGACATCCGCACTGCCGAATTCCTGATTGCGCAGAAGCTGCACCCGGAAACCGGCGAGGCGCTGGAGCAGGAGCAGCGACTCGCAAAGCAGCAGTTGCGCCAGGTGCTCGACTACGCCGAAGCCAACGAATGTCGCCGCGCGGTCCAGCTGCGCTACTTCGGCGAAGCCTTTGAACCACCCTGCGGCGCCTGCGACAACTGCTGCGATCCGCGCATCACGGAGAACTGGACGCTGGAAGCGCAGCAGTTCCTGTCCTGCATCGCCCGCCTCTCGCAGCGCGGCCAGCGCTTTGGCGCGGCCTACATCATCGACCTGCTGCGCGGTGCGCAGACCGAGAAAATCCGCAACAACGGTCACGAAAGCCTGTCCACCTACGGCATCGGCAAGCAGCGCACGCAGGATGAGTGGCGCATGCTGGTGCGCACGCTGCTGCACCGGAACCTGTTGTCGGAAACCCAGGACGGCTTTCCGGTCTTGCGCCTCAATGACCTGAGCCTGGAAGTGCTCAAGGGCGGTCGTCAGGTCAGCGTCCAGCGCGCCACCACCGAGCGGGCCGCACCCAAGGGCCGGCGAAGCGCAGCCAAGCAGGCCAACGCCGCGGCCGATGTCGGCGGCCTGTTCAGCGCCCTGCGCGCGCTGCGCCAACAGCTTGCGACCGAACGCAAAGTGCCTCCTTATGTGATCTTCTCGGACGCCAGCCTGCGCGCGATGGCCGAACACAAACCCATGACTCTGGCCGAGTTTGCGCAGATTTCCGGGGTGGGCGACAAGAAGCTGGAGCTGTATGGCAGTGCTTTTACCGAACTGATTGCGACCCACGGGATCGACGAAGATCCCTAGAGATTCGGGAGTCCGTGGCCAGTGGCGCAGCGGCAATAGGCACCCGGAGCGGTCCATCCGATAATTCCGCTCACCGAATTTCCTTCCCCTCCTGTCAGGAGCATTCCCGATGAAAACCCTGGGCCGCAAAGTTGCCATTCTCGGCGGCGCGCGCATTCCGTTCGCACGTTCCAACACTGCCTACTCGACCAAATCCAACCAGGACATGCTCACCGCTGCGTTCAAGGGCGTGGTTGACCGCTACCAGCTGCATGGCGAGCGCCTTGGCGAAGTCGCTGCCGGTGCGGTGCTCAAGCACTCGCGCGATTTCAACCTCTGCCGCGAATCGGTGATCTCGTCTGGCCTGTCGCCGGACACCGCTGCGTATGACCTGCAGATGGCCTGCGGCACCGGCCTGCAGGCGGCGATCAACGTCGCCAACAAGATCGCGCTCGGCCAGATCGAATCCGGCATGGCCGGCGGCGTCGATACGACCTCGGATGCACCGATCGCGCTCAACGACAAGCTGCGCAAGATCCTGCTCGAGGCCAATCGCGCCAAGACCACCGGCCAGCGCCTCAAGGCGCTCGCCAAGTTCCGTCCGTCGATGCTCGCGCCGGCCACGCCGAACAACGGCGAACCGCGGACACGCATGAGCATGGGCCAGCACTGCGAAGTCATGGCCAAGGAATGGAAGATCCGTCGCGAAGATCAGGACCTGCTCGCTTACGAATCGCACCAGAAGGCTGCTGCCGCCTACGAAGCCGGCTTCTACGATGACCTGATCGTGCCGTTCGCCGGCCTGACGCGCGACAACAACCTGCGTCCGGAAATCTCGCTGGAAAAGCTCGCCTCGCTCGGCCCGGCGTTTGATCGCAAGTCAGGTAACGGCACGCTCACCGCGGGCAACTCGACCCCTTTGACCGACGGCGCGTCCGCCGTGCTGCTCGCCAGCGAAGAATGGGCCGCTGCACACGGCTTCAAGCCGCTGGCCTACCTGACCCACGCCGAGACCTCCGGCGTCGACTTCGCCGGCAGCACCAGGGAGGGCCTGTTGATGGCGCCGGCCTACGCCGTACCGCGCATGCTCGCCCGCGCCGGCCTGACACTGCAGGATTTCGACTTCTATGAGATCCACGAAGCCTTCGCCGCGCAGGTGCTGTGCACGCTCAAGGCCTGGGAAGATCCGGTGTTCTGCAAGGACCGGCTGGGTCTCGCCAAGCCGCTGGGCGCTATCGACCGCTCGAAGATGAACGTCAAGGGCGGCAGCCTCGCTGCAGGCCATCCGTTCGCAGCAACCGGCGGCCGCATTATCAGCACGCTGGCAAAGATCATCGACCAGAACGGTGGCGGTCGTGGTCTGATCTCGATCTGCGCCGCGGGCGGTCTCGGCGTCACCGCGATCGTCGAACGCACCTGAAGGTCGAAGCTGGACGATGAGTGACAACAGAAGGCCCGGGAAACCGGGCTTTCTGCGTTGCAGCTGAGGAACTTTCCTGCGGGGGTTTTGTTTGCCGCTTGTGCATACTGCGGACTGACCACAAACATTTCGAGGGGCGGCCCGCGTGGAAGGACTTCTGGCAGCGTTCGATGTCATCAACAGCGTCATGCTTGGTGTTCCGACACTGTTGATCCTGCTTGGCGTCGGCCTGCTGTTCACGCTGTGGAGCGGGATCGGCCAATACCGCTCGCTAACGCACGGCGTGCAGCTCGTGCGCGGTAAGGTCCCCGGCATCTCCGGCGACGGTCAGGGCGCGATATCGCATTTTCAGGCGCTTTCGGCGGCGCTGTCCGCCACCGTAGGACTCGGCAATATCGGCGGCGTTGCAATCGCAGTCGCGCTGGGCGGCCCGGGCGCGGTGTTCTGGATGTGGGTCGTGGGCTTCGTCGGCATGGCTCTGAAGACGACCGAAGTCACCTTGTCGATGCTGTATCGCGACACCAGCGATCCCGAGAATCCGCGCGGCGGCACGATGTGGGTCTGCAAGCGGGGCCTTGCCGAACTCTCTCCGCGTCTCGCTGGCGTCGGCCTCGTCCTCGGTGGCGTCTTCGCGGTTGCACTGATTCTGTTCGCGATCACCGGCGGCAACATGTTTCAGGCCTGGAATGCGGCCGAGGTCACGCGCGCGTACTTCGGCGTGCCTGCGTGGATCTCCGGTCTGATCATGGCCGTGCTGGTGGGTGCCGTCATCCTTGGCGGCATCCGGCGCATCGGCCAGATTGCCGGCGTGCTGGTGCCACTGATGTGTGGCTTGTACGTGATTGCGGGTCTTTACGTGCTTGCAGTGAATATCGAACAGGTGCCGGGTATTTTCGCGCTGATCTTCGAGTCCGCGTTCGCACCCGCGGAGGCCAAGGGGGCCTTCATCGGCGCAAGCCTGGGTACCGCATTCATCTTCGGGATGAAGCGCGCGCTGTTCTCGTCCGAATCGGGCCTGGGGTCAGCACCCATTGCCCACTCCGCGGTCAAGACACCGGAGCCGGTGACCGAAGGCGTGGTTGCGGGTCTGGAGCCGTTCATCGACACGCTCGTCGTCTGCACGATGACGGCGCTGGTGATCCTGATCAGCGGCGTCTGGAATCGCGGCGCCGCAATCGCCTGGGAACAGCCGCCGGCACTCGTCGAATCAACGGCAGGCCACTGGGCCCCGGACACGATCACGCTGGCACCGACCATCAGCCCCGACCTGCTGGTCGGCGATCAGGTGTTCGTCGTCACCCAGGCAGCGGATGGTCAGCGCATCAAGTTATTCGGCAACATCGTGGCCAGTGCCGACGGCCGCAGCATCCGCTGGAGACCGCAGCAGGCAATGACTGCACCACAACTCGTTGAAGACGGCATCTTTGCCGACTATCCGGGCTCCACCCTGACGGCAAAGGCCTTTGACTCCGCTCATCCCGGTCTCGGCAAATGGTTGATCACGCTCGCGGTCTGGGCCTTTGCGATCTCGACGGTCATCACCTGGAGCTATTACGGCGAACAGGGCATCGTCTACCTGCTCGGGACACGCTGGATCGCGCCGTATCGCTGGGGCTGGTGCGCGGTGGTTGTCGTGACCTGCCTGGGGATCATCCGCACCGACGCCGAGCTCGACACCATGAGCACCGTCGCCCTCGGCTTCATGCTCGCGGTCAACCTGCCGATCATGCTGATACTCGGCAACAAGGCGATGGCGGCGTACCACGATTACTTCGCGCGTCGAAAGAGCAGAGCGCTGGGGCGCTGACAGACGCCAATCGCCGCTTGAGGCGCAACGCGCCGGGCATTGCCCGCTAAAATGCGGCCATGAACCAGACGCCCGCATTCGACACTGCCGTTGACTCAATGCCGACCACGAGGCGCGTCGGCGTCCTGCTGGCCAATCTCGGCACGCCAGACGCGCCGAATGCATCAGCAATCCGCCGCTATCTGCGCGAGTTTCTCAGCGACCGTCGGGTCGTCGAGATCCCGCGCGCGATCTGGCTGCCGATCCTCTACGGCGTTGTCCTGCCCCTGCGCCCGCGACGACTGCAGCACGCCTATCAGAGCATCTGGACCAAGGACGGCTCGCCGCTGCTGGCAATCGGCCGTCGGCAATGCGCTGCGCTACAGGAGCGCCTCGGCCCGCAGGTGCCGGTCGCCCTGGGCATGACCTATGGCAATCCGTCGATTGCGCAGGCTCTTCAGGAACTGGAATCACGCGGAGCGCGCGGAGTCCTGGTGCTGCCGCTGTATCCGCAGTACTCGGCAACAACGACGGCTGCCGTGCTCGATGCGGTGATGGCGCATTACAAGATGCAGCGCTGGATTCCGGAGCTGCGCAGCGTTCATGGTTATCACACCGACGATCGGTACATCCAGGCACTTGCCGCGTCGGTGCACACGCACTGGGCCGAACGCGAGCGCGGCGAGCATCTGCTGATGTCGTTTCACTCGATTCCCAAGCAATACTGCGATGCGGGCGATCCGTATTTCGACTACTGCGAGGACACCGCCAAACGCCTGGCCGCAGCGCTTGATCTGCCCGCCGGGCAATGGAGCGTCAGCTACCAGTCACGGGTCGGTCGCGCACAGTGGCTCTCTCCCTATACCGAGGAACGCGTGCTTGAACTTGCGCGCTCGGGCCTGCGCAATCTCGACGTGATCTGCCCGGGCTTCTCGGCAGATTGCCTGGAAACCCTGGAAGAAGTCTCGCTACGCTACGGCAAGGACTTCCGCCAGGCCGGAGGTCAGGCCTTGCGCTACGTCCCTGCGCTCAATGCCGGCGATCTGCATATTGATCTACTGGCCGAACTGAGCCTGCGCAGCATCGAACATTGGCAGCCACCGGCGACGTCCATGCCTGCTCCACAAGCGTCGACCGCGACACTCGAGTACCGCAGTTCCGCACGCCGTCAGCCCGGCCAGCGCATTGCGCCAACGCTTTAGGCGTTCGACACGCCGAGCGCTTGCGCATCGAACCCGGCGGGTGACGGATCTGGTCGTGACTTCCTGACACCCACAAAAAAACCCCGCTGCTCGCGCAGCGGGGTTTTGATCTACTGACTACAACTTACTCTTTCTCAGCCGTCGTGCGGACTTCAGCGCGACGGTTCAGAGCGCGGCCTTCATCGGTCTCGTTGGTCGCGACCGGCTTGGACTCGCCGTAAGAGGTCGTGTCGATGCGATCCGTCGCAACACCCTTACGCTCCAGGTACTGCTTGACGGCATTGGCGCGGCGTTCGCCGAGCGCCTGGTTGTAGCCATCGGTGCCGACCCAGTCGGTGTGGCCGTCAACCTTGACCTTGAGCGACGGATGCTGCTCGGCCAGTTCGTTGATCGTCGAAGCGGCGTTGTCCAGCGTGCTCTGCGCAGTCGGCGTCAGCGTCGACTGGTCGAAGCCGAACAGAACGTCGGAGAAGCGACGCTCAGCGCCGAGGGTCTTCACGTCCGTGCCAGTGCTTGGCTTGCTGGCAACAGGAGCAGCAGCTGCAGCAGCCTTGCTCGCCGCCGAACCGAACGGCACAACGAGGCCGACGCGGAGGATCACGTCTTCGAGCTTCTCGCCAACCGCATCATCATCCATCCAGCGATAACGCAGGTCGGACATGATGCCGACGGCGGTCGTGCCGAACGGATAGCTGTTGAAGCCGACGCCGGCGTCGAAGAACGATTCGCCGTTGCTGCCGGAACCATCAACCTTCGAACGCAAGTACCCGGCACCCACGCCGACATACGGCGCAAACAGCTGGTTGCGCGAGTAGACGAACTGGAAGTCGGCCTTGTAACCGTTCTCCTCGACGTCGCCCGAACCCACTTCAAAATCGTAGGTGTGCTGGAAGGCACTGAAATCGATGTTCAGGTAAGGCGTGATCGGAATGCCCGCGCCCACGAAGAAACCCATGCCATCGTCAGTCTGACGATCGCTGTCCGCAAATGCGTGCGAATAGCCACCTGAGAGCGTGAACTTCGGATAGACGTCATTCGCAGACGCCACCATCGGCACGGTCGCCATCACAGCAGCGGCAACAACATATCCCCTAACTTTCATTTAGACGCCCTCGTCAAATCCCTAACGGTCAAGAAAACAAACACTTAATTCTGAACAATTTTTTACTACAGGCAGCCCGTTATGTCGGCGGCTGACCCATATCGTCCGGCTATCATACCGTTCGCCTTACATTTTTGCATCACAGCCATGCTCAACAGCTTTCTGGACAGCTATCTGATCTTTCTTGCCAAATCGGCGACAGTTGTTTTGGTGGTTCTTTTCATCATTACTATGCTAATCAACACTGTACGTCAGCTGAACTCGATACGCGCGCCCGAGCATCTGGATGTGCGCGACCTGAACGCCCGCTTTGAAGGTCTGGCCGACGGCGTCCGCGAATCGATCAGCACGGATGCCGAGCGCAAGCGTCTGCAAAAGCGTCGCAAGAAGGAGGCCAAAGCCAAGCAAAAAGGCTCGGTCGCCCCACGTCAACCCCGCATCTTCGTCATGAGCTTCAAGGGCGATCTGCATGCCCACGCGACCGAGTCCCTGCGTGAAGAAATCAGCGCCATCCTCCAGGTCGCCGAGGCCGGGGACGAAGTGCTGGTACGCCTTGAAAGCGAGGGCGGTCTGGTGCACGCCTATGGCCTCGCGTCATCCCAACTGGCCCGCATCAAGGCGCGCGGCATTCGCCTGACGGTATCGGTCGACAAGGTGGCCGCCAGCGGCGGATACATGATGGCTTGCGTCGCCGATCAGATCATTGCTGCACCGTTTGCGATTCTTGGCTCCATCGGCGTGATCGCGCAGTTACCCAACTTCAATCGTTTGCTGAAAAAGCTGGATGTCGACTACGAGTTGCACACGGCCGGTGAGTTCAAACGTACCCTGACCCTGTTCGGCCCCAATACCGACGATGCCCGCGAGAAATTCCGCGAAGAGCTCGACCAGACCCACGAACTGTTCAAGCAGTTCGTGGCCGAACACCGGCCGCAGCTCGATCTGACCAGGGTCGCCACCGGCGAGCACTGGTTTGGTTCTCAGGCCCTGGCGCTTAACCTGGTCGACGTCATCCAGACCAGCGACGATTTCCTGATGCAGCGAGTCGACTCCGCCGAACTGATCGAACTGCAGTTCCAGCGACGCAAGTCCTTGTCGGATCGTCTATCGCGCGGCATGGCTCGCCTCGGTGGCGGCCTGCGTCGCGAGTTGCAGGACAGCGCTCTTGCGCGCTGGCATTAACCTTCATTGCAATCCGGACCCTCGACGCCATGAAACTGACCAGCACCAGCTTCCGCCCGAACGGGCGCATTCCCGGCCGCTGCGCATTTGCAGTGCAATCCCCGCGCAGCCATGTCCGCCTCACCGACAACCGCAATCCGCACCTGCAGTGGTCAGGCGCGCCGGCCGGTACGCGCAGTTTCGTGCTGACCTGCATCGACAGCGACGCCCCCACTCGCCCCGATGACGTCAATCAGGTCGGTCGCGAAGTCCCGGCCGACCTGCCACGCGCCGAGTTTGTGCATTGGCTGATGGTCGACATCCCCCTGTCGGCGACCGAGATCGCTGAAGGCAGCTGCTCGTCCGGCGTCACCGCTGGCGGAAAAAAGGCCCTGCGCGGCCCCGACGGCAGCCGCCAGGGCATCAATGACTACACCGGCTGGTTTGCCGGCGATGCCAATATGGCCGGCACGTATGCCGGCTACGACGGCCCCTGCCCGCCCTGGAACGATGCCCGCGCGCATCGCTATACCTTTGAAGTGCTGGCAACCGACCTGGAGCGCTGCACGGTCCCCGACCGTTACACGCTGACAGATCTGCGCATCGCCCTCGACGGCCATGTGCTCGATCGCGCAAGCATCATTGGCCGCTACAGTCTCAATCCACGCATCCGTCTGCGCTGAGCAGGCATGGCCAGTTCATTGCCGATTCATTGGCCTGATCAGGATTTGCTCACACAATAGTTCGCGAACCCGCGACGAAACTCGCCCACACATTCGCTGTCTTAGCGCCGCTGCCATACCGGCAGGCCCGATTCGAGAAGGAAGACGATGTCCAAAGAATTTGCTGTGAAAATCTTTGCGCCGATAGCAGTCTCGGCGTCGGTACTGGCCTCTGCGTTCATGCTCTCCGGTGCGCCGCCCGCCGTGCATGCCGACATTCCGCTGGGCTCATCTTCGCAGTCGGGCATCCCGTCGCTGGCGCCCATGCTCAAGATAGTGATGCCGGGCGTGGTCAATATTGCCGTCACCGGTGAGATCGAACAGCAGCAGAATCCGCTGATGGATGATCCGATGTTCCGCCGCTTCTTCGGCATGCCGGACAACCCACAGCCGCAGGAACGGGAATTCCAGTCTGTCGGCTCCGGCGTCGTCGTCGACGCCGCCAAGGGCTACATCCTGACCAACAATCATGTGGTCGAGAAAGCGACGAAGCTCAAGGTCCGTCTCAATGACGACCGCGAGTTCGACGCCACGCTGGTCGGCCGCGATGCCGACACCGATATCGCCGTGCTCAAGGTCGAGGCCGACAATCTGGTTGCGATCCCGATGGGCGATTCCGATGCCCTGCAGGTCGGTGACTTTGTGGTCGCCATCGGCTCGCCGTTCAATCTGCGCCAGACCGTCACCAGCGGCATCGTCAGCGCGCTGGGCCGCACCGGCGTCAGCAACGGCTATGGCGATTTCATCCAGACCGACGCGTCGATCAATCCAGGCAACTCCGGCGGCGCACTGGTCGATCTGAATGGCCGCCTCGTCGGCGTACCGTCGATGATCTATTCGCGTTCCGGCGGCAACATCGGCATCGGTTTCGCGATTCCGGTCAGCACTGCCAAGGGCATCATGTCGCAGCTGATCGAACACGGTGAAGTCCAGCGCGGCCGCATCGGCGTCACCGGCCAGGATCTGACTCCGGAACTGGCCAAGGCCTTCGGACTCAAGGAAGCCCACGGTGCCGTCGTGACCCGCGTGCTGCCGAAGTCACCCGCCGACAAGGCGGGCGTGATGGCCGAAGACCTGATCCTCTCTGCCAATGGCAAGACCATCGAGACCTTTGCGCAGCTGCGCAACATCGTCGGCCTGATGCGCGTCGGCGAGCAGGTCGAGCTCAAGGTCCTGCGCGACGGCAAGCCGAAGACGCTGAAGATCACGATCGGCAAGGACGATGAAGCCGCGGCCGCCGGCGAGGAACTGCATCCGCGTCTGGCTGGTGCCACCTTCGCGCCGGTCGATGACAGTGCCAGCGAAAGCGGCGTTGACCAGGGCATCGTGATCCAGGGCATCGCCCAGGGCTCACCGGCTGCACGTTCCGGGCTGCGCCAGGGCGACATCATCCTGTCGGTGAACCGCAAGCCGGTTGCGACGGTTGAAGAGTTCCGCAAGCTGGCCAAGGACAAGGGGCAGCTGCTGCTGCACGTCCGTCGCGGTCAGGGCGCGATGTTCCTGCTGCTGCAGTAAGCCGCCGCATCGACACAGTCGCCGTCAGGGCGCCGGTACTCCCGGCGCCCTTTATTCATTGGGATTGCCCATTTCAGGCCGGCACGACTGAGTCGTATACTGCCCATCCGCGGTTTTGTATTCTGGTCTCTCATGATCGACATCGAAGTCCAGCAGCTCGAGGAACGCATCCAACGCCTGCTGGCGGCGTACCGGCAAACTCGGCTGGAACAAAAGCGCGCGCTGCAGGAACGTGATCGCCTGCTCGCGCTCAATGCCGAACTGCGCCGCCGGATTGAAGGCATCGTGGACCGCGTGCGCTCGCTCGAATCGGAGCAACAACTGTGAGCATTCAGAAATCCGTCGAAGAGCCGCTGAGCGTCACGGTCCGCATCATGGGCAAGGAATACAGCGTCGTCTGTCCAACCGACGAGCATGAAGCGCTGGTCAAATCCGCCGACTATCTGAATGAGCGCATGACCACCATCCGCCGCCGCGGCAAGGCGCTCGGCACCGAGAAGATTGCTGTGATGGCGGCACTCAACATTGCGCGCGAGCTGCTTGAAATCAAAGGCGTCGAAGGCGTAGCCGCTGCCAACCCGCAAGCTGCGCAACGCCTGCGCCAGCTGTCGCTGGACATCGACTCGACGCTGTCGCTGGAATAGTTCAGCGCGGGGGCCGCCGCTGGTGGTATTCTGTCGTCGTGTCTCCTGCGGTAACCGATGTTTGGTCTGGAACCCTTGAGCCTAATTACTAACCCCGGGAACTGTATCCGTGCCGGGCGTGCAGGCCCACCTCGTAGTGGGAAGCCCGATGGCATGGAGAGGTGCCCACTTGAGACTACAGTCTCAAGGTCAGTGACTGGATGACGGCACAGGCGGGAGACACCTTTGAATTGAAGCGCACGCTGCGCCGCGAACTGCGGCTGCGGCGTGCTGCCGTTTCAGCACCTCAGCGCGAGCGCGCTGCACGACGCGCCGCCGAAGTGCTGAGTCGCCTGCGCTGCTGGCAGCAAGCGCGCCGCGTTGCACTGTATCTGTCGACCGGCAGCGAGTTGCCGACACACGTGCTGATCAAGCGTGCATGGGCACAGCACAAACAGGTATTCGTGCCGCGCATCACTGGCGACGGCTTGATGGAACTCGTAGCGCTCAAGCCGGGCACGCCTCTACGCCGCAATCGTTACGGCATCGCCGAGCCTGCGGGCCGCGCAATCCGCCAGACGCTGGCTACACTGGATCTGATGCTGGTACCAGTGGTCGGTTTTGATGCGCACGGCTATCGTCTCGGTGCCGGCGGCGGATTTTATGATCGCAGGCTGAGCCGTCGCCTGCCGCAGCGCCCGCTGTGCCTGGGCTGGGCGCTGTCGCTACAACAGTTGCCGTCCGTGCCGCGCGATCCCTGGGATCAGCGCCTCGACGGCATCGTCACCGAAAGAGGATTGAGATGGCCTACTGGCTGATGAAATCGGAACCTGACTGTTTCTCGATCGACGATCTGGCTTCGCGCCCGAAACAGACCGAGAAATGGGACGGCGTGCGCAATTACCAGGTGCGCAACATGTTTCGCGATCAGATGAAGAAAGGCGACAAGGCCTTCTTCTATCACTCGAGCTGCGCCGAACCCGGCGTCGTCGGCGTGATGACGATTGCGTCCAACGCCTACCCGGATCCGACCCAGTTCGACCCCAAGGCCGATCACTACGATCCGAAGTCGAACCAGGAAGACCCGCGCTGGCTGCTGGTCGACGTCAAGTTCGAGCGCAAGCTCAAGACGCCGGTCACGCTCGCCACGCTACGTGCGCACGAAAAGCAGCTGACGGGCCTGCTCGTGCTTGCACCCGGCACCCGCCTCTCGGTGACACCGGTGCGCGAAGAGCATTGGAACTACATCCTCAAGCTCGGCGGCTGACCTCAGTCGGTTCCGAGGAAAAGCCGAT
>CAZDPA010000024.1:5394-33886 GCA_964507195.1 uncultured Salinisphaerales bacterium | reverse complement strand
CGCGCCGGATTCCGGCGCGCTTTTTTCGTTTCCGCGCTGTTCTCCCTCTCCCCGCTTGCGGGGAGAGGGCTAGGGTGAGGGGCAGGCAGACGCAACTTTGCTGCGATTCCGGGACGATCAAATGCAGCCGCAACCTGTCGCCCTAGTGGAGATCATGCAGTGCGACTTAGAAGACGCCCCTCACCCCAACCCTCTCCCCGCTCGCGGGGAGAGGGAGAAAGAGGTTGGATAGGGGCGATGCCAATCTCCCGATCCAGCACCTCGCAATCCTTCTCGCGGCGCAGGCGCGCAAACAGCTCCGCGCCTTCGCTGTAGCTGAGCGCCAGCGAAGAAAGCCACTGCTTCAGGCGGCCATGCGCGTGGCGCGGCTCGGCCCTCGCGCGCACCTGCAGCCAGAACGACTGCAGCGATGGCAGCAGCTCGTCCCAGCTCAGCGGTGTGTACGCAGTGTTGTCGGCGTGTGCGCGGATCATGCGGGCGAGATCGGGCCTCGCAATCAGGCCACGGCCGAGCATGAAATTGTCGACGCCGCTGATCGCGCGGCAGCGTTGCCAGTCTTCGACGCTCCAGATCTCGCCGTTGGCGTACACCGGCGCGTCGACGATATCGTCGATTCGCGCAATCCATTCCCAGTGCGCCGGCGGACGGTAGCCATCAGTCTTGGTCCGCGCATGGACGACGATCTGCGCCGCGCCGGCGCTGTCCAGCGCCTGTGCACATTCAAGCGCGAGATCGGTGTGATCAAAACCCAGACGCATCTTTGCGGTCACCGGGATTGCAGCCGGCAGCGTGCGGCGCACTTCGCCGACGATCGCATGCAGCAGCTCCGGCTCGCGCAGCAGGATCGCGCCGCCGCGTGAGTTGTTGACCTTCCTTGCCGGGCAGCCAAAGTTCAGATCGATCACCGGCGCGCCCAGCTCGACCGCACGCGCGGCGTTGTCGGCAAGGCAGGCGGGATCGGAGCCGAGCAGTTGCAGTCGCATCTGCGTACCCGCAGGCGTCTTCGCGCCCAGCGCCAGTTCAGGGGCGAGGCGGGTGAAGCAGATCTTCGGCAGCAGGGCGTCGGTGACCCGCACGAATTCACTGACACACCAGTCGACGCCGCCCACGCGGGTCAGGACATCGCGCAGGATGTCGTCGACCAGGCCTTCCATCGGGGCAAGCGCAAGCTGCATGCGGCTTCTGGCGGGAGTGCGGTGAGGGGCGGGCATCTTACGGGCCGCCGCCGGCGCTATCCAGCCTGGCGGCGCTGGTGCATGCTGCCCCCAGCGTTTCAGGGCAGGAGGAGAAAGCCATGCGTCATGCCTTTAGCCGTGCAGCAAGCGTGTTCGCCGCAAGCTTGATGTTGAGTGCATGCGGTGGCAGTGATTCGGGGGGCAGCAGCGCCGGCGGTCGCACCGCTGTCGTCGCGCCGCAGCCTGCCACCGGTGATGGCTGTCTGGGCATCCACGGCGATCCGCCGCGCGAGACCGCGCCGTCCGTGCAGGGGCAGGCTGCGAGCCTGTATTACCTCGCCGAGCTGTGCACGCTGCGCGGCGGCGAGAAGATCGAATGGACAGACCCCGACAGCACACCGCGGCTGGCCTGCCTGTTCGAGTCGTCCGCCTCCAGTGCGGAAAACCCGTTGCCGCTGGTGACCTTCCTTGGCGGTTCGATCTTTCCCGGCGACATCCAGACCGTGCTCGGCGGTCTCGAATTCAGAATCAACACTGCGGATCTGACCGCTGATCCGGCGCGTCCGGGCTTCAACCTGCTGGTCGTCGAGGGCCGCGACAAGGAGCACTTCTATCCGTTCCCCGACGATCACGCGCTCGGCTTCGACAACTGGTATCGCAACTTCGACCGCGACGATCCGGAAATCAATGTCGATGTCGCAACGATCGATCACTACATCGCCGAGGTCGAAGCGCGCGGTGTCGTCGATCCGAAACGCAAGTACATGATGGGCTGGTCCAACGGCGCGGCGATGTCGATTCTCTACGCGCTCAACACGCCGGGCATCGCGGCGTCGGCGGTGTATTCGTCACCGGATCCGTTTGTCGACAGCTTCGATCCCTGCGCGCAGCTGCCGTTCGGCAACAACCTGCGACCGGTCATGACCGTGCACAACAGCTGCGACATCATCGGTATCTGCCAGAGCGGCTCGGTCGCGTTCCGCGGCATCATGGCGACGACGCTGCCGCAGGTGGAGCTGCGCTCGGTGATCATCGATCCGTTGCAGGGTGAAACCGATGCCTGCGTCGCGGCCTGCGCCTACGACGGCAATCCACTGCAGCTGGCGTCTCCGGGTTCCGTGCTGCACCTGCGCTGGCCGCTGCAGTGGAACGACGAGTTCTTCGCGTTCCTGCGTGATCGACCGCTGCCCTAGCGAGGGCTTCAGGCCGCCACGGCGTCGTGGCGGCGCTCGATGTCGATCAGCGCATCGGCAATGGTTTGCTGAAAGCCGGCAAAGGCTGCAAACGGCGTGTCGTGCGGCACATGCACCGGCGAGCCGTAGTGAATGTCGATGCGTGAAAACGGTTTCGGTACGCGAAATCTGTCCCAGCTTTTCAGCGACCAGTAGCGTCGCGGCAGCGGCAGATACGGCACGATCGGCAAGCCGGTGGCACGCGCCATTTCGATGATGCCGGGCTTCACCACGTGGGCAGGCCCGCTCGGACCATCGACGGTGATCGCGCCGGGCACGCCGCTGCGTAGCACGTCAATCATTTCGTCCTTGGCCTGCTTGCCACCCTTGTCGCGCTCACCCTTCTTCGAGCTGCCGCGCGAAACCAGATGACCCAGGCGATGGCACAGGAACGTGACCGGATCGCCGTCACGCGAGCGCGAGACGATGACGACGTGTTGCCGTCCGGTTTGCGCAAGAATGCCGGCGAACAGGTTCTGGTGCCAGATCGCGAGGATGTAGCTCTGGCAAGCCACCGGGTCGCAGCGTTTTGACGTGCCCTGAAAACGAAAACGGTACGTCATCATCATCGTGCGCACGATGATGAACACCATCGCGGCCAACAGGATTTTGACCATCAGCGCGGCAATCCAGGCGGCCAGCGGCCGCGGTCGTGAAGCCGCGATTGGGAGGGGCGCCGGGCGGTGCGGAATACGCCCGGTTGAACCATGGCGTTATTGCCCGTGGTGCGTGGAGCATACGTGAGCCGGCATGCCGGTGCGTGACAGCGCTGCGCAGAGGGGTTTAGAGGGACGCGCGCAGGGGGGCGAGAAGCGCACTGTTCGAGTGCAGCACATGGCTGCGAATCGCGGCACTGACTGCGACATCCGGCAACAACTCGGGGTTCCGGATCAGCGTCTGCACGTGGGCAGCGGCGGTTTCACCGCATTCGGCGGCCGAAACGATCACCGCGACTTCGGCGCCCGACAGCTGCTGACGCTGCGCCAGCATGCTCAACGCGGCGCGCAGCTGATGGTCGGTATTGACCGTCATCATCTTGGCAAAGCGGCGGTGCACGAGCTGCGCATCCTCGCTGCGCTGTTCCGCCGCCGACGAAAAACGCGTGATCATCTGCGCATAGTGCTCGCGCAGGCGGCTGCGCTCGGCATCCGTCAGCTCGGCCGGTTTCACGCACGGCAACGGTCGCAGTTCAGGAATGTCCTGAATGCGGAACTGCTGCGAAGTGGTGGTACGGTTGGACACGGTCAGGCTTGGGATTTGTCGGGGTTTGCACTAGGGGTATGGCGCCATTTAAGTGCAGCACGCCTGTCTGTGTTCTGAACGGGGGTATGAACGGTCGTTGCCGGGAGTCAGACGGTCGGGTTCAGCTTCGGTTCGGGTTGACCGATGGCGCTGCCGGCGATGGTGCGCACGGCTAAGCCGGAAGCTCAGCGGGGTCGGGTGAATCCCGACGGACCCGAATCGGCGATACTGGGATATTCCCTCGCATCACCCGGCATCAGTTCATGAAGAAGGCGCTTGGCTACATCCTTACCCCGATCTTCCTGATCGTGTGGCTGATGCTGCTGAACATCTTCCATGTCGTGCAGTTTCTCGCGTTCAACCTGTTCGGTGCGCGCGCGCACCAGACCAGTGTGACCTGGCTGAACTTCTTCCTCGTGCACGCACTGTGGATCCTCGGCACGCGCATCTCGTCGAGCCAGGCCGGCGCATTGCCGCACGACCGGCCGATCGTGTTCGTCGCCAATCACCAGAACAAGCTGGATATCGCCGGCATCAGCTGGTATCTGCGCCGGCATGCGCCGAAGTTCGTCTCCAAGATCGAACTCGCGCGCGGCATTCCCAGCGTCTCGTACAACCTGCGCCACAGCGGCGCGGCGCTGATCGATCGCGACGATGCCCGGCAGGCCCTCAAGGAGATCGGCAGGCTCGGCAAGCTGATCGAAGACACCCGCGGATCGGCAGTGATCTTTCCCGAGGGCACGCGCTCGCTGACCGGCGACATCGCGCCGTTCCAGGCCGGTGGCGTCAAGACCCTGCTGAAGAAAGCGCCGAGCGCGGTCATCGTGCCGGTCTACATCCACAACACCTGGGCACTGAATCGTCACGGCAGCTTTCCGATGGGTATCGGCGAGCAACTGAGCTGGACCGTACTGCCGGCGATAGAACCAGCCGGCCAGTCCCTTGATGAGGCCGTTGCGCAAGCCGAAGCGAGCATCCGTGCCGAGCACGATCGGCGAGCGGTTCAGTAACCGCTTCTACATCGGGTAGCCCGGTTTTGCCGCAGGCAAAGCCGGGAGCTTGTGCGGCAGCCGGGCATCCCGGCTCCGCCACGCGGAACCGGGCTACTCAGTCGACGTAGCCCGGATGAAATCCGCGGCAGCGCAGGGAGCGGACAGGACCGATCCCGGACTTCATCCGGGGTACTCAGTGCACTGGAACCGCAGTGGCGTCGACCGGCTGCGGACGCGGACGCAGCAGCACCGCGCTGAGCAGCGCGCCCAGCGCCGTCATTACGGCACCGAGCAGGAACGCCAGCTGATAGCCGCCATTGAGTGCGCTGACCAGCTCATGCCCGGCGGCTTGTAGAGCGCGCGTGCGCGTGTCGGCCAGGCTGGCCAGCACTGCGAGGCCGAGCGCGCCGCCCATCATGAACGCGGTGTTGACGATGCCGGACGCAAGACCCGAAAGGTCTTCGCTGACATCGTTCATCGCCGCGAGCAGCAGCGGATTGAACGCCATGCCGCCGCCGATCCCCATCAGCAGCATGCCGGGCAGCACGTTGTCGACGTAGCTGCCGTCCAGCGCTGCGCGCGCAAACAGCAAGAGGCCGATCGCGGCGATGCCCAGGCCGACCCAGGTCGGGCCGCGGATGCCGTAGCGGATCACGAGCCGGGCGGACAGGCCCAGCGAGAACACCGCCATGATCGCGTCCGCCGGCAGGAAGCCGAGGCCGACCTGCAGTGGCGTGTAGCCGAGCACGCGCTGCATGTACAACGCCGAGATCACGAACCACGCGAACATGCCCGCGGACCACAGCACTGCGACCACGTTCGCCGTCGCCAGATTGCGCAGCCTGAACAGATGCAGCGGCATCAGCGGATCGCGCACCTTCGATTCGATCACCAGGAACGCCACGATCAGCACCACGCTCGCGACCAGCAGCCCCACGGTCTGCGGTGAACCCCAGCCGGCAGCGTTGCCCTCGATGATCGCGTACACCGCGATCATCAGACCGGCAGTCACCGTGACCGCACCGGCCACATCGAGGCGCTGACGCACGACCGGTGCGACATCGCGCGGCAGCAGCTTCAGGCAGCACAGATACACCGCAATGCCGATCGGCAGGTTGATCAGGAAGATCCAGTGCCAGTTCAGCCATTCGGTCAGCGCGCCGCCGAGAATCTCGCCCAGGCTGCCGCCGGCGGCGCAGATGAAGCCGTATACGCCCATGGCCTTCGCGCGGTCGGCGTTTGCCGTGAACAGATTCATGATCAGCGCCAGTGCGACGGCCGTGACGACCGCGCCGCCGAGGCCCTGCACCGCACGCGCGACCACCAGCACCCACTGCGTCTGCGCGACGCCGCAGGCCAGCGACGCGACCGTGAACACCACCAGGCCGATCAGGAACCAGCGGCGGTTGCCGTACAGATCACCCAGCCGTCCGCCGAGCAGCAGGAAGCCGCCGAAGGTCAGCATGTAGGCGTTGAGCACCCAGACCAGCGTGGTCTCGGTGAAGCCGAGATCGGTCTGGATCGACGGCAGGGCAACCGTGACGACGGTCGTGTCGAGCACGATCATCAGTACGCCGGTGCACAGCAACCAGAGCGCAAGCCAGCGCTGGCGGGGGGTGAGTTGTTCGGTCATGGGGATAGCTTAGACGAGGGCAGGGACAATCCCTGCCTGCAGTAGTCGAGCGAGGGGAGACCGGTTCGACAGCTTCTTCAGACAAAAGTGCGGTCGGTGGTGGGGTCTCGATACACCGCGCGTTGCGCGGCACTCGACCCGAACGGACTTTTGTTGAGTGCCCCAAAAACACTCCGTTCGTCTCGAGTGCCGCGCTTTAGCGCGGTGTATCGAGAGACCAGCGCAAACGCTTGGGGCATCAAGCTACTGTCCCGGCATCTCGATACACCTGCTACGCAGGCACTCGATGCGAACGGGTGATTCTTGAGTCCACCGCTAGTCGAAATGAAACGCCGCAATCTCATCCACACTCGCCCGCGCGCTGCGCAAGGTATTCACCACCGCGCTCTTGTCCGCATGGCCCAGCGCCATGCCGCAGTAGAGCAGTTCGGTTTCGCCCAGCGCGAAGTGCGTCTTGAGCGTCTTGCGCAGCGTGCCCCAGAACTCCTGGAAGCAGGTCGCGAGGCCGCGCTCTTCGGCGGCGAGCGCGAGCGACTGCATGAACATGCCCAGGTGCGCCCACTGTCCGGTCCCCATGCGCTCGTCGATGACGAAGAACACCCCGACCGGCGCGCCGAAGAACTCGAAGTTGCGCATCAGCCAGGCCAGGCGCGCGGCCTTGTCGGTGCGCGGGATGCCCATCAACGCGTACATCTCTTCGCCGACCTGGTAGCGACGGCTGCGGTACGGCTCCCAGATGTTCGCCGGGTACGGCGGACGGTCGGCGTCCTCGGCCGGGAACATGCCCTTGAAGTTGCGCGACAGGTCGACGACCGTATCGCGCGCCTGGCCGGACACCACGACCACGCGCCAGGGCTGCAGGTTGCCGCCGGATGGCGCCCAGCGCGCCACGTCCAGCAGTTCGCGCACCGTGGCTTCGCTCACCGGCGTGGGCAGGAAGGCGCGGGTCGAGATGCGTTGCTTGATGGCCTGGCTGACGTACATGCGATGGCTTCGTTCGAAAGGGCAGGGACGCAGCATAGCTGCGCCGGAGACGGCAATGCAGAAATTGAATCGGGGCGCATGCAGACCGCTCATTTCCCGGGCGCGCGCCACCGCGGTAGCCTGAATCCATGAACGCCCCGACTCCGCTGCACTTCGAAGACCGCCGCGTCGAAACCGTGCTCGGCCATCTGCGTCTGCGTATCGCCGGCAGCGGGCCGGTGATCCTGTTCTGGCCCAGCCTGCTGATGGACGGCAGCATGTGGATGGCGCAGGCGCAGCACTTTGCCGGTCGCTATCGCGTGGTGCTGATCGATTCCCCCGGCCACGGCGGCAGCGATGCACTGACGCGCCTGTTCACATTCGAGGAATGCGCGCGCTGCGTGGTGCAGGTGCTCGATGCGCTCGGCGCGGAGCGCGGCCATCTCGTCGGCAACTCCTGGGGCGGCATGATCGGCGGCACCGTTGCGGCGCTGCATCCTCAGCGCATCGATCGCGCGGTGCTGATGAATGCCACCGCCTCGCGCGCCGGTCTGCGCCAGCGCATCGAGTTCCGCCTGCTGTGCGAGATCATTCGCGTGCTCGGCGGTTTTCGCGGGCCGTTCGCCGGGCGCGCAGTCGCGGCTTTCGTCGGCAAGACGACGGCGCGCGAAAGGCCGCAGGTTGCCGAGCAGATTCGCGCCGCGGTGCGCCGGCTCAATGCCGCATCGGTCTACTGGGCGGTGCGCAGCGTCGTGCCGCAACGGCCCGACCAGCACGCGCTGTTTGCGCAGATCCGCGCGCGGGTGTTGGTTGTCGCCGGCGAAGAAGATCCAACCTTCCCCGTCGCCGAGACGCGTGCGATGGCGGACTCGATTCCGGGCGCACGCTTCGAGCTGATGCCGCGCACCGGCCATCTCGCTGCGCTGGAGCGGCCGGAAGACGTCAACCGGATGATCGACGCGTTCCTCAGCGAACAGGCGGCGACTGCAACATGACGACCATCTCCACCGCATAGACTGAACGGTCAGATCATCCGGACTCGCTCATGAAATCTGCACCCCTGACGCTGGCCGCCGTTCTGCTGTGCTGCCTGCTCACCGCCTGCATCAGCGAATCGGCACCACTCGCTGGCGGCACGCCGCCGCCCGGCGAGGATCTGGCGACGCCGCTTGCGCAGGCCCACGCGCACAACGACTACGAACATGCGCGGCCCTTGCTCGATGCCCTCGACGAGGGTTTCATGAGCGTCGAAGCCGATGTCTGGGTTGTGCCGCTGGGCGACAGCCTTTACGTCTCCCACAACGTGCTCGACATCCGTGCCGATCGCGAGCTGCGCGCCCTGTATCTCGATCCACTGCTTGAACGCTTCGAGCGCTACGGCGCGATCTACCCCGACCAGCAGCGGCCGTTCCAGTTGCTGGTCGATTTCAAGACGGCCGCGGATTCGACCTGGGCAGCACTGGAAGCGGCGCTGGCCGACTACGCACCGATGCTCAGCGTCTACGACCAGGGCGTCGTGACGCCGGGTGCGGTCGAGGTCGTCATCTCCGGAAACCGGCCGACCGCGACACTCGCGGCAGCAACGCGGCGTCTGGCGTTCATCGACGGCCGGCTCAGCGATTTCGACGCACCGCCGCCGTCGACGCTGGTGCCGCTGATCTCCGACAACTGGAGCAGCCAGTTCAGCTGGCGTGGCGACGGCGCAATGCCGGCCGAAGAGTCCGCGCGCCTCGACGAGATCATGGCGATGGCTCGAGCCGGCGGGTATCGCATCCGTTTCTGGGAAACGCCTGACGAAGCCGGAGGCGCGCGCACTGCACTGTGGACGCGGCTCTACGATGCCGGCGTCGATCATCTGAACAGCGACGACCTCGCCGGCCTCGCAGCCTTCCTGCGCGAGCGCGAAGACCGGCAGTGACAGGCCGTGCAGTACGGTCCTCGCAGACGTAAGCTGCGGCCATCCGTTCCCGCACTGCGGGATCTTGCCCATGGGGGCGCAGTTCCATGACCACCGTCTTCATCACCGGCGGCTCCGGCTTTCTCGGCCGCAACCTGATTCGCGAATGTCGCGCGCGCGGTCACCGCGTGCTGGCGCTGGCGCGCTCCAAGCAGGCGCAGGACGTCGTCGCAGCGCTCGGTGCCCAGCCGGTCGCCGCGGATCTGCTTGATGTCACGAGTGCGCAGCTCGGCGGTGCCGAGTGGCTGATCCACGCGGCGGCCATCGTCGGCGAATGGGGCGCGCGAGCCGACTACGAGCGCATCAACGTTGTCGGCACGCGGCGCTTGCTCGATGTCGCCCGCGCCGGCGGCGTGCAGAGCTTCGTGCTGATCGGCACTGAGGCGGCGTACGCCAATGGCGGGCCGATGCGCAATCTCGTCGAGACGATG
This sequence comes from uncultured Salinisphaerales bacterium, assembly GCA_964507195.1. Taxonomy (GTDB): domain Bacteria; phylum Pseudomonadota; class Gammaproteobacteria; order Nevskiales; family Nevskiaceae; genus Solimonas. Next base: position 24,261 of record CAZDPA010000024.1, on the reverse strand, counting down.
CCGTTGCCAGGCAATCCGCTGCCGCGCTATCCGGCCACCAAGGCCGCTGCGGAGAAGATCGTTCGCGCCGCCAACGCGCCGGGCTTCCGCACGACCGTTGTCCGCCCGCGCCTGATCTGGGGCCGCGACGACACCTCCGTGCTGCCGCAGCTGGTCGATACCGTGAAGAAGGGACAGTTCGCGTGGGTTGATGGTGGCCGCTATCTCACCTCCACCTGTCACGTCGCCAATGTCTGCGAAGGCGCGCTGCTCGCCGCCGAGAAAGGCCAGGGCGGTGCGGCCTACTTCCTGACCGACGGTGAGCCGCAGGTCTTCCGCGAATTCATGACGCGGCTGTTCGCGACACGCGGTGTCGAAGTGCCGGACAGGAACATTCCGCGCTTCGTCGTCAAACTCTTCGGCACGCTCTGCGAATTCGCCTGGGAGTACCTGCCAATTCCCGGAGCACCACCGATCACGCGCATGGCGATCGCCCTCGGCACGCAGGACGTCACCGTCATCGACACCCTCGCGCGCAGCGAACTCGGCTACGTCGGCCGCGTGTCGGTCGAAGCGGGAATTGCGGAGCTGCAGACTCAGTGGACGAGCTGATCCCTCAGCGCATGCACCGCATCGTGGTGCCGCTGCGCTTGCGCACCCTGGCGCAGCAGCAGCTCGCGCACGTCCTGCGGCAGGTCCCAGTTGTCGACATCGGCATAGAGCGCATCGGCGCGGGATTCCTGTTCCTCGGCGTCATCGAGAATCTTCTCCTCGTTGCGACCGAGTGCCAGTGCACGCAGATGCAGCGCCGTGCGATGTACGGCATTGCCGAAACTCGCACGCTGATGCGGATGGCCACCGTAGCGCTGCGCCGCAGCGCCGAGATCGTCGGCGGCCTGGTGGAAGAACTGCGCGTACTCGTGCAGCGCGTTCTTGAGCTCTTCGTGATGGACTTCCTGCGCCGCCGCTTCCAGCGTGTGTTCGCCATTCTTGGTCGTGACGATCAGGCGGTTCAGCAGAGTCAGGGTATCGACTGGATTCATGGGCGCTCCTCCTCAAGTGATCTGTCGTGTCGCACGCAACCGAACCACGAACGTAAGCACAAGAGACCGGCCTGACTGCAACAGCAACCGGTGTCCGGTGTGGTGCGAGTAAGGCCAGCTTACGCCGGTTTTCGGGGGCTGCACAGACGCTTGAAACTCCCTCTCCCCGCACGCGGGGCGAGGGAGTAAGTAAGAGGAGGGCGCTGGCAAGCTCACAACGACCGGCGGATGATGCAAGCCGAACCGCAAGTCCGCGGAGATTCACATGAGCAAGGCAGCGCACAAGCCCATCTTCATCCGCCCGAGCCTGGACGGCTTCCAGATCGACGAGCATCTGTTCGCCTGGGGAACGACACTGGCTGCACTGGATCGACAGCTGTCCGAGCGCGGCCAGCGCCGCGACGGCGAGTTCACCGACGTCCCGCGCGGCCTCTGCGGCAGCGCCTACGGTTTTCCGGCGATCTCCTTCGAGCCGGCCTACGGCGAAGCCGAGCGCCCGGTGCGCAGTGTCACCTACCACCTCGCGCCCTACGATCCCAGGCGCGAGATTGCCGATCATCGCTGGTGGGCGGATGCGATCCGCGCTGCGCTCGGTGCGCCGGGCGAGGAATACGTCGCCGATGCCGAAGAGCGTGAAGGCGCAGGCGAGGGCACCGTGTTCTATCACGCGACCTGGACGCTAGCCGGCCTCGAACTGGGCCTGTCCACCTTCGGCGGCCAGCGCCCCGAGAGCACCGGCATCGCAGCCGGCTACCTGTATCTGAGCTGGACCGATGACGAGGCCGCCGCCGCGCCGTACGTGGCCGCAGCGCAGCAGCAACAGGCATTGCTCGATGCACTCGCGACCGGACGTGTGGACTGGCATCCGCAGTCGCTGCGCCGCGAGCAGTACCGCGCACAGTCGGATGAAGACGATGCAGCGCGCATGCTCGAGCGCGCCCTGAGCACGCGCCCCGTCTACGACACGCCGGCAGCCTGGGCGCGCAGGTTGGATGAACGCCAGGCCGCGTTATGGGTTGCCAGCGAAGGCCGCTACTGGGGGCTGTCGACGCAGGCCGATACCGTGTTCTTCGAGCGCGGCCAGAAAGATGTCGAAGTCGAATGGCGCAATCTGCTGCCGAATCGCTTCAGTGGCGAGATGAGTCTCAGTGTTGCGAGCCTGCGCCTGGTGGATGAGCACAGCTCGGCTGCGCTCAGTGCGATCGCGCATGGCGTCGGCAAATGCCTGGGCCGCAAGATCGACTGCGAGGAGTCGGAAGACAACGGTTGAAGGTGAGGTCTGGCGCTGGTGTCTCGATACACCCGCTGCGCGGGCACTCGACACGAACGGAGTTTTTCTCGGCCGTCACAAAAGGACTCCGTTCGTCTCGAGTGCCGTGCGCGCAGCGCGCGGTGTATCGAGGGTGTCGCAAGGGCGACACCAGAGCAAACCCCTCAGCGAAACACCGCCGCTCCCTCAAGCCGTCCCATCACCGCGTCATGGCAAGCCGTGCACTCGAATCCCCGCTCCGTGCCCGAGCGCGGATCAAGGTTTTCATGCACCTGCACGCAGTCATCAAATGCAAAACGCTGCTGCAGCGCTGCAACGTCCAGCACCGCATCGAAGTACACCCACTCGCGGCAGTTCTTCGACCACAGCTGGCCGCGCGCGGTCTCGGCCACCCTGGCGGCGAGCAGTGCGTTTTCCAGTGCGACGAGATGCGAGCAGACCATGAGGCCTCCGGGAGCAGTGCAGTGGCTGCGACGATACGGCGCCGCCGCCCGGCTTGTAAAACCGCATGCACTGGCGCAAGACTTCAGGCATGAAGCAAGCGATCCTGATCACGCTTGGCATCGAACTGCTGCTCCTGCTCGGCGGCCTGCTCAAGCTCGTCGTCATGGGCCTCAAGAGCGATCTCGCCGGCCAGGGCATGACGATCGCCTATACGATCATCGCCACCATCATCGCGGCCATCCTCATGTCTTCAGCCTATGGCCTGGCCACGCACGACAAATGGCTGTGGTTCGCGCTGGCGCTCACCGTGCTCGCTGCCGTGTTCGTGCTGGTGGTGCTGGTGATGGAGTAGTGCCAGCTATGGCGACTTGGATTTCTTCGTCGCACCGCTGAGCGCATCCGGCATCGTGTCGCCGGCATTGCGCGAGAAAGCGTCGGTGCGCAGCACGGCGATTTCGGTGACCGAGAACAGCACTTCGATTTCCTCCAGCATCGCGGCGCGATAGCGGGCGATGATGCTCTTGCCCTCGGCGCTTTCGGCCTTGGCGCCGAAGTCGGTCGCGGCCAGCAGCGGCTGCGCGGTAGCGAGCATCGGCGCGCGCGTCGTCTGCCAGTCCTTGAACAGCGCGTCCCAGACGATCAGCTCCTCGCCGATCAGGCGTTCGCGCTTTGCGGCGATCTCGGCGCAGGGCTCCGGGCAGTCGATGGCCTTCTTCGCGAGGTCGCGCTGCTGCTGGCCCTTGGCCCGCTGCACCCAGCGGCTGCGCTTGGTCATGGCCTTGGCCGGCGCCTTGTCGCCCGCATTGGTGGCGATATAGCCGGCCAAGCCGCGAGCGGCGGACCGCACCTCCAGCGTATCGGTGGCCGGCATTGCCGGTGCCGTGTCGCTGTGTTCGGGGTACGTGCCCCCATTCAGTGCGGTGATCGCGGCTTTTTCGTCCTGCAGCACCTGTTTGAAGCGCAGCAGCTCGGGTGCGGTGATCTTGCCGTCCTGCGCGGCGGCACGGGTGACGGCGATGTCCGTCGAGGGTGCCGGCATCTGCTGGTACAGCTCGACGTACGAAGTGGCTTGCGCGGCGGTGGACGCAGCGCAGAGGAAAACGACAGACAGCAGGCGGATCGGGTGCATGACAAGAGCGGGCATCGTGAGCGCCATCGGGCGCGATGCTGTTCCAAATGCAACAGGCGTGCCGCCGGCTGCGCGACCCGCGTCACGCTTAAACTGCGCGCGGGGATCGACTGCAGAACGGGGGAGCGTGGGAATGCGTTGGCACGACCGGATCATCACCGCGGCGCTCGCCGTGGTGCTCGCAGGCTGCGGCCCCGACCGGCAGGCGCCTTCGCCATCGGCTGCGGGCAGGCTTTCGCCGCTCAGGGTCGACGGCGGCGTGCTGCGCGATGCACTGGACCGCGAAGTCATTCTGCGCGGCCTCAATCACATCGCCCTGCGTTCCAACGGCACGCGTCCGGCGTTTCGCGTCGACGGCCAGCAGACGCCGTACGACATGCTGTTCGATCTGCAGGATGTGCAGGACGAAGACTTCGACCGCATTGCATCGCTCGGCTACAACTTCATCCGCCCGGTCTTCACCTGGGAGTTCGCCCAGCCCGATCCACCGCCCGTCCCCTACAACGAGGCCTACTTCAGGCTCATCGACGCGTTTCTCGACAAGGCCGCGGCGCGCGGGATCTATGTCGTCTTCAACTTCGGCCAGTTCGGCTGGAGCCGCGCCGCCGGCGGCAACGCCGGTGCACCGGACTGGGCGATCAGCGACACCTGCATGAACCTGCCCGGTCCCACCGGCAGCCTGCCGCCGCAGCTCTCCGTGCGCGTCGGCTGCGCGGCGCTGGATTTCTGGGAGAACGAAGAAGTGCACGGCGTCGGCCTGCAGGATGCGTACATCGAGCTGTGGCGCGAGGTCATGCGCCGCTATCGCGATCATCCGGCCGTCGTCATGGTCGACCTGCTCAACGAACCCTACGGCGGCCTGATTCCGCCCGTGGTGCTGGAGACGGTCTACCTCTATCCGTTCTACCGCCGCCTCGCGGCGGCGATCCGCGAGATCGATGCGGACATCATCATCGGCTTCCAGCCGGAGCTGTATCACTCGCTCGGCATACCCACGCCTGCGACGCAGCCTATCGGCATCGACAACGCCATCTACCTGCCGCACAACTACACCGTCGCCTACTTCACGCAGCGCGTGAATCCCGCCTACCTGCCGGCGCAGGACCTCATCACCCGCACCGATTTCTCACTGACCGCAGTGGACGCCGCCATCCTCGGCACGCCCTGGTTGCTTGGCGAAACCGGCTGGACGCGCACGACGGTTGCCGACGGCGTCTCCGGCCCCATCGATGCCACGGATCCCTCCGCGCCACCGAAGTACGGCCGCAGTCTCGTACAGCTTTCCAACGAACTGAAGATCGGCTGGACCTGGTTCGCGTACTCCTCGATCGACGAGGCGTACGGCATCTTCGTCGACGAGCAGCTCGATGAGCCCCTGATACGCGAGATCGCCACGCCGTTCCCGCGTGCCGTCGGCGGCACGATCGAATCGATCCGCTTCGATCCGGACACGCACGAGTTCGCATTGCAGATCCGCGAGCCGACGACAGCACCGGCGGAGATCGCACTGCCGTTGCAGTGGCAGTATCCGGACGGCGCCTGCGTGAGCGTCGATGGCATTCTTGTTGCGCAGCTCATGCCCGATGGTCAGGTGCACGGTGATGCCGTGCGCTTCGACGCCGCACGTTCGACGCTGACGCTGGACCGCACCCCAGCAGCAATCACGATCACAGCCCCGCAACCCGGCTGCTAGTCGGAAGACAGCCGTTGCGGGTGGGGTCTGCGCCGGCATCTCGATACACCCGCTGCGCGGGCACTCGATGCGAACGGGTTGTTTTGTAGTGGCCCAACAGAACTCCGTTCGTCTCGAGTGCCGTGCGCAAAGCGCACGGTGTATCGAGAGACCGCAGTCCTGCGTAGCCCGGTTTCGCCGAAGGCGAAGCCGGGAACCCGGCGCGGTCGTCGAGCATCCCGGCTCCGCTGCGCGGAACCGGGCTACGGATCTGCGTGGGCACTCGATGCGAACGGGGTGATTTGGGGGTGGCCCAAAAAAATCCGTTCGTTTCGAGTGCCGTGCGCGAAGCGCGCGGTGTATCGAGAGACCGCAGTCCTGCGTAGCCCGGTTTCGCCGAAGGCGAAGCCGGGAACCCGGCGCGGTCGTCGAGCATCCCGGCTCCGCTGCGCGGAACCGGGCTACGGATCTGCGCGGGCATTCGATGCGAGCGGGGTGTTTTTGTAGTGGCCCAACAGAACTCCGTTCGTCTCGAGTGCCGTGCGCGAAGCGCGCGGTGTATCGAGAGACCGCAGCCGCCAGGAAAAGCAGCCGGAAATTGCCGCAGCCACGCTCCACCGCATACCCTTGTTCCGGGGCCAGACCGGCGCAGGCACTTTGGGGTAGACCATGAGCACCGAACCAGCAGCACCCGTGCCGGCGCCGCCGCCCACCGGTGGCGAACTCGGCACGCACAAGGAATCCGTGCAGATTGTCTGGGGCCTGTATCTCGGCTCCTTCCTGCTGCCGCTGCTGATGATTGCGGGTCTGGTCGTGGCCTACATCAAGCGCGGCGAGACGACCGAGCCCGGACCGCTGTCGCACTACAACAAGCAGATCAAGCTGTTCTGGATGTCACTGATCGGCATGCTCATCGGCCTCGTGCTGCTGCTGATCGTGATCGGCTATTTCGTGATGATCGGCGTGGCGATCTGGGTGCTCGTGGTGTCCATCATCGGCATGGTCAAGGCCTCCGAAGGCAAGGCCTACCCGTGAACCAGCCCACCGGTGGTGTCATCAATGAAGCGCCGCTGGCGTGGCTGGCCTATCTGATTGCCGCAGGCAGCGCGCTGTCGATGCTGATGGGCATGGCCATCTTCGTCTGCTTCTTCGGCCCGATCGCCTGGCTGGTGGTGTTGCTGATCCAGCGCAGCGTCAACGGCGAGCCGGGCAAGGCCCACATCCGCAGGGCAAGAAAGGCGATCGGCACGCATATCCTGCTCAGCGTCGTCGCCTTCGGCCTGAGTGCCGCGCTGATCTTCTACATGGCGGGACTGTCGCCCGGCTCGGTGAGCATGGCGATCGACATCATCGAGCTGGAGGGCATAGCCATCATCTTCACCGAAGCCTTCTGGGGCACCGTCCTCAACGACTACGTCGCCGACCAGACCAGAAGCGGGATCGCGATGTTTCTCATGGTGTTCGGCGTGCCGATACTCGGCACGCTGATCGGCTGCGTCGTCGGCCTGGTGAGCCTGATCCTGCTGATCCTGGCGATGCAGAAGCTTGGGGATGGCGTAGCGCCGTGAGTCATTTTCTCGCCAGCCCTACTTAGCCCCGTTCGCATCGAGTGCCTGCGAAGCAGGTGTATCGATGCCGCAGCGGCGGCTCTTGTGTCTCGATACACCTCGCGTTCCGCGCGGCACTCGACACGAACGGAATGTGGTTTGATAAAGCCACCGCCACAAAGTCCGGCTTCTCCCGTACCGCGCAATCCGGGCACTGCCAGCTCTCGTCGCGCCATTCCGTCGGTGATCTGCCAGTCCAGCGGCGACAGGACCGCGTGAAGTTCGCCGGGTTGCGGTAGCCGAGCCGCGTGGAGACTTCCTGCAGATGCAGTGCGCCGCCCTCGACCGGCGTGGCGCTTCCTGAGACTCACCGCACAAAACCCGGAAACAGCGAGGACCAGAATCAGATCCGCCCACATGGAGGTGACTCGGTCATGAAGAAAATCCTTGCCGCTGTACTCGTCAGCCTTGCCGTCGCGCCCGCCCACGCGCAGGAAGCCTGCAAGATGGAGATGAACGTCGCGCCGATGACCCTGTCCGACATCTACGCCAAGGCAGACAAGATCGCCAAGGCCTGGAAGAGCGACGCCACACCTGCACGCATCGGCAACACCAGCCTCGGCCCGCTGGACGCAAAAGGAAAATCGGCCGCGTGGAATCTCAACTTCTACTCGCCGTCAGCCAACGCCTTCGTGTCCGTCACCACCTTCAACGGTATGTTCACCTGCTACGCGCAACCCGGCTCCGCCGGCCGCATGCCGGACCTCAAGCCCAGCTTCGTCCGCGACGGCGCCAAGCTCTACGCCATTGCCAAGGACAAAGGCAGCAACTTCATTGCTGACGGCTACAGCGTGTCGATCCAGACCTCGGCGGCACCGGATACCAACCACGCGACCTGGTACATCAGCTACGCGAAGGCGGACGGCACCACCGCGCCGCGGACGGTGATTGTTGATGCGAATACGGGGGCGGTGGAGAAGGTGATCGACTGATCCTGCTGATACTGGCGATGCAGAAGCTGGGTGATGGCGTGGCGCCGTAGGGAGCTTTGAATCCGTCATTCCCGCGCACGCGGGAATCCAGGGAATACACAGCAGCGCTCTCCGCTCTGGATTCCCGCTTTCGCGGGAATGACGAACAGTTTGGTATCGTTTTTTTCAGTTCCCCACCGCCACAAAATCCGGCTTCTCCCGCACCGCGCAATCCGGACACTGCCAGCTCGATGGCAGCGCAGCCCAGCGCGTCCCCGGCGCAAACCCCTCCCGCGCACAGCCCACCGCATCGTCATACACGTAGCTGCAGTTCGGGCACTGGTGCCGCGTCGCTTCATCGGTCGCAGTCCCAACCACCCCCCGTTCGTGTCGAGTGCCGCACGCAGTGCGGTGGACCGAGACGCCGGCACCAAGCTCCGGCGCCCACTTCGCCAGCAGCGCCTCCCGCTTCGCCGGATACAGATTCGCCTTGCTCAGATCCCCACCATGGTGCGCAACCACCTTCGCATCCATCAGCCGGAACCACAGCGGCGGAAAGTATGCCGCGAGGATCATCGCGCAGTAGCCGCTCGGCAGCTGCGGGCTGTCGTCGAAGTGGCGCAGTGACTGATAGTGCCGCGTCGGGTTCGCGTGGTGATCGCCGTCGCCGCACTGCGTGAAGTCTGGGACCTCACCGGCACGCAACGCCCGCATTGCAGGCTCTCGCTCTCCATCGCCGAGCCACCGCACGCCAGGCGCTACGTTCGCGAACTGCCCGACGTCACCACGCGCTTCTCCGCAGACATCGCACCCCGCGTGAAACTGCGCATCGACGAAGATCCCCGCGCACTCCGCCTCGCAATGGCCGATGCAAACGCACTCAAACTGGCCGAGTCGCGCTGCCGAACCATGGTGCAGCAAGTCGCCGACGGCGGACGCTTCGCAGACTTCGTCGAGATGACCCTGCGGGAAGTCAGCGAAGGTCTGCCGACCTTGGAGGAGCTTGCGGTGACGCTCAACATCTCCAAGCGCACGCTCAATCGCTATCTGGAACGGGAAGGGAAGAGCTACCGGGAATTGTCCGGACACATCCAGCACGAGCTTGCATGCGAGCGGCTGAGCAGTGGCATGAGCGCGACGGAAGTGGCCTACTCGCTCGGCTTCAAGGACCGTTCGAACTTCGCCAGGGCATTTCGCGCGAGAGCGGGGCACAGCCCGGGCCGATTGAAGCTGGAGAGCCGCTAGATAAGTATCTCCTGCAGCCCCATCCTTCTATTCCGATGGGTGGATCTCTGTAAGGAATTTGCGCGTACGGGCTTACAGTTCACCCTAGATCGCGTATCCCATTACTCATAAGCGTGATGGGGAGAAGCAGATGGCCATATTGTTGCCATCGTTGGGTGCCGTTACCTGATGTTTGTGATTTGAGAGAAGCACCCGGACTATTTGGAGGTCAATGGCGCCAGCAGCTAGCTTGGGTTGACGGATTTGCGGCTTCAACGATGAGGCGCCTTGAACTGCAGGGATGTAAGGATATAATGCCTTACATGTCCCACTCAGCGCACTGCCCCATGACGACACTCACCATCACCAGTAAAGGACAGGTCACGTTCAAGAAAGACTTGCTCAAGCATCTCGACTCCAAGCCGGGTGATCAGCTCGAAGTCAGCTTGCTGCCTGGCGGAAGGTTGGAAGTCAAAGCCGCGCCGTCCGGCAGGATCGAGGACGTTTTTGGCTTGCTCGCCGGCAAAACACGCAAGGTGGCATCTATCGAAGAGATTGGTGCCTCCGCAACTGAAGGCTGGGTGGGCAAGCGGTGAACATCACCGTCGACACGAACGTCCTGGTCCGCTGCATCGTCCGCGACGACAAGAAGCAGGCAGCTGCCGCTGATCGCCTGTTGAAGTCGGCCAGCGTCATCGCCGTCACCCTGCCGTGCCTCTGTGAGTTCGTATGGGTGCTGCTCAAGCTCTACGGCCTGTCGCGTCATGACGTGGCAGACGCGATCCGAGCCCTGCTCGCCATTGGGAATGTCGAAGCCGACCGAACCGCCGCCGACGCGGGCCTCGCCGTGCTCGAAGCAGGGGGGGATTTTGCTGATGGCGTCATCGCGCACGAGGGCAGCCGGCTGGGCGGACAAACCTTTGTCTCGTTCGACCGACAGGCCATCAAGCTGTTGCAAGCTGCCGGAGTGTCGGCGCGACTGGCGTGATCCGTTCTGTGCAAGAAGTGGTTGAAGCGGTGCCTGGGTCGGACTCTAAATCACCGTGCTACTCAATGGCGGGGTCAGGCAATCCTGAGGCCGTGCGCAAGCATCGGCTCGAAGTCGGTGTTGTTGAGCGTGGCCAACTGGGCGCGCGACAGTATGGCGCAGGCAGCGATAAGACAGTCAGGCAGGGATCGAGAACGCCGGCCTGTCAAATTGAACAACTCGCCCGCAAGGTCGGCCATTTTCCTGTCAACCTGCAAAATCCCTCCCGAAAGAATGGCCTCCCAGGTCCTGACCAGCGCCGGCGTAACTGGGCCGCAACGAAATTCTGCCCAGGCAATTGCCGACACAGCGATTTCCGCGCCCCCATCGCGCCATAGGCGCAGTCGGTCGCGGACGGAGTGTGCAGGCTCGGCTGCGAGAATCAGGATGTTGGTGTCAAGATGGATGAGTTGGCCTGCCATGTTCAGCGCCAGACGTCACGACTGCCAGCAGCCCACGCCTTGATATCCACGCCCCTGCTGACCAACTCGTCCCCTGCAGCGAACAGCGCATCCAAGGCGTCGCCTTTCCTGCTCGGAGTGGGCTCTATTGGGTTCACGCCTTCCGCAGATCCAGTAAGGCCACGCTGGATCACGTCGGCAATCACGTCCTTCAACTTGCGATCGGTTTGTGCTGCGAGAATTTTCACGGCGCGCATCAGATGGTCGGGCAGTTCAAGTGTCGTCTTCACGAGATCAGATACCATAAATATGGATTTATGGGAAAGCGTATACCCCGCCCAACTGTCCCGCAAGAGACCGCGCCTGATCGCGACGGGGGCAAGGCTGCGCTTCAACACTTTTACTGAACGGCTGGGGTCGAGACCATAAGTTTTGCCGGATCGCTGAACCTAGACGGCGCCTCTTTCAATATTCTCATATACAAGATTATTAGTTAGTAAATGATCTTGTATATGAGAATATATTGATGAAATGCTCTCATAGGAGAGAACATCATGGCTCGCAGTACTCAAACGATTCAGCGTGAACAGATGGGCAAGCAGGTTGCGCATGCTGCGCCGCTCTCCCATGTCGAGCGTCCAGTATCGGGTTGGATCAACACTGTGCGCTCGGCCCTTGGAATGTCCGGCGTGGCATTGAGCAAGCGCCTGGGTGGTGGCCGGACCATGGTCGCCAATCTCGAACGCTACGAACGGGAAGGTCGAGTCACGCTCAACACGATGCAGGCGGCCGCCCGCGCCATGGGCTGCCGCTTTGTGTATGCCATCGTGCCCATGGACGGGCAATCGATCGAATCCATGATCGAGCGCCAGGCGCGGCAGCGGGCCATGGAGATCATCCGCAACGCTGCCATTCACATGGGGCTGGAGGCGCAACAGCTCAGTGATGATGATGCCCATGCAGAGCTGGCGCGGATCACGCGCGAGTTGCTAACGCACCTGCCGCGCGACTTCTGGGACGTTGATCGCAGTCATCTCTGAATCGGTCTGCGCAACGCCGCTCGGAGCGGCAGGGATTTCGCATCTTCAATTTGGCGGATGCCGACACTCAAGCTCAGGTTTTGAGCCATCCGCAGACTAGGTTAGACGTCATCCGCTTAAGGGATTTCTGCCATGCCCCGCCGTCGTCTGAAACATATCAGCCTTTGTCCGCAGCTCAGCATGAAGGTTCGGTGACAGGTGTCGCGGTGACAGAAAGAATCTGTCGAAAGCCCACCGAGCCCTACCGGATTTGTACGTCCGATCAGCCCCTTATTCGGGGAGCATTGCAATTGGCGACTTGGCTGTGGGCTCAACCGGAGTGCACGGCTGAGCAACGCACCGCAATTCAGACGCTACAGGGCGTGCTTCGGGCGCTGCCGAACCCACCCCCGCCGGATTTTTGCGGTAGCTTCGGCTTCGAGTTCATTTCCGGCGACATCGATTCTGCATACATGGGCTGTTGGGAGGTCAGCTTCTGTCGCTGCTGTTTCGAAATATTTTGCACCGGCTTTGAAGATGAGGCGCGTGAGTTCTGTTGGCAACTGTGCCCTGGCGAAGAGAATCACAACGGTGAGGACGTTTCGCTTTGGTTGAGAGGTATCTCGAATCCAAAGACCGCAGGCCCACCACGCACCTTGTTCAAAATTGTGGCGTCGGTCATCGCCGGAGTGGATTGATCGAAGCAAGGTTGCATGCCAAGGCGGCGCAGTTGAATGCGCCTGAGGGCGAAGTTATCGACACACGGCGTTTCATGGTGTTGACGAGTCCCATGGGCATTTAAACCGATCAGGCAATCGGGGCGTTCTCGGAAGGACAGAAGCGCTTCTTGGAATTCCATCGTGGGCGCGTATGTCCTTATCGAGCATTCGCGCAACCAGGATTCATAGGCGAAGATGCGAGCGGGAAGAGTGAGTCATGAACTCACCAGTCGTTTGGCTGAGAATGCTCGACTGATTGCGCGGCGGGGATTTCTTCTCCGCGGCTGTCGGATTCCAGAATCGAACAGGGGGAAATGCGATGACGATCGAGAAGCCCAAGCTGACGGTCATCCTTGGCGGATCTGAGCATCAGAAGAAATGGCGGGCGCTATACGAAGAAGTAATTCGGCCTAGTGCCCTCGACGAGGAGAAGTGCGCCCAGGTGGGCGCCTGGTTCAAGCTGCGAGGCAAGCTTCGCCTTGTCAGAACCGAAGACGATCGCCAATGAGTTGTAGCATTTGACCTACCTCGTAGGCGGATCTAGGGGTTCGCGGGGATTTCCTCTCCTAGGCTCCCCTGCTAAGTCTGGAAGCATGTGCCAATAGTGAGCCCTCAGGAATGAGATGAGGCCGGCGCCCGTAGAGCACTACCCGATCGGCGCAGCTGCAGGAACGACGTGAATCGTCGGATCGCCACGGCGCAGAAGAATCTCATGTCCACCCGACGTTACCCCGCCATTGAGTAGCACGGTGATTTAGAGTCCGACCCAAGACCAGGAGGTCGGACGTGAAGAAGCGGTATTGCGAAGAGCAGATCATCGGGTTCCTGAAGGAAGCGGACACAGGCGTGCCGCTCAAGGATCTGTGCCGGCGGCACGGCTTCTCGGAGGCGAGCTACTACCTCTGGCGCAGCAAGTTCGGCGGCATGGACGTGTCGGATGCCAAGCACCTGAAGGCGCTGGAATCGGAGAACGCCCGGCTGAAGAAGCTGCTGGCGGAGAGCCTTCTGGAGACGGAGGTCGTCCGCGAGGTTCTGCGAAAAAAGTGGTGACCACACCGGCTCGTCGCGAGGTGGTGCGGGTCATGAAGGATCAAGGGATGAGCGAGCGGCATGCACTGCGCGTGGTCGGTATGAGCGCGTCGGCGCTGCGCTACGTGCCCCGGCCCGATGGCAACGTCGAGCTGCGCCAGCAGATCGTCGACATGGCACAGCGGCATCGCCGTTACGGCGCGCCGATGATCTATCTCAAGCTGCGCCAGGCTGGACAGCGGATCAACCACAAGCGCGTGGAGCGCCTGTACGCGCTGGAGAAGCTGCAGGTCCGCAGACGTCGGCGCAAGAAGATCCCGCTGGCGGATCGGCAGCCACTGATCCGGCCTGGCGCAGCCAACGAAGTCTGGTCGATGGATTTTGTTTTCGACCGCGTCGCCTCGGGCCGAGCGATCAAGTGTTTGGCGATCGTTGACGATGCAACGCATGAAGCCATCGTGATCCCCGAGCACAGCATCGGTGGCGATCATTTGGTGCGCTTGCTCGACGAGGTCTGTGCTGTCCGGGGCAGGCCTTCGATCATCCGGACGGACAAAGGCAAGGAGTTCACCGGTCGGGCGATGCTGACCTGGGCGCATCGGCACGGCATCGCCCTACGACTGATCGAGCCTGGCAAGCCGAACCAGAACGCCTACATCGAATCCTTCAACGGCCGGCTGCGCGATGAATGTCTCAACGAGCACTGGTTCGTCAGCCTCAACCATGCACGGGTTGTGATCCGCGCATGGGCAAAGGAATACAACGAGGAACGACCGAAGAAAGCACTCGGCGGGCTGACGCCCGCCGCCTATGCACGGCAGCTCGCTGCCACAGCGGTATCATCAACCCACGGACTCTAATCAAAACGCTACTCAATGCGGGGTAACGTCGCACCCCCGGGGGTACGGAATCGTCGATTAGGCTCAGTGCATGGGCCACAGAATCGAGGAAGGCATGATGGATAGCCGGCAACTGGTGATGGCAATTCGGATCAGCATGCGGCTGCCGACGGATGCGGGGATGCAGGCTAAGGCGGCGAAGGTAAACGCCCCGGAGGGTAAGGTCATCGATACCAGGCGTTTCATCGTCTTGACGAGCAACAGGTCGGCTCATGCGTACGTTGAGCGCGTGCATGCTCACTTTCGCCAGTGCCTGCCGCAATGGCTGAGCGCTCCGCTGGTTGGCGACGACACCAGCGGGTTCGCCGATTTGCAGTTTTATGCTGGTCTAAGTGACCTTGAGATCATGCTGAAAGTGCACTCAGGTCGGGTAGTTGGGCCGACAGGCGTGCCGTCGCTAGCGTGCCAGGCGGCGCTGATCTCCTGCGACCGCCTTCGGGAGTTCATCCACAGCAGTCCACCAACGTGGCCGGTTCCAGTCGACGCTATTGCATCGCGACGCGCTTTCGGACGATGAAAGAGAACGGAGTGAGGGCCATGCGCCTCGAAGACATTCAGATTCCTGGCTTCCCACCGGTAGATACTAAGACACCGCTCTGGGCTCGCGTGAAAGGACTTCAGCTTGATGCCGTGATCAACGCGGCGGCCGGCGCGACTGTCTTGCTGCTCTCGTTCATGGTCGCGGTCGACTTGGGGATGGTTCAGCTGAAGATGCCGCTGCCGGTGCTGTTCCTGAGCAGCTTCTACATGCTGCTGGCGGCCATGATGGGCTATGACATGGTACGTGCACCTCGCTTGTTCTCTGTGGTGTTTCCACTCTCTGTTATCGCCGGCCTGATGACCTACGCGGCCGGCGGCACCGCGTTATATGAGCTACGGACGCTGATCGCGGAGCCGAGGGAGTCAAACCTTGTGTCGGTAGCATTGAGCCCAAGAAGATGCGTCGGTCCTAGTTGCTAATCAGAGCCAGTGCCGGGCCGGTTAACGCTTCTTTGCCGACCGTCGTAGTTCCTGAAGCGACGGGAAAAGATCGCCGACCTCGCAATTCAAGGCATCAGCAATGCGAATCAGGTTGACGGCCGCCAGGTTTCGTCGACCACGCTCGATGCCGCTGTAGTAGCTTCTGGCAAGGCCCGCTTCCAGCGCGAAGTTCTCTTGCGATATGCCTTGTTCCTCGCGCAACTCCCGGAGGCGCTTGCCAATCAAAAGCAATTGAGGATGTGGATGCGAAGGCATCCACAGACAGTAAGCATCCCGTATTGACGGGGCCACGCTCTATGAGTGACAGTTGATATCTCTTTGACCGAGTAGGAGGGGGATATGACACGCATTCTGGTGGCGGCTTTGCTGGCTTTGAATTGGGGGATTGCCCAGGCTGAGGAAACCCAGCTTCAAGGGCTGGCTAAAGGGGCTGGGTTCAAAGCATGCATGTCGACGCTTCTCGACGTCGAAAAGTTCTTGGCAGAGGGGAAGAACTACGGTTCATGGATCGTTTCGGCGAAGGACCAGCCGGACAAGCAGCCGTTGAGTACAAGCATGGAACTGACATTCGACGATGGTTCAGCGATCGTGGACATAACCGTCATGCCCACCCCGGACGGGGAGTGCTCATTCCTGTACTCACGGACTTGGTACGTGCCTTCAACGTGCATGGCGTTTTCGAAGTCGGAAGCGATGGAGACGATGCGATACAAGGATCAACTGAACAGGGATGTCGCCGCATTTGAAGGTGGCGCACTGCGTGTCCTGCTTGCGTCTGCCGGGCAAGGCTGCCTTGTCCAGAAGAAGGAAACGGGCTTCCGGCACAAGAAACAATGGAAATAGATAGGTCTTTCCGGACCTGCCGATTTGCCGTGGCCCTAGTAACGGCCTTGCGAATCAGTTGGTGATCGATTTGCATCGCGCAGAATGCGAACACGCTCATTTGCTTTGAGGGGGGATCGACTGGAATGAACTGACCGATTTGCCGGACTTGGATGCCGGGTTTTCCTGATTGGGAGTCGAATCCCAACAGGAGACTGCAGGTGCAGAAGCCCAAGAATATCAGTCCGCCAGGAAATCACGGAGCCGGTCAGATCGACGCCTTTGCGATGCTTGGCCGCCTCAATGATCCCATCCATTCGATCCGCCTTGGCGACGCACTCGATCGCTACGAGCGGCTGATTACTCCACGAAAGAAGGGAGTCCGGGAGGAACGATCTGTACTCAACGTGCTCAGGCGCCATGCCGCGCCCTTGATGCAAATGCACCTTGAGGATGTGCGCCCCCGGCACATCGCGGCCTACCGTGATCATCGGCAAGGCACACGGGGCACTCGAGTACTTCGCGGGGGCAAAGAGATCCGTACAGCCGGAACGACCAGTCCGACGACGGTCCGCAAGGAACTCTGCCTGATGAGCGACGTGTTTAACAAGGCGCGTCTCGAGTGGGGCTACGAAACGCTCCAGAACCCCATCGCGAAGGGATTGCGCCCCCGGCCCGCGAGCGGCCGCGTGCGGAGGGTCACGGAGGAGGAGCGGGAGCACTTGCTTGCTGCAGCTCGAGAATACGAACGGTCGCCGTCGTCCAAGGTGCCGATCTCACTGGTCATCGAGTTCGCGCTTGAAAGCGCAATGCGCTTGGGAAAGATCGCCGGCATCGATTGGGCGCATGTCGACTTCGAGCGCCGCACGATCCTTCTGCGCGATACGAAGAATGGGAGCTGTCGCAACGTACCCCTCAAGCCGTCGGCGGTCGAGATCCTTATCAAGAGGGGGGGCGGCAAGTCACGGCAGTGTTTGGGGTGCTGATTCGGAGAGCATCCGGAATGCCTGGAACCGCGTCGTTCGGCGCTCGAAGATTCCGAATCTGCGGTTTCACGATCTTCGGCACGAGGCCATCAGCCAGCTGATCGAGAATGCAGACGTCTACGGCCTGAGCCTGCCAGAGATCATGTACATCAGCGGGCACAAGACGATGAGCATGCTCGTGCGGTACTTCCACGCGCTGGCTCCCAAGATCGCGACGAAGCTCGCACGCGGAGAGGACAGATGGCGCCCTCGATAGCCGTCCTTACGCCAGTGCAGTAGGCCGTACCTCACATAAAAGGGGGCTAGCTATAAAGACGAGCACATCTGGAGCGAGCCCGAGAGCTGGATCGTTTGCTCCTAGCGGCTGATGTTGTGGGAGACATCTCTCCGTTCTTGGTGCGATCTGATGTGCAAACTCCCGCGTCCAGAATGCTAATTCGTTACGTCTGAGTCTTGGGGAATAGCAGAATCGAAGCAGTCTCGCCTGCGATCTTCCGTGGGGACGGATGCCGACCTATACGAGCTTGATTTACGAAATGGGACCGGATCACACCAGCTTCGCGAGCGAGGTCGGAGTTCAGAGCGTATTTCTTCTTCAACTGAACAATCTGCTCCAACTGGGCGACAGAGCATTGCCGCACAAGGACAAGGTCTCGAACATGCAATAGGCCTGTGTCGATCCAACGGCGCCTCAGCTGCTGCTTGGTTTCCTTCAGGCGGGCCGCCGCGTCAGATTCGGACACGTACTGAGGATCTGCCAACGTCGCGGTGAGATTATGAAGGCTCTCTGCATCAATCCTTTGCTCTCTTGAGCGGCCGGGCGCTCGCTTGAGGATGCCTTTGGACACTAGGCGAATAATCGCGCCAGCCGTGGTGCGGAGATTCATCGCGGCGGCACCAAAGGTAATACCTTGCATTTCGGGCTTTGGTTGATCCTTAAGCTTGCGCCCTGTGCGCGTCGGGTAGTCCTTCATGGAGCGAAGCTCCTCTGCCTCAATCCCCTGGAGATCGGCTCGCCTGAAAAGGTAACAAAGGCCTCCGTCCACAGATGGCCCCGAGACCGCGTGGATACCCAGTGCTTGCAGTTTCTCGGCCAGATTGGTCGAACTACAATCAAGAGCGCGTGCAAGCGGTCCAACAAAGACATATGCCTCGGTGAAGCTCTCGGCATCAGTACGCTCGATCACAATGCTGTTGTAATTTCCGCGCCTGTACGAAAGAAAGCCGACCTTGCACAAGAAGCGGATGTACTCCGGATGAACCTCGGACCACTCCGCCACGCCACTAAGGGAGCACGCTGATTCCTTCAGATTTTCTTTGGGAGGTGATTCGACCTTCAGGGAGGCGAGGCCGCTGCTAAGGCGGTATCCACCACCGCGCGACGAGTCAGTGAGAATGTTGGCTATGGCTGCAGCCGAGTCTTGCCCTTGGATTCGGCGCATTCGGCGCGGCGGCCCATCTATCGGCCGCGGCAGGAGCGCAACCATGACATCACTCAGATCCTGCAGCCGAATGGACGTATTTTTCGACCCAGATGATTCCGGGCGGGGCAAAATGCCAGCCTCAATTAATCGGGACGTAATACGATACGAGCCC
Source organism: uncultured Salinisphaerales bacterium (assembly GCA_964507195.1). Taxonomy (GTDB): domain Bacteria; phylum Pseudomonadota; class Gammaproteobacteria; order Nevskiales; family Nevskiaceae; genus Solimonas. Next base: position 5,503 of record CAZDPA010000024.1, on the reverse strand, counting down.
ACGATCCGAGATGCTTCATCGGTGGACACTCGGCGCGAAAGCTCAGAGCCCCACGCCCCACCAATTGCCCCGCACCCCGCTTCGTCCAGTGCTCGAAGGATCGGGCCGC
>CAZDPA010000024.1:0-5384 GCA_964507195.1 uncultured Salinisphaerales bacterium | reverse complement strand
TAGTAGCGGCCGAATGCCGGAATGTTGAGCGCGGAATCAGGTGGGCGGCGAAAGTATCAGGTGCGCGTACGGCGTCATTGAGAAGCGCCATACGCTCATCGAGTGTTCCCGCATCAGTGGCCCCTGCTTCCTTGAGTCGCGAGATAACTGTGCTCAAAGCGCATGCCGCGTGGAGAAGAGTGCCATCTTGCTGCCCGACCGCCTCCTCGACCAGCGTTACCTCGATTGCCCGAGAAGGCGTGCGACGGGAAAGCCTATAGTCGTAGCCGCAGTTGCATTCGCAGAGCTTCCGGCGCCTCCACGTTATTGCCTCGCCGCATCCGCCGCAATTGGTAACCAGTTGGACCTTGTGTTGAGAGCAGCTTTGGATGAGCTCCAAATCCCAAGTTGATCGCCCGTAAGGCTCCTCGTCCTCTGAAAGACATGCCGGACAGATAGCGCAGGTCGCCAGGCGGATCGCTGACCTCGGCACGGTCAGTCCTCTCCACCGCACTGGCGACTGTTCCGTGGGCCGCAGTGCCGCATATGCCAAGTCGCCAGCACTCTCGATGCCCATCTCATCCACAATGCTGTTGAAAGCGGATTGCCGGGTAATCGCGTAAGCGAGGTCAACGTCAGGCTGATCAAGATAGCGTGACGCGAGCAGGTGTGGACGCCAGCCATTCGCCTGCCCGGCACGAAAAATCAGCGCCGCCGGGGCTTCGCCGGGAAGTGGGATGGGGCAGAAAGGAAGCTTCGCCATACAGGCTCCTAGATCTTCCCTGCAAGCTGTTGGCGTAGAGCGGAATCCTCCAGTTCGAACGGATTCTGCGTGACCAGACGGAGCTTATCGAAGTACGGGTTGTAAGCTGCCGTCCGAAAGTGATCAAGAGTGAGATGACCATCAAACCCTTTCAACTTCAGCGCGGCGAGGACCGCAAACTTATACATGTGCGAGATCGCGCGAGGATTGGCGCCGGTCACGGCGAGCATCCGAAGCGCAAGAAGCTTCTCCGCGAACAATGGGCAGCTTTTCACGCCGGTGTATTGAGGAACGAGGCCGCTGAATGTCGACAGGTACTTCTGAAGCGCGGCGACCTCGCCATCAATAACAGGGATATCACTCAAAGCGAAGCGATAGGTAAAGCGATGTCCAAGCTGCCGATCACCGTCGACTAAGGCGGTGCAGTTAGGAGTACCTACAAGAACCAGCGTCGCCCGCAGATTGTTGATGAGACCGCGCAACCAGTCACAAACGCTTTGTGACCGCTTGGGGTGTTCGAGACTAAAGAGGTTGTGGAACTCGTCAAGTATGACCAGCTGGGTTCCGCTCTTGTTCACCAGCTGCACGATGCGCTCGGTCCTGGCCATCGGCGACCCCGAATTCGGAAACGGGTCATTCATGGCCTTAAGAATCACCGATGCGATGCCATCGATCGTTGCCGGAGAAGGGATCTCGACGTATATCGCGCCGACACGCGACGTAACGTATGCGGTCGTGCGCCCGCTCGTTTGGCTGTAGGCCTCGAGCAGAGAAGCGCAGACGCTGGTCTTGCCAGTGCCAGGGTCTCCCACGAGGAGGACGCATTCAACGATAGGGGTATAGGCTGAGAGCAATACTGCTTCCCGAACGCCTTCGATGACGTCAGTAAATGCTCGATGGTCAACCTGAATCTCGTGAACAGCGGCGGCACGTTGGTAGATGTCGTTCATTTTTTGAGGATGTCGGTCTGACGGCGGCGGGAAGGAAATGGCTGAATCGGTTCGTCGCTAAGGTTGAGGAACGCATCGATGACAGAAGCGGGCCTCGAAACAGGAGGAGGAGTGGCCTGAGGGGCGCGGTCTGCACTGGCCGGCGCTATCGCAGGATCGGAGGGCTTTTCCACCTCTTTGGGAATCGGAGCAACGCCCTCGGGATCTGGCTTCGCATCGGAATGCTCGCTGCGGAGATCTGTTGCACCGTTAGAGCTGTCTGGCGCCGGTGGCAGCACATCGGGCATCTGGTCGATGGCGCCGAGATCAGGGGTAGGATCAAGATCGTCCGAAGCAGAATCCGCCGCAGCGCGAGCACGAAGTTCCGCCTGCCTCTGAACACTCCTCACCGCGCGGCGATTCTTCTTTGCCTCCTCGCGCAGCCAGAGGTTGAGTGCATGCCTACGGAGAATCAGCTCGTTCTCTCCCAGCGCGGCGATATCGCGCTTCTCGGCTTCGGCCATGCGCTCGCGGATCAGGTTCAGTTCCCACATCGAGAGGCCGTTGCTGAAACGCGGCCGCGTGTTGACTGCCTTAACGACTGTGCGAGCAGAATCCTTCAGTTCAACCAGAACATTGCTCAGATCACATTCGTTGATCAGGCAGACGACCTTCGGCGTCCGCCCGTGATTGCGTTCTTTCTGCTCGTATGTGGCCAGCGCCGGCGAGTGCCAATTCATTTCCTTGTGCTTCACGCGCCCTTTGACGATCGTGAGGAGATGAGGAACCCTAAAGATATGGTCGGCCTCATTGGGCAGGATCGTTCTCGGCGGCATTGCCTCAGCGCCTTCGAGCGCATATCGACGTGGAGAACGGCGTGTCGAGCCATGAATTTCGTCGTTAAGGATGGCCTCAAAGTCGGTGATTGCTTTGGTGAGTTGTGGCAGTGTCAGAATTGCGCAGCGCCCCGAATCGTAGTCCCCTTTATCCTTCGGATTGGAAAACGTGGTCCCGGGTAAAGAATGGATAAACCGGGTCAGCTCTCGAAAGTACCGTTCCATGATTGCCTTCGCGTCGGGATAGCCCCCCTCGGCGAACTCGAATGCAAACCTCAGCAAAGATATTGCTCTCTTCATTCCATCGGAGATGTAGTCCGAGCCGTTGTCGAGGACCAGTCTGCTGGGAACGCCGCGTGGATGATCGGCGTCGACCACTACCATGGTCTTCAGCGCCATGAGGGCCGTAGTCGTGCAGAAAGGAATGGAAGTCACGCATCCCGGAAAGTTGAGCCGTGAAGCGCAGTCAATGAACTTGGTTAGGCACGGTCGGTAGTAAGCTCCTTCGACCTCCAGCATGGCGATGTCGATTTCTCCAGCTTCATTCGACGGTACCAACAGGACGTCGAGGTAATGCCCGTCGCCGAAGACGAGTTCGAGGAATCGGTCGGCCTCAAAGGATTTTCCGGCTGAGCGGAATCTCCTATCAGCTTCCTTCTTGCCGTAGCGGGCCTTTACCAACTCGTACTCGTCGATCAATTCGACGATTCGGCAGAGGGTGCGCTCCGACGGAAAGGGGACGGATTTGAACCGGTCGTTCTTTGCCGACAGGTGCTTTCCGAGCAGAGCATTGCGGAGGTTGCGGATGCTGATGCGCTTATCCTCTTTGATCGTCGCGAGAGCTTCTCGTTCGAGCCAGCGCTTCTCAAGTTTTGAGTAAGGAGACTTGCTTCCGCGGTCGGCAAAAGAAGGCATTCCGCTATCGGTTGATAACCCATCGCGTGCCGCGTCCTTCCTCCACCGGCAGAGTGTCGAATAGCCAGGAGACTTTGAGTCGCTAATCTTTTTCGCAAGCTTGGTTGCCGCGTCGCTTACTTCCTGCTTCGAAGGCCATACCCAGCCGAATGTATTGATCAGGCCGTATACGTAGCTTTGCCAGCGGTCTCGAAAAATGGCTTCGCTGGGCGTGGCTAAACTGTTAGGAATTCTGGTGGGGGTTACGCGCAGGGGCTCGTACGTCACCGAGATTCGGTGCGCGTGCAGGTAGAGGCGCCAGTCCTCCATCCGCATGAAGTATTGCCTGCCGCCGGCGCAGGCGGCGTATCGGATTAACTCATGGGTGACATGGCAGATTTCGAATTCCGACTTCTCGAATTCGAACCGTGTACCAAAGCAGGGTTCCGTCACGGTCTCCATCACGCCATCCTCAAGAGGACTTTATCGGGCTGGGCAATGCTGCCATTCGCGAGCAGCAGCCTCTCCCAGAGCAAGCGTTCGATGCTCCCCTCGGGGAATCCGAGAACGCGGATGTGGCGCCTCAGATCGCTCAGACGCCAAGCGTCGACGTCTTTGAATGCGTCTTGGCACGCTTCTAACAGAAGCCCGATTCTCTGGGACTTGATCATCCTTAGATAAATCATTCGGCGCTCCTCAGAAGGCAGCGCGGTGTGCTGCTCCGTTCGAACCTCGAATGGAACGCCGAATCTGTTGAGCGATAGGCCCACTACAGCCAGAAGTGCCAAGCGTTCGGTATTCTCGAGCTTTCCACTCAGCGTGATTGCGCGAACACCAAAAGTTCCATCGCGACTAAGCGTGAGAATGTCCGGCACGTAGTGCCAGTCGATAAAGTGAATTCGAATGGGCTTGCATCGGTAGCGTTCGACGGCCGCCTCCTGCTCCATGTCCATGCCATGCCATTCCAATAGCCGGTTACCCTGCATCTGGGCGTCATTCTTCATTGACGGGAAATAGACGATGCGTCGCCCGGTTGCTCCCTTGCGCAGATGATGGATGCCTTTAATAGTTCCGCAGAGAGAAGGCTGGCTCGCGATGGCAACGGCGAGGGCACTGAGAAAGTCGCGGGCTTTCTCTACGGGTCTTGGTTTCAGGTCTCCTGGTAGTTCCACCGCGACGATGCGCGTTTGCGGTAGCGGACCAGGTAGAGTTCTGGGATCAATGTCGCGAGCTTGGCCATCGATCGTGAGACTCAGGTGCGATCGAGATCGAGGCTTTACCTGCGGAAGGTTTGCTGGGCGCGTAAGAGGTTTGACGAGCTGTGCCGCGGTGTTCAGGCGACTAGCACCCGAGCCGGTATCGCTCGTCACATCAGTTGGCTGGTTGGTTACGGTTTCCATGCAGGTAGCCTAAAGGCTGTCTGCAGACCCCCGGGGTCGTTAGCTCGTCGTTTCCTTTGAGCTATCGCGGGGTAGTTGGATGTGGAAACGCCACTCCATTCGGCTGTTTTCATGCCTCCGAGGCGGGCGTGAATGCACGCTGTTTCCGATTTGAATCGAATCTCGAATAGCTGGATGTGGAAACACCACTCCATAGATTTTTAATCAAGGCTTCGGGCGCAACTCGGCAGGAACGGTCAAGTGATCGCTAACTAAGAGTCCCCGCGAACGGAGCAAGAGGTGGGCGTAGCGCGCCAGAAAAAGTGAGATCGAGAACTTATATAGAGCAACGACTTATGTGAATCTTCGCCAACTCGATCTCACAGCGTTCGCCTGAATTGCTGAGATTTTGTGCCTTATCGACGCGCTCGACAAATTATTTTTCAGAGCAAAAACAAAAGGCCCCCAGATGTCTGGGGGCCTTTGGTGAGATTAGCTGGCGAAGATCTCACTTTTTCTGGCGCGCTACGGGCGGGGGTTTAATCCCAGTTCAACGCCCCACCCGTCTGATACTCCGTCACGCGCGTCTCGAAGAAGTTCTTTT
>CAZDPA010000023.1:22111-34323 GCA_964507195.1 uncultured Salinisphaerales bacterium | reverse complement strand
AACCAACTGATTAAGAGTCAGCTGCTCTACCAATTGAGCTAGCAGCCCCATAAATTGGGTTACAACAAAATGCTGAAATTGGGGTGACCGACGGGGCTCGAACCCGCGACAACCAGAATCACAATCTGGGACTCTACCAACTGAGCTACGGCCACCATCGGGAGCATTTCCCCCCAGCCGGGTCACGATCAGGGGCGCGCATAATAACAGAACCTTTTCAGAGTCAAAAGGCCTGAAAAGCGATCTCACCCTGATATCTGCAGGCACTGCACTGCGGCGCTTACAGCGGTATCGCGATCGCTTCAAACGGCGCTATCTTCACCCAACGGGTGCATGGATTGAAGGGGAATCACGATGTCGACTCAAGCCGCGATCAGCACGGTTGCACGTTCACGCCTGCCCGCCTGCCTGGCTCTGGCAGCAGCACTGGGCTGCGGCACGGCGCAGGCTGACATCATCGACTCCTCAGTCAATGGCTTCACCCTCGAAAACAGCGAAACCGTACCGGTGACGCCCATGGTCGCCTGGCAAGGGCTGGTCGGCCATGTCGGCGACTGGTGGCCGGCCGATCACAGCTGGTGGGGCGATGCGAGCAAGCTGAGCATCGAACCGCGCATCGGCGGCTGCTTTTGCGAACGCAATGGCGAGCAGCAGGCCTGGCATATGAGCATCGCCTTCGTCGATCCCGGCAAGCTGCTGCGCATGACCGGCGGCCTCGGTCCGCTGCAGGGCATGGGCGTGACCGGTGCACTCGACTGGCGTTTTGAGGCAGTCGAAGGCGGCACCAGGATCACGCTCCACTACCGTGCCGGCGGCTATGCCCCGGAAGACCTGTCCAAGTTCGCGCCGATCGTCGATCAGGTGCAGTCACAGCAGCTTGGCGGACTGGCGAACTACTTGCGCAGATCAGTGGCCAGGTAAGGGCCGCCGTTCTCGTCCGCTGTGACGATGTTGCGACGCCGCGCAGCCATTAGCGTATCGGCCACTCCTGTTCCAGATGTGCATCCATGGCCAACCTGCGCGACAACAGCCTGATCCTGCTTGCCTACGTACTGTGCTGCGGCGCAGGCCTTGCGGTGCTGCTTTATGCGGGCCTGCCGCAACCCTGGGATGCGCTTGCGGCGGACGTGCTCGCAACCTTCGTGATCTTTGGTTTCAGCCTCGCCTATCGCAACTCCAGTTTCTATGACCCTTACTGGAGCGTGATTCCGCCGCTGCTCGCGGTGTACTGGTATGTGGCAAACGCCGCAGCCGGGATCAACGAAGTCCGTGCCGTGCTGGTGATGGCTCTGGTCTGGCTGTGGGCGATCCGCCTGACGACGAACTGGACCGTCTACTGGGGCGGCATGACCCACGAGGACTGGCGCTATCCCCTCGTCCGCGCCCGCGCCGGCCGTTTCGGAACGCTCGCCGATCTGTTCGGCATCCACTTGTTCCCGACCTTCCAGGTCTTCCTGACCATGCTGCCGGTCTACGCAGTGATGACGCGGGGCCAGGCGCCGTTGGGCTGGCTCGACATTCTGGCCGCCATCGTCACCTTCGGTGCCATCGCAATCGAAACGATTTCCGATCTGCAGCTGCACGCCTTCATCGCAAAGCGCAAACCCGGACAGAGCCTCGACGCCGGCCTGTGGTCCTGGTCGCGCCATCCGAACTACTTCGGGGAACTGTCATTCTGGTGGGGCCTGATGTTGTTCGGCCTTGCCGCTGCACCGGAGCTATGGTGGTGGATCATCCCCGGCGCCTTGGGCATGACCGCAATGTTCGTCTTTGCAAGCATCCCTTTCATGGATCAGCGCAGCCTTGAGCGTCGCCCCGAGTACGCCGACTACATGCGGCGCGTTTCCGCCCTGGTGCCGCTGCCGCCGCGCCGTCGCTGAGGCGCGGCGTCAGTCGCCCATCAATGGGCTTTTGCTGATTCTGCGCGCGGCGCGATTGCCGGCATCAGTCCCATCCTCGAACCGCGCGGAAAATCAGTAATGTCATCTTGGGACGGCTAGGATGGCGGAATCCCGACCTGGAGTCCGCCGTTGCCGCCACTTGACCAGCAGTTCGTCCGCGCGCAGTTTCCGGCGTTCGCCGAGCCCACGCTCCGCGATCAGTGCTTCTTCGAGAATGCCGGGGGCTCGTACGCCTGCGCGCAGGTCATCGAGCGTCTGAGCGAGTATTACCGGCGTCTCAAGGTCCAGCCGTATTACCGCTACCCGGCTTCGCAGGAGGCCGGTGCGTGGATGGACAGCGCGCATCAGCGTCTCGCCGCGTATCTTGGCGTGAGCGCTGCAGAAGTGCACTTCGGACCATCGACATCGCAGAACCTCTATGTGCTGGCGCAGGCCATGCGCCAGCTGCTGAAGCCTGGCGACGAGATCGTCGTCACCCAGCAGGACCATGAGGCCAATCAGGGCGTCTGGCGGCGCCTGGGCAGCGACGGCATCGTGATTCGTGAATGGACGATCGATGCCGACAGCGGCGAGCTGACCCTCGCCGGGCTGGAGCGTGTACTCAACGCACGCACCCGAGTTGTCGCCTTCACGCAGTGCTCCAATATTCTCGGCCAGATCAATCCGGTAGCAGAAATCTGCGCGCGCGTCCGCGCTGCAGGCGCGCTCAGCGTGGTCGACGGCGTGTCCTATGCGCCGCACGGGTTTCCGGACGTTGCTGCGCTGGGCGCGGACATCTATCTGTTCTCGCTGTACAAGACCTTCGGCCCGCATCAGGGCCTGATGGTGCTGCGCAGCGGCGTGTTGGAGCAGCTTGGCAATCAGGGACACTACTTCAACGACACACAGCCTCATAAGCGCATGGTGCCTGCGGGCCCGGATCATGCGCAGGTCGCAGCGGCAGCAGGCATCGCCGACTACTTCGATGCACTCGACACCCACCATGGCGGCGGCGCGGATGCCCGGCGCCCTGCCCGCGTGCGCAGTCTGCTGGCCAGCGTCGAAACCACTCTGACCCAGCGCATTCTCGACGCGCTGCGTAAGCGCCCGGGGCTGCGCCTGCTCGGTCCCGCCGACGCCGCACTCAAGGCTCCCACCATCGCCGTCGACCTGCAAACGATCACGCCTGCCGACGCCGTTGAACGGCTGGGCCGGCGCGGCATCATGGCGGCCGCCGGGCATTTCTATGCGGTGCGCCTGCTCGAGGCGATGGATCTGGACCCGGCACGCGGTGTATTGCGCCTGTCACTGGCACACTACAACAGCCACGCTGAAGTCGACCGTCTGCTCGCAGCACTCGATGCCTTGAAATAGTCTGGAGTCGAACATGCAGATCACTCTCCTTGCTCTGCTGGTCATCGCAGTCGCCGGATTTTCCTGGCTGCTGTATCGGCTGAAACAACAGCAACAGCTGCTCGACACCCTGACGCAGGATCAGCAGGCCCTGAACGCGGCATGGAATGCGCTGCCGCCGGACGCCGCGCAACTCGCGAATGTCGGCGCTGCCAGCTTCATCAGCCTGGAAATTCTCAATCCGGCCGAGCTGGCCGCGAAGGAATCGAGCTTTGCCGGCCCGCTCGGCAACATCGCCCCGGGCCTGCTGCGCAAGATCGTCTATCAGCGCGCCGCCGTGATCATCCGCGAAGATCTCGTCAAGCATGGCGTCCAGGCCGAGGTGAAGATTCATGGTCTGGCTTGAGCTGCTGCTGGCCGTCGTACTGCTGACCGTGATGCCGTTGGCTGCAGTGCGCAGCTACGCGCAGGAGCAGACGATCCGCGACGCTGCCGACGGGATGCGCCGAAGTGGCTCGCTGTTGATCGAGCGCCAGAAGGCCAGCCGTGCACAGCAGCAGATTTCCGGTGTGCAGCAGATTGCCGAAACCGTGATCGATACCGGTGCCTCGGCGGTGCGTGCCGTGCACTTCGGCATTGCCGAGATTCCATTCGGCATTCTCGAAGCCGTGCCGGCGACCCGCGATGCGACGCGCGTGGTGCGGCAGACGCACGATGTCATCGCCAATGCCGTGTATGGCTCGATCAAGGGTGCCAATCGCATTGCCGGTCTGCTCGCCCGCAATGCGCTGACCGCCGGCCAACGCCCACGCAGCAATGCATCCGAGCTGCCCCGTGACATCGTATCCCGCCTTCCCAAGCCCGATCCTGAAAAGGACTGAGTCACCCCAGGAGTCACGTCATGCTGACCGTTCACCATCTGAATCAATCCCGCTCGCAGCGTGTGCTGTGGCTGCTCGAAGAGCTCGGCCTTGAGTATCAGATCAAGCACTACCAGCGGAACAAGGTGACGATGCTGGCGCCGCCGGAACTCAAGGCCGTGCATCCGCTCGGCAAATCACCGGTGCTCAGCGACGGTGGCCTGGTCATAGCCGAGACCGGCGCGATCATCGAGTACCTGATCGGGAGATACGGCAATGGCAGGCTGATTCCTGCTGCGGGCAGTGCCGAGCGCCTGCGCTACACCTACTGGCTGCACTACGCCGAAGGCTCGCTGATGCCGCTGCTGGTGATGAAACTGGTGATCAGCAAAATCACGCCGAGTGCACCGGCACTGATCCGGCCGATCGCGCGCGCCATCGTCAACAGCCTGAATCAGCGCTTCCTTGGCCCCAACCTGAAAACCCATCTGGACTTTGTCGAATCCGAACTCGCGCGCAGCGAGTGGCTGGCTGGCGATGCGCTGAGTGCTGCCGACGTGATCATGAGCTTCCCGCTCGAAGCGGCAAGCGCACGCAATGACGATGGCGTTGCGCGCCCGCACATCCAGGCGTTCGTCGAGCGCGTTCGCGCACGTCCGGCATATCAGCGCGCGCTCGATAAAGGTGGCCCGTACGAGTTGCTGAAGTAACTCCAGGCGTCATGTTGAATCCGTAGAATTGCCGTGGTGAACGCTCCACTCATCCGCCCCTTCAGCTCCGGTGCATTTCCGGAAATGGATGCGCTGCACGCTCTGATTGCCCGCGCCGGCAGCGCGCTGCGCAACGACGTCCTCTGCGAGGTCGAAGGTCGCGGCCAAGGCCTGGCGGTGCATTGCCTGGAACTGGGCTCGACCTCGCCTGACGCCGCCGCGGTCGGGTTCTTCGGCGGCGTGCATGGGGTCGAGCGCATCGGCACGCAGGTCCTGCTGGCCTGGATGGAATCGCTGATCGAGCGCCTGCAATGGGATGAGTCGCTGCATCATCTGCTGCAGCGCGTGCGCCTGGTCTTCGTGCCGCTGGTAAATCCCGGCGGCATGCTCAACCGCACGCGCTGCAATCCGGCCGGCGTCGACCTGATGCGCAACGCGCCGGTCGACGCCGATCATCGCGTCGCCAGGCTGCTCGGCGGACACCGCGTCTCACCGAGGTTGCCGTGGTATCGCGGCCCGGTCGGGGCGCCGATGCAGGCGGAAGCCCAGGCCGTGTGCGATGTCGTCGAACAGCGCATCCTGCCGCATGCCTTCAGCCTGACGCTCGACTGCCATTCCGGATTCGGCGTCAAGGATCGCATCTGGTTTCCGTACGCACGCTCGCACCAGCCGATCGAATGCCTGCCGGAACTCTTCGCGCTGCGCACGATGTTCCGGCAATCACATCCGTACCACAGCATCTATCGCATCGAACCGCAGGCGGATCAGTACACCACCCATGGCGACCTCTGGGACTATCTGTTCGATCGCTCGCGCGCAGACCATGCACCCGGCCGATTCATACCGCTGACGCTGGAAATGGGCTCGTGGCTGTGGATCAAGAAAAGCCCGGCACAGCTGTTCTCGATGCTCGGCATGTTCAACCCGATGGCCCCGCACCGCCATCAACGCATCCTGCGCACGCACGTCGCATTCTTCGACTTTCTGGTTCGCGCGGCGAGCGCGCACTCGCACTGGCGTCCGCACGACACCGCGCGGCAAGCGCTCAATGATGCTGCGCTGGCGTATTGGTATCAGGCGCAGCGATCGATCCGCCCGCAGGCCCTGCAATGACCGCCTTGGTCCGCTTGCTGCACTCATTGCCTGCGGCGAGCCCTCTGGGCTTTGATCTGAATGCGCGCCGCTGCCTCGCGCTGGATCTGAGCGCCAGCAATCCGCGGCTCGACTGCTTCGATCCGCTGGATACCGCGCGTTTCACGGCCTGGGTCAAGCAGGAGATTGACGCTGCCGGTGCTGACTACGCCGCCGGCGGCTATGGCGAGGATCGCGCGCTGTACCGCATGAGCGCGCTCTTTGCGGCAGTCGACGGCGGACATCGCACCGTACATCTGGGCATCGACCTGTGGGCTCCGGTGGGCACGACTGTGCATAGCGTGCTTGATGGCCACATTCACAGCGTTGCGGACAACGCCGCATTCGGCGATTACGGGCCTACCGTGATCATCGAGCACCCGCTGGGCAATGCACGCCTTCACATTCTCTACGGCCATCTCGCCAGGCCGACGCTGCAGCGGGTGCACACCGGCCAGCCGGTGGCTGCGGGCGAACAGATCGGCTGGCTCGGCGCGCCAGACGAGAATCACGGCTGGCCGCCGCATCTGCATATCCAGCTCATCACCGATCTTGGTCAACGCCAGGGCGACTATCCCGGCGTTGCACTGGAACGCGACCGCGCCACGGCGCTGGCGGCCTGCCCCGATCCCAACCTGTTGCTGCGGATCAAGGCGCTACAGGTCGCTGCGCGTTAAGCTGTCGCCATGTTGAGCACCCCGATGTCGCCGATAGACCTGCATAGCCACTCCACCGCGTCCGATGGTGAGCTGGCCCCAGAGACGGTGGTTGCCGCAGCTGCGGCTGCCGGGGTCAAGACGCTCGCGCTCACTGATCACGACACGATCTTCGGACTTGATGCGGCGCTACAGGCCACGCGCGCTCACGGCATGACGCTGATCGCCGGCGTCGAGATCTCGGTCAGCCTCGATCGCCATACCTTGCATGTGCTTGGCCTCGGCATTGATCCGACCGCAGCGGTTCTGGTCGACGGCCTGACCGACCTGCAGCGCAAGCGCGCGGTGCGCGCCAGCGCGATCGCCGCCAAGCTCGAACGCCTCGGTGTCACCAACGCGCTGCAACGCGCCGAGGACATGGCTGCCGGCGGCCAGATCACGCGCTCGCATTTCTCACGCCTGCTGATCGAAGCCGGCCTCGCCAAGGACACCCAGCGCGCGTTCAAGCGCTATCTCGGCCAAGGTCGCCAAGCTTATGTCGCGAGCCTATGGGCACAGCTGCCGGATGCGATCGAATGGATCCATGCGGCTGGCGGCGTTGCCGTTCTCGCGCATCCATTCAAGTACCCGCTGACCCGCACCGCACGGCATCGCACGCTGCGCACGTTCCGCGAACTGGGTGGCGACGGTATTGAAGTGTGCTGCGGCACTTCAGACGCAGCAGAGATCTCCGAGGCTGCACGTGACGCACTCGAGTTCGGCCTTGCCGGGTCCATCGGTTCGGACTACCACGGCCCCAGGCAGCCGTGGGCCAAACTGGGCCGCGTCGCACCTTTGCCGGCAGCCGTGACGCCGATCAGCGTATACAGTCAGTCTTTGCTGGCCGCCTGAGACGATTGCCATGGGCTTCTACGACCGCCACATCCTGCCGCACCTGATCGATTGCACCTGCGGCATGGGTGACGTGATGAAGGCACGCTCGCTGATCGTGCCGCGCGCACGCGGCAAGGTCCTGGAGATCGGCATCGGCAGCGGACTGAATCTGGGCTTCTACGATCCGGCGAAGGTCGAGCACATCTTCGGCGTCGATCCTTCGGCGGAAATGCAGCTCAAGGCACGCAAGCGAGCGGCGAACATCGGCATCCCGGTCGACACCGTGCCGCTGGTGATCGAGCAGATCGGTGCGGCCGACGCCAGCTTCGATACCGTGGTCTGCACCTTCACGCTGTGCACGATCCCCGATCCGGTTCCCGCGCTGAAGGAAATGCGCCGGGTACTCAAACCCGGCGGCGAACTGCTGTTCTGCGAACACGGCCTCGCACCGGACGCAGGCGTGCGCCTGTGGCAGAACCGCCTGACGCCGCTATGGAAGCCCCTCGCGGGAGGGTGTCATCTGAACCGCAATATTCCGGACCTGATTGCTGCAGGCGGCTTCGAGATCAGTGAGCTGGATGCGCACTACCTGCCCGGCCCGAAACCGATGACCTACGTGTATTCAGGCGTTGCGCTCGCTCGCAAGGATATCTAAAGCATCTTTTCCTGCTTGAACCAATCCAGCGCGCGTTGCACCGTCGCTTCGAGATTCAAGGTCGGCGCATAGCCGATCGCTGCTGCGGATTCGCCGCTGAGGTGCTGGCCGGCAGACATCACTGCAATCGCTGATTCGCTGATCGCCGGCACCGGCCCCTTGAGATACAGGTAACGCCATTTCTGCAGGGCCGAGATGCCTTTGGCGATGGCCAGCGATACCGGCTTCGGAGTCGCCTGCCCGGACAGGCGGGCGATCAATGCGGTCAGCTCGTCCATGTCGGTGTTCACGCCGGTCAGCAGATAGCGCTGACCGGTGACGCCGCGCTCGGCCACCTTGACCAGTCCACGCCCGGCATCGCCGGCGGCGACGACATTGCGCTGGCCGCGCACGTAATTCCGGAAACGCCCGCTGGCGATGCCGACGACGATCTGACCGGTCGTCGGGCCGTAGTCGTACTCGCCGAAGGTCATCGACGGAATCGCGATCGACACCGGCAGTCCACGTGCGGCGTGCTGCAGGGCCAGCTCATCGAGCGCCCATTTGACCTGCAGATAGGGATTCAGATTGGCCGGCGCGCTCGCATAGCGCTCGTCGCCTCGCGCAGGCTGACCGTCGGCGCGCCTGGGCAAGGCGATCGAACCACCGACATAGACAATACGCCCGGTCTGCGCCTGCCCTGCAGCGCGGTACAGGTTCTCCGCGAGCTGCGTCGCGGTACGAACTTCCTCGCGCCACGGCCGAGGCACGGTGGGGTAGTAGGCCGCCGCGTTGATCAGCACATCGACCCCGCGCAATGCAACGGGGAGCGACTCCGGCTCGGTCAGATCGGCGCGGACGCATTCGACGTCCAGACCGCTCAGGCGCTGCAGACCCTGCGTCGAACGGTAGAACGCCACGCCCTGGTGACCGGCCGCAACAACGGCGTCGAGCGCGTGCCGTCCGAGCATCCCGGTTGCACCCATCACTGCAATCTTCATCACGCCACCGCCATGCCATGATCGTCCGGCGCAAGACTGCCACATCGGACCGTCCGGAGTGATTCAATCGGAGGATTCGCCGGCAATGCCGCGCGCCCAGACTGCAGGCCATAACGATCAGCTTCCGGAGCAACCGCGTGAAAACGAAATGGACACGAGCCGACATGCCCAACCTGCGCGGCCAGACGGCGCTGATCACCGGCGCCAATCGCGGCCTTGGACTGGAGATTGCGCTGGGCCTCAGCGGTGCCGGCGCCGATGTCGTCATCGCCTGCCGCGACGCCGGCAAGGCGCATACCGCCGTCGCCACCGTGCAGGCGCATGCGCCGCAAAGCCGCGTCACGGCCTTGAGCGTAGACATGGCAAATGCCGCTTCGATACGACAGCTGGTACAAGGCTTCCAGCGGCAGCACGCCAAGCTCGATCTGCTGGTCCACAACGCCGCCGCGATTATGGCGCCGTTGTCGCGCACGGCTGAAGGCCACGAATTGCAGATCGTGACCAACCATCTGGGCCCGTTCGCGCTGACTGGATTGCTGCTCGACAGCCTGCGTGCTGCGCCCGCGGCGCGCGTGATCTCCACCGCCAGCCTCGCGCATCGATTGACGTCCGGCCTCGACCTCGACGATCCGCATTTTCTGCATCGCCCCTACAAGGAAATGGACGCCTACGGCGCGAGCAAACTCGCCGTACTGCAGTACAGCTTTGAACTCGATCGGCGTCTGCGTCGACACGGCCTGTCGATCCGCTCGATTGCCGTACACCCCGGTTACACCGCAACCAATCTCGACCTTGGCAACTTCTTTCTGCGCCTGAGCACGCGGCTGTTCGGGCAGAAACCAGAGCGGGGTGCATTGCCAGCGCTGTATGCGGCGAGCAGCCCTGCAGCTGAAGGTGGCTCCTACATCGGCCCCGGTGGTTTCAAGGAGCTCGGCGGATATCCCAAGGTCGTCGACAGTCGAGCTGAAGCCAAGGACGCTGACGCGGCCGCGAGGCTGTGGGCGTGGTCCGAGCAGCTGACCGGTGTGCGCTATCTGTCGTAAAGAATTTTCGCTGAAGCTTCACTGAAGCCTGACTGAACCTCACGAGTTCAGTTTGAATTCACCGCTCCGCGTAGAACCTGTTGGGCATCGACACCGGACTCACATCGGGTCCGGCATCGACAACGGCACGTTCAAATCAAGGAGCCTCATGATGAAATCATTCCGAATCCGCACAGCCTCAGTGTTGCTGGCCGCAGCGATCTGTACACCAGCCATTGCCGCTGATCGCACCATCGGCGAGAAGTTTGACGACGCCTGGATTCATGGCAGCATCGAAACGGCCATGTTGTTCAACGCTCACCTCAACGCGTTCAGCATCCGCTCGGATGTCAAGAATGGCGAGGTCAAGTTGACTGGTGTCGTTGCCTCGGACATCGATCGCAGCCTCGCCGGCGAAATCGCCAAGGGCGTCGACGGCGTCAAGTCGGTAGACAACGAGATCACCGTCGGCAATGAACAGGACGGCATCGACAAACTGTCTGCGAAGGCAAGTGAGCGCACCAGCAATCTGCGTCAGTGGGCAACCGACGCCACGACGACCGCAGAAATCAAAACCCGCCTGCTGGCCAACACCAGCACTCAGGGCCTGAAGATCAATGTCGATACCAAGGCTGATGTGGTGACTCTGACCGGCAAGGTCGCTTCGACCGAAGAAGCCGCACTCGCGGAGCAGATCGCGAGCAACGTCGAAGACGTCAGCGAAGTGAATAACCGCTTGGTTGTCGCATCGCGCTAAGGCAGCCCTTCTGCGGCAGCGCCAAAACCTGAAACGCGATAGCGACCCCCCTGTCCGGAGGCGATTCATGCTCCGGGCATTTTTTGTGTCGCGCCTGCAATTTCGTTGACCAACGCGTTAGCATTCGGCTCATCTTCTCCACTCCGAGGATGCTGCAATGACGCAAACGAACAACACGCATAATCTGGCGATCGGCTATGTGCTGTGGATTTTCGGCTTCATGGGTGCGCACCGCTTCTATTACGGCAGACAGATCACCGGCGTGATCTGGTTCTTCACGCTGGGGCTTTTCTTCATTGGCTGGATCATCGACCTGTTCCTCATCCCGGGCATGGATCGCGATGCGGACCACAAGTACCGCGAAGGCAAGGTCGACTACACCGCCGGCTGGTTGCTGCTGACCTTCCTCGGCATCTTCGGCGTCCACCGCTTCTACATGGGGAAATGGGTCACCGGGCTGATCTATCTGTGCACTGTCGGCCTGCTCGGCCTCGGCATCCTGTATGACTTCCTGACGCTCAACGAGCAGATCAACGAAGTCAATCAGCGCGCCTGATTCGTTTCCTCGAACAAGTCCGGCTGCTTTTCAGCTTCTTCGAGGACATCAAAGTTGCTCAAACCGACACCGATCAGCCGATAGCGCTGATCGGCCGCCGCACCGACACGCTGCAGCAGGCCCTGCGCAATCTCAACAAAGCCCGCCAGCGATTCCGGCGGTGACGGCGGCGTGAGGCTGCGCGTCAGCGTGCGGAAATCGCTGGTCTTGAGCTTGAGCACGACAGTGCGTCCGGCACGGCCGACCTTGCGCGAAGCCTGCCAGGCCTTTTCCGCCATGCGCTGCACGTGCGGCGGCAACTCGTCGAGCAGGACATCGCGCTCGAACGTGTCCTCGGCGGACACCGACTGCGTCGGCCGATCCGGATCGACGGTGCTGTTGTCGATGCCGCGCGCCAGCGCATACAGGCGCGCACCGTAACGCCCGAAGCGCAGCTCCAGCGCCATCTGCTCGTGCTGACGCAGGTCGCCGACGGTGCGGACGTTCAGTTCCGCGAGCTTGCGTTCCATGACCTTGCCGACACCGGGGATGCGGCCGACCGCCAGGGGCTCAAGAAACGCCTCGACCTCATGCGGACGGATCACGAACTGACCGTCGGGCTTGCGCCAGTCCGAGGCGATCTTGGCGAGAAACTTGTTCGGCGCGATACCGGCTGACGCCGTCAGGTTCAGCTCGCTGCGAATCGCATCCCGGATCGTCGTTGCGACTGCGGTCGCACTGCCGAGGCCAAGCTTGTTCTCGCTGACATCGAGGTACGCCTCGTCGAGCGACAGCGGCTC
>CAZDPA010000023.1:0-22101 GCA_964507195.1 uncultured Salinisphaerales bacterium | reverse complement strand
CTCGGTATGCCGGCGGAAGATCTCGCGCACCTGGCGCGAAACCGTGCGATAGCGCGTGAAATCCGGCGGCACGAAGATCGCATCCGGGCACAGGCGTTCGGCGCGCACGGCCGGCATCGCCGAACGCACGCCGAACTTGCGTGCTTCATAAGACGCCGCACAGACCACCGAGCGCGCGCCGCGCCAGGCGACGACCACGGGGCGGCCGCGCAACGAGGCATCGTCGCGCTGCTCCACCGATGCGTAGAACGCATCCATGTCCACGTGAATGATCTTGCGCATGGCTTCCCTCGCCGGAATTCGGCCTCCGGATTCTGCAACTTTATGCACCCTCGCGGGTGATTGCCGCCGGCTGACGCCGTACCGGAAAAGCGGCTAGGCTTGGCGCCATCCAATCTTCAGGAAGCCCTCGCCATGACGACGCAATGGACCACCGCTGACATCCCGTCGCAGAACGGCCGTATTGCCGTGGTCACCGGTGCCAACAGCGGCCTCGGCCTGCAGACCGCGACCGCGCTCGCCGCAGCGGGCGCCCAGGTCATCATGGCCTGCCGCAATCCGGACAAGGCCGCTGCCGCGCTCGATGACGTCAGGCGCCACGCGCCGGATGCCAAGGTACAGCTGATGACCCTGGATCTCGCTGATCTCAGCTCGATTCGTGCGTTCGCTGCTGCTTTCTCGCAGCAGTTCACGCAGCTGGATCTGCTGATCAACAACGCCGGGGTCATGGCCCTGCCGTTCTCGCGCACCAAGGACGGCTTCGAGATGCAGATCGGCACCAATCACTTTGGCCACTTTGCGTTGACCGGCCTGCTGATGGACAGACTCACGGCGGGCAAGCAGCCACGCATCGTCAACGTCGCCAGCATGGCGCACAACTGGACGCCGGGACTGAACTTCGACGATCTCAACTACGAACGCCGCAAGTACAACAAGTGGATTGCCTACGGCAACAGCAAGCTCTCCAACCTGTATTTCACGTTCGAGCTGAATCGCCGCGTCAAGGCGGCCGGCAAGGCGATCACGGTTGCCGCAGCGCATCCCGGCTATTCCGATACGAATCTGCAGTACGCCGGCCCCGCACTGGAGAAATCCGCGTTCGGCACCTGGCTGATGAAGGTCGGCAATGGCATCTTCGCCCAGCCGGCGGAACTCGGCGCCCTACCTTCGCTGTACGCAGCGACCGCACCCGACGTCAACGGCGGCGACTACATCGGCCCCGATGGTTTCCAGCAGATCCGCGGCTATCCGCACAAGGTCGGCTGCCGCAAACTCGCCCGCGACACGAACATTGCCCAGCGCCTGTGGGCAGTGTCCGAGGAACTTACCGGCGTGAAGTACGCACTGTCTTGAGTCCCGTCCATCAATCCCGCCTGAACATGAAAACTTCGATCCGCGCCTTGATGCTCGCGCTGTGCACGGTCACGATCAGCGGCTGCGCCAGCGCACCAGATAGCGAATACCCGCTCGCCGCATGCACCGACAGCTGCCAAAGCCATACCGACGGCTATGAATGGGCGCAGCGCAGCAACCTCGACGATGACAGCGCCTGCGTCGGTTATCCGGCCGCCTTTGTCGAAGGTTGCAAGGATGGCGTCGTGGACTTCCGGATGCTGCAGCCGAATTCCAAGGGAATCTGATCGGGCGAAACGACCGATTCCTCAACTGGCGTGACCCTGCTCGCGCGGCACTTCCCGCTGAGGGTCGATGCCGTCCTTCGCCGCAACTGACTGCCAGAAACGTGGAAGCTGCGGGACTTCCAGCGTCGCCAGCGATTCCCACAGCACCTTGTGCCAGGCTGCGGCGAGGCGGTCGGCACGTTGCAGGGCTTCACTGTCGTCGGCGCTGCGATCCAGAAGATTGAAGATCCGCGTCTCGACCTGATCGCGTGTTGCGCGCAGGCGATCTCGCAGCGCCGCGTCGGCAAGCGCCCACCGGTGCAACCACTCGTGACGTCGCCACAGCGGCGCGACCAGGCGTTGCGGCTCCGGCGTCAGCACTGACCAGCTCTGTGCGAATGACGCCGGGCGGAAGATCGACAGACACGGGGCAGACGTTCCGGTGAACACCACTGTCGCACCGCTGGCATTCAGGCGCGCAATCATCGAGCCGGTGGTCTGGTGGCGGCGGATGTAGCCGGCGGCGTGCATGCACACATCGGCGTTGCTGCCGGTCGCAGGATCGCCATTGGCCTTGCGATGCAGGCGCAGACGCGTGGCGGCGGCCGACCAGCTTTCGGTTTTCCTGTCGCAGGACTGCAGGGCGAGCACGCGGCGCCTTGCGGCGCCCGCGAAGTGTGGAATCAAGTGCGTATCGAACCGCCGCGCAAAATCCACACCCTGCTGCGGCACATCCGCCGAGCTCATGTCCAGCGTGCCACTGAGCGTCAGCGCGTTGGAGATTGCATAGGTGGACCGAATGCGCCGTGCCGCCCAGCTGCGGCCCGCACTTTCCAGCACCCAGGCCTCATGACGATCGGCGACCAGATAGCTGCTGTCATAGCAGAAGGATTTGTCGGCATAACCCGCCGGCCCGCCCTGCCCGTAGCGTTCGAGCAATGCGGTCATGACGCTGACGGCGGCGCTGCTGCTGTCAGCGCGTTCGAGGCCGAGGCGCACCAAATCCATGCCGAGCAGCGCTGGCTTGAGGCTCGCCCGCTTCGAGAAGATCGCCTCGTTGCCGATCACGACGCCGGCATCGTTGACACCCATCTCGGCGCCCCAGCACCACGCGGGTTGCGAGAGAATCACGGCATGACGGCTGGCGACCTGCTCGACCTCGATGTGGGAAACGCGTACGGTGCGGCTGCCGTCTCCATCCACGGCGGCATAGCGCACAACCGGCTGCGGTTCAGACGGCTCACGATCCGAATTCTTCGTGAACCAGACCGCGCCGTCGGCAAGGACAACCTGGGTATCGCACATTCTCGAAGTGTATGACGATCAAGCCATCGCAAGCAGCCCCTGAAAATGCACTGCACGGCGTACAGCAGCTGGCGCTAGACAATCGCTTCGCGCAGCTGGGCGACGCCTACTCCACGGTCGTCACACCAACCCCGTTGCGCAATCCGCGTGTGCTGCACGCGAACGCAGACGTCGCAGTCCTGCTGGATCTTGACCCGGCCGAACTGCGCACCGACACCTTCACGCAGGTCTTCGCCGGCAACCAGCCTCTCAGGGGCGGTGAACCGCGCGCGATGCTCTACGCTGGACACCAATTCGGACAATGGGTAGCGCAGCTTGGTGACGGCCGCGCAATGTTGCTGGGACAGGTCCGCAACCGTCGCGGCGAGAGCTGGGATCTGCAACTCAAGGGCGCCGGCCAGACACCGTATTCACGCTTTGCCGATGGCCGCGCCGTGCTGCGCTCGTCGGTGCGCGAGTATCTGGCGGGAGAAGCCCTGCATCATCTCGGCATTCCGACCACGCGCGCGCTGTGCCTGATCGCGGCGGACGATCCGGTGCGTCGCGAAACCTTCGAGACTGCCGCGGTGATCTGCCGGGTCGCCCCCAGCCATGTACGCTTCGGCAACTTCGAAGTGTTCTATTCGCGCGGCCAGCACGAGCTGCTCGCACCGCTCGCGGACCATGTCATCGAGAGTCATTTCCAGAACCTGGTCGGCAGCCCTCTGCGCCACCGGCACTGGCTGGAAATCGTGATCGATCGGACCGCGAACCTGATGGCGGATTGGCAGTCCGTCGGCTTCTGCCATGGCGTGATGAACACCGACAACATGTCGGTGCTCGGCATCACGCTGGATTTCGGCCCATATGGATTCATCGACGGCTTTGACGCCCACCACATCTGCAACCACTCCGACGAAGGCGGCCGCTACGCCTATGACCAGCAACCGCGGATCGGCCACTGGAACTGCTCGCGCCTGCTGCAGGCCTGCCTGCCGTTGCTCGATGAAAAACCTGAGGCTGCAGTCGAAATCGCGCAGGCGATCCTCGACCGCTATCCGGAGATCTACAGCGCAGAGATGACTCGGCGCTGGCGCAGCAAGTTCGGCCTGCTCGACACCAGAGACGATGATCCCGAGCTGATGAATCGCTTTCTCAGCCTCCTGCACAGCGCACACGCAGATTTCACGCTGTCGTTCCGCGCATTGGCGGACGTCACACTCTGGAACGACATCGCACCGCCCGCATTGAGCGCCCAGTTCCTCGATCAGGAAAAGCTGCAGAGCTGGTTGATCGATTATCAGGCCCGCCTGCGTGCCGAACAATCCGATGACGCCGAACGCATGGCGCGCATGAATGCGGTGAATCCGATTCACGTACTGCGCAATCACCTGGCGCAGCGCGCCATCGAAGACGCAGAGCGCGGCGGCAGTGCGCAGATCGAGCATCTGCTCGGTGCGCTGCGCGCGCCATACAGCGCAGACCCGCGCTACGCCGACTGCGCCGCACAGCCGCCGCCGGAAGCGCGACACATCGCTGTCAGCTGCTCGTCGTGAGTCGGCGCCGATGATTCCATCCATAAAGCACGGCGCGCTGCTGTCCGAGCACTACACCGAGGAACGCTGCCATATCGTCGAGCTGTCGAACAATGCAGATGATCCAGCGGCATCGATCGCCCGCGCGCGCGTCGAGCCCGGCGTGACCACGCGCTGGCACCGGCTGCGCGGCATTGCCGAGCGCTACGTCATTCTGCATGGCGAGGGTCGCGTCGAACTCGGCGACACGATCGTTCGGATCGTTGGGGCCGGCGACACCGTGCTGATTCCGCCGGACTGCGCGCAACGCATCAGCAATGTCGGATCAGACGACCTGGTATTCCTGGCGATCTGCACGCCGCGCTTCGAGTGGACAGCGTATACGTCCTGGGGCGATTGACGCTCAGACCCCAAGCAGCGCACGTGCGCCGAGGCTGATCAGCGCGAACGCCGCCACACCCGCTGCCCATAGCCCGACGAACCACGCCAGGCGCCGCCAGCGCGAATCGGTCGATCTGACAGGACGCGCACTCAATGGCTGTACCCGGCACCCGCGCTGACCTTGCCGCGAAACACCCAGTACGCGTATGCCGTGTAGATCAGCACCATCGGCAGCGCACAAACCAGTGCGATCAGCACGAACTTCTGGCTGCTGCGCGGCGCAGCGACCTCCCAGATCGTCAGATCGGGCGGCAGGATGTGCGGCCACAGGCTGATACCGATGCCGATGTAGCCGAGCAGGAACAGCGCAATCGCATAAAAGAACGGTGGGTAATGCGAGCCGAGCTTGAGCTCTCGATACAGCGAGAACGCCACGATCATCGTCGTCAACGGCACCGGCGACAGACTCAGCCAGTGCATGTCACCAAACCAGCGCTCGGCGATCGCCGGAAATTTCAACGGCGTATAGATGCTGACGGTCGCCAGCGCGAACAGGGAGATGAAGAGCGCGCGCCGCGCCGCGCGCCGCGCCCATTCGCGAGCGGCACCGTCGGTCTTCATGTTGATCCAGGTAGAACCGAGCAGCGCGTAACCGCCAACGACACCGAATCCGGTAACGACCGAAAATGGCGTCAGCCAGTCGAACGCGCCGCCGGCAAATGCACCATCAACCACGGTCACGCCTTCAAGCACGCCACCCAGCAGCAAGCCCTGGCAGAACGCCGCCAGTGTTGATCCGCCGCTGAACGCGATGCTCCAGAAATACTTGCTGGTCTGCGCCTTCATGCGGAACTCGAAGGCCACGCCGCGAAACACCAACGCGAACAGCATCAGCATCAGCGGGATGTAGAACGCCGGCAGTGCAATCGAATAGGCCTGAGGAAACGCGCCGAACAGCACTGCGCCGCCGAGGATCAACCAGGTTTCGTTGCCATCCCACACGGGCGCAATCGATGTGACCGCCAGATCGCGGGTGGATTCGTCCGGCATGTAGGGAAACAGGATGCCGATGCCCAGGTCGAAACCATCGAGAATCACATACAGCAGGACGCCGAAGACGATCACGCCGGCGAGAATCAGCGTCAGTTCCATCACAGCACCTCCGCCGCGCGCGCACCGCGCATCGCTTCGACGTGATGCTTCGGCAATGGCGTGGGGCCAAGTCGCGCAAGCTTGGTGCAGAAGATGATGTAGGTCACCAGCAGCACGCCGTAGACGAGGACGAACAAGCCCAGCGATGTCGCGACCGCCGCCGCAGGAATCGGCGACACCGATTCACTGGTGCGGATCAGGCCATGCACCACCCACGGCTGACGTCCGATTTCCGCGACCAGCCAGCCGGCAATCGTCGCGACAAAGCCGAGCGGAAACGACAGGCTCACCACACGCAGATACCGGCGGCTCCTGTCTAGCGTGCCGCGAATCCAGAAGAGCACACCACAGGCACCCAGCAGCAGGAACCAGAAACCGAGACCGACCATGACGCGGAACGAGAAAAACACCGGCGCCACCGGCGGCTGGTCTTCGCGCGGCACTTCGTTGAGTCCCTTGATCACCGCATCGGGATCATGCTGCAGGATCAGGCTCGCAAGTTTTGGAATTTCGATCGCATAGCGGTTGGTCTGAGCCGCCTGATCCGGCCAGGCGATCGCGACCAGCGGCACGCCTGCGCGGGTTTCCCAAAGCGCTTCCATCGCCGCGACTTTCATCGGCTGGTGGGTCTGCACGTTGAGGCCATGCATGTCGCCAACGAGGATCTGCGCCGGTGCAGTGAGTGCGAGCACGACCAGCGCCGCGCGCAATCCGGCACGCGCAACCTGACGCTGCTTGTGCCGCAGCAGCCAGTACGCAGACACCCCGGCAACGACCAGCGACATGGTCAGCAGCGACGCCAGCAGCATGTGCGTCAGCCGGTAAGGAAACGAGGGATTGAACACGACGGCGAACCAGTCGACCGGAACCAGACGACCGTCAATCCATTCCGCGCCCTGCGGCGTGTGCATGAAGCTGTTGGCCGAGAGTATCCAGAACGCCGAGTTGGTCGTGCCGATTGCGACCAGCAATGTGGCAAGAAAATGCAGGCGCGGGCCGACCTTTTCCCAGCCGAACAGCATGATGCCGAGAAAGCCCGCCTCGACGAAAAATGCGGTCAGCACTTCGACCGACAGCAGCGGGCCGAGCACCGGGCCGGCAAGTTCGGAGAAGCGCGAGAAGTTGGTGCCGATCTCGTAGGACAGCACCAGACCGGAGACCACGCCCATCCCGAAGGTCAAGGCGAAAATCTTGACCCAGAAGAAATACAGCTTGAGAAAGTGCGGGCGCTGCGTGCGCTGCCAGGCAGACTCGAAGAACACCAGCATCCACGCGAGGCCGATCGTCAGCGTCGGGAACAGGATGTGGAAGCCGATCGTGAAACCGAACTGAATCCGCGAAAGCAGTAGTGCATCCATACAGCGACGCCTCGGTGGCGATGATCAGGTTCTCTTTTTAGGAACTCTCCTCTCGCGCCGCGTATTGGAACACAAGAACTGGTGGATTTCACTCAGCCGGCCGTCATCTGCCGCTGGCTGGCATCCAAAGCAGACCGCCGGCACGAGGCCGGCGGCGGGGTACGGGGAGATTCGGGCGCTCGACGGTCGCGAGCTGCCAACTCAGAAACGCGGCTTGTTCAGCGTGTCCTTGACCCAGCTGCCGATCTTGCCGGAAGTCGTCGTCGCTGCACGGTTGGCCGTGTTGCCGAATTCGTTCTGCGCCTTGGAGCTGACCAGGGTTGCCCCGCTCATATCCTGTTGCGGCGGCGTACGCGGCCCCGGCGAGCTCGTGGTCGGCCCGGACAGCGGTTCGGACGAGGTCGACAGCCGATGCAGCATGCGGGCGAGATCGGAGGTATCGGTGAGCTTGACGCGACGCGCGCTATGCATCTGCTGGCACAGCTGACCCTCGATCTGCTTCAGCTGCTCGGCATCAAGCTTGCGTGTCATGTACATATCGGGAACGCCCGCGTGGGTCTCGATCGCAAGGTAGTTCGTGCTTGAACCCACACCGCGGCCACGCAGCGTGCCGTCGTTGGAGACGATCATCAGGGTCTGATCGCCGTCAAGATCGGGGACCTTGACCGGGCCCACGTCACCCCAGCCCTTGAAGTAGAACGGCACACCCTCGCGTTTGCAGTCGTACTGGATGCGCCGCACCCAGTGCGGATGCAGCGGACGCGTTTCACTGCCGCGATAACCGCCGATCACCACCCAGTCGAGCTTCTGCAGCTTGAGCAGCGGTTGCTCGATCGGCTCCCAGCGCATGCGGCCATCGAGATCCTGCCCCTCGTACGCCTGCACCACGCCCTTGAGCGGCCAGAGGATGTCACGCGTGGCCAGAGGTACCTGCTCCATGCGCACCGCGCCGACCAGGGGATCGAACACCACGAAACGCATCGCGGCCGGCGTTTCCAGCAACGGGCGGACGCGCGTCATGTAGGTTTTCTGGTCCTCGCACAGAACGCCGATGCAGACGTTGTTCAAGGGCCATTCGTAGCGGCGCGTGGCCGTGCCCCCTTGAGTCTGTGCTGCGGCGCGCGCAGCGCGCGCCTTCAGAAACGTCTTCATGCGCTCGGCGCGCTGGGTGACGATGTAGAAAGTGTGCTGCGGGTGCTGCTGGATCACGTCGAAGACGCGATCGATAAATCCATCGAGGATGCGGTCGGAAAAAAGGTCTCCGGCCGGCGCGACGAGGATGCGTTGCGCCGCTTGAGGCCAGCGCGCCGGCTCATGCGTTAGCGCGTACTCGTACGCGATAACATGACGCCACGTATCCTCATCAACGAACTGCCCCGTAGAACGGGCACAACGTTCCAAATACGGCTTGGTGACGTAGTCCCTGCGCGCCGGCGACCCCCCCGAGTTACCGAACGCGACATTCCACAGCAATTCTCCGCCGACCAGAGCAACCAGCCCGGACAGATCGTCAGTCGGAGTCGCGGAGCCAGTGACCGGCACAACAAAGTTGTACCCCTCTGGCAGTCCTCCCGCTGACGACGTCATAGCACCCCCGAACAAGCACTGAAAAAATCGAACTTACGCATCAGTAACACCGGCTAGAGCATCGCATGGTCACTATTATCGCAGCACCCCCTTTTTAGGGGGGAATCGCGCTAGTAAATATTACCCCACTCACCAACTGCATGATGAACCGCACAGCGCCAAAAAAAGACCGCCTGACGGATACTTAGCCGATGAGCCTCGCCAACCTTGCAGAACGCCTGAAACGCATCAGTCCACTCGACTGGATCATGTTGCTGCTGGCCCTGATTTCGATCGGCCTGCTGGTCTGGGAAACCTGGGGACCGGTCACCCCCGCGCAGCGCGAGCTGATCCTGCTGACGGACTACACGATCTGCGCCCTGTTCGCCTGCGAATTCACCTGGCGCTGGCGCGCAGCCGGCTGGACCCGCCAGTTCGTCTGGCGCAACTGGTACGAAGTGCTCGGCATGATTCCGGTTGCCCACCCGGCGATTCGCGGCTTCCGCCTGTTCCGTGTAATCCGCATCGTCATCCTGCTGTCGCGCTTCGGCATCGCCGCAGACCGCGCCGTCGGTGATGACTTCACCTACCTGCTGGTCAACCGCATCCGCGATGCCATCGTGCGCTCAATCAGCGGCGCAGTCACTGTTGCCGTGCTGGACGAGGTCGCTGCCGTTCTCGCCAAAGGCACCTACACCGAAAACATTTCGCGCGCACTCAAGGAAAACGAGCATGAAGTGCGGGCGATGATCATGGAAAAGCTCAAACAGGACCGGCAGGCCGGGCGCCTGTCGCGGCTGCCGTTCTACGACGAGATCGTCAGTGGCGTCGTCGACGCGGGTCTTCGCGTGGTTGAGGAAGTTCTGCGCGATCCGCGCACCGATGAACTGGTCGCCGACATGCTGCGCGAGAACCTGCACCAGCTGAGCACCGCAATTGCCGCGCAGAACCAGACGCGTGATGCCGCGGCAGCCGCACCGCGCACCGTCACGAACGGTCAGGCCGGCTGAATGCCAACAGTCAGGACGAATGCGGAGGGTTCAATGGATGGGCGGGCGAAGGCTGTTCGCCCGCCATCCGGGGGTGCCGAAGCTCAGGGGGGAATGAGCCTCGGATTCGGTCCAACAGGGGGGTGCTGGATCGAGTTCGCATCATAGTCTTGCAGAGGTCATGCTGGAAATAGATTATTCACACTGATTCGATTGACCGTCCCTATGGCGACCCCCGCCGATTATTCCGACTACACTCGCGCTCCCGTCTCAAGCGTGTAAAGCACCGTCACCATGAAGTGGCCTGGCACCCGCAACATCCACGTCCCCGCACAGCTGGGCGCGGTCACCACCATTGGCAACGAGGATGCATACGACGGCACCGGCCTGAACGCCGCTGCGGTCGACAAGATCTGGCGCAGCGTCGAAGACCTCTATCGCAGCGGCGCACATCCGGCAATCACCTTTTGCCTGCGCCACCACGGCAGGGTCGTGCTGAATCGCGCAATCGGCCATGCCGACGGCAATGGTCCGGACGACTCGCCCTACGGACCCAAGCGCCTGGCCCTGCCGGACACACCGGTCTGTGTGTTCTCGGCGTCCAAGGCGATCACCGCGATTCTGATTCACAAGCTCGCCGAGGAAGGCGGGCTCAGACTCGACGAACGCGTCAGCCACTTCATTCCCGATTTCGCTGCCCACGGCAAGGGCGAAACGACCATCTCGCAGGTCCTGGCACACCGCGGTGGTTTTCCGATGTTCGATCTGCCGAAGGATGAGATCGATCCGGCGATGCTGCTCGACTGGGAGCGCTGCGTTGATCTGATCTGCAGGGCGCCGCCGACGCACCGCAAGACCCCACGCCTCGCCTACCACGCGATCACCGGCGGCTACATCCTCGCCGAGATCCTGCAACGGATCACGCAGCGGCCGATCAGCGAATACCTCGACAGCAAGATCCGCAAGCCGCTCGGCATGCAGACCTTCACCTATGGCCTCGCGCCCGAACACCGCCCTGCGGTCGCGGTGAACTACGTCGCGGGCGCACCGGTGCGGTTTCCGATCTCGATGCTGCTGGAACGCGCGCTGATGGCGCCGATGCAGCAGATCGTCGAAGTCTCCAACTCATCGCTGTTCCACGAGGCGGTCATTCCGTCCGGCAATCTGTACTGCAATGCCGACGAGCTGTCGCGCTTCTACCAGGTGCTGCTCGACCACGGCGAATACGAAGGCGTGCAGGTGCTCAAGGCCAGGACCGTGGCTCGCGCCGTACGGCCCGCCGCGCCGATGGCGATCGACAACACGCTGAAGATTCCGATGCGTTACAGCGAAGGCCTGATGCTCGGCTCCAATCCGTTCAGCCTCTACGGCCCGATGACCGGCCGCGCCTTCGGTCACCTCGGCTTTCTCAACATCCTGGCCTGGGCTGATCCGCAGCGTCAGGTCGCCGTGAGTCTGCTGACGACCGGCAAGGCCGTGCTCGGCGGTCATCTGCTGCCGCTGGTCCAGCTGATGACGGCCATCGGCCGGGAATGCAAAAACTAGGATTCCGTTGATGCGCGTCGCCGTCCTCGGAGCCGGTGTCATTGGCGTTGCTGCTGCGTATTACCTTCGGCGCACCGGCATGGACGTCGTCGTCGTCGATCGCCAGGCCGAGACGGCCAGTGAAACCAGCTTCGCCAACGGCGGACAGATCTCGGTCTGTCATGCCGAGCCCTGGGCCAATCCGCGCGCGCCACTCAAGGCGCTGAGATGGATGCTCGACGATGATGCGCCACTGCGCATTCGCCTGAGCACCGATCCGGCACAGTGGCGCTGGCTGCTCGCCTTCCTGCGCGAATGCCGCGCCGATCGCACCAACGCCAACATCCGCCAGCTGGTGAATCTGGGCCTGCACAGTCGCGCCTGTCTCAGTACGCTGCGGATGGAAGCGGGCCTGCAGTACGACCAGCGAACGCAGGGCATCCTGCATATCTACACTTCGCACAGCGAGTTCGAAGCCGCGCGCTCGCCAGCCCGCCTGATGACGGAACTCGGCTGCGAACGTCGCATGCTCAATGCCGAGGAAGCGATCGCCATCGAACCCGCGCTCAAGGCCATGCACGTGCCGCTGGTGGGTGCTACCTATGCGCCCGATGATGAATCGGGCGACGCGCAGCAGTTCACCACATCCCTTGCCCAGCGCTGCGCGAGCGCCGGCGTCGAGTTCGCTCTGGGCCAGACCATCGAACGCCTGACCATGAACAATGGCCGCGTGACGCAAGTCGAACTGCTCAGTCACGCCGGCGAGCGCAGCACGCTGAAAGCTGACGCCTTCGTGCTGGCACTCGGCAGCTTCAGTCCGCTGCTGGTCCGGCCGCTCGGGATTCAGCTGCAGTTGATCCCGGCCAAGGGTTACTCGCTGACCGTGCCTGTAGCGGAGCCAGCGCGTGCCTATTCCGTGCCGCTGATTGATGACGAACACAAGCTGGTGTTCTCGCGTCTCGGCGATCGGCTGCGCATCGCCGGCATGGCAGAACTGCGCGGCTACGATCGGCAGGTCGATCCGCAACGCAGTGCACTGCTGCTGAGGCGCCTGGAGCAGCTTTTCCCCGGCGCTGGCGACGCCCGACAGGCACGCTACTGGACTGGTCTGCGGCCATCGACCCCCTCCAATGTCCCCTACGTCGGTCGCAGCGTCGTACCCAACCTCTATCTCAATACCGGCCACGGCACGCTGGGCTGGACCCATGCCTGTGGGTCCGGGCAGGCGCTGGCGGACATTATTTGTAGACGCAAGCCGGAGGTGGATTTTGCGTTCTGCGGCTTGAGCTGAACGTCGCGCCGGTGTCGCTTTTGCGACACCCTCGATACACCGCGCATCCGCACGGCACTCGACACGAACGGGCTTT
Organism: uncultured Salinisphaerales bacterium; assembly: GCA_964507195.1. Taxonomy (GTDB): domain Bacteria; phylum Pseudomonadota; class Gammaproteobacteria; order Nevskiales; family Nevskiaceae; genus Solimonas. The sequence goes on along the minus strand of CAZDPA010000023.1, from coordinate 9,326 downwards.
GTTGGGGACTCAATAAAACAAGAACGGCGCCTTGAGGCGCCGTTCTTGTTTCACGCAATGAGCAAACCCATCAGTTGCCGGTGCAGGTGCTCGAACCCGGATAACGCGCCTCGTCATTGGTGATGACGTCACGGATCCACTGCTCGATCAGCGCATGACCTTCGTCATGGACGACACTGCGTGCAATCGGCGGCATCTTCGCTGCCGGCAGCGTCGCTTCCGGCCCCATACGGAATGGAATGATGGAATCGTCCACGTCACCTGGGTGGATGTCATAGGTCCGACCGCCGTTGCCTTCCTGACCGGTCGCTGTCGGGCGCTTACAGATGCCGTAGGTGTTGTCGACCGCGCGCAGGCTGTCCATGTACATGCCGGTGCTTGCCGCGAACCCGCGCGGGTTGTGGCAATGCGCGCAGTTCACTTCGAGATAGGCGCGCGCACGGGCTTCGATGTCCTGCGCACTGCCGGCCGGGAAGCCGGCATCGCCGGGCTTGTTGAACACCGGCAGACGCTCGACGTTCGTCGCGATCTGGGTCAGCGGATCGACCACCATGTCGCCCGGGCAACCGGCGACCAGGCCCTTGTCGCACCAGTACTTGATCTGGTTCTTGCCAGCGACTTCATGGCGGGATTGCTCGCTGTTGATGCTCGACTCCGACGCGTACGGGCGATTGAGGTTGCGCAGCTTCGGACCGATCGGCGCCGAACCAGTGTCGGCATCCTCGTTGGCATGGCAGCTCAGGCACTGGTTGGCGTGCGGGATCTGATACGCCGGCGCGCTGCCCTGGTGTAGTGCACCGGAATCGACGTCGGTGAAGTTCCAGCTCACCGCAGCCGTACCGCCACCCAGCGCGAGCGTGGCGACGCGCCGGCCGTTGGCGTCGGTCGACCAGATGTACGGCACGCCATCCCAGCGCGCGACGCCCCTGCTGTTGGTGCGCTTGATCAGCAGGCGCGTCTCGACAGCGTTTTCCGAGCCGGTCTGCTCATCGAGGAACGAGAACGTCTTCGCGATGATCGTGCCGGCCGGGAAGTTGAGCGTGGCGTTGGCGCCATCGGTCGCGGCGCTGCGGTACGTCGCCTTCGTGCCAGGCGGCAGGTAGGCCACGCGATACTTCACCGCGTAATCGGAGAACAGCTTGGTGTTGAGCGCGAACGGCACGCCATTGCCGCGCGGCGCGCTGGTTGGATCTTCCGGATCGCTGAACAGGGCGTACTGGTCCAGCGTCGGGCAGTTGACGCCGGCCGCAGCGAAGTTGACTGCATCGCCACCGACTGCCGCTTCGCAGAGCCTGGCGACCTGCTCCGGGCTGGGTGCCGGATCGAAATTGCCGCTGCGCTTGAACGGCGGAATCACGACCGGCGGCAGCGGATCCAGATTGCGACCATAGGTTGCCGGGCAATCGTGCGGCGTCAGATCGAAGCTCGATGCGAAGTTCGCAAGATCAGTGCTGGCGACACTGCTCAGCAGACCCACCAGCGCATCCGGACCCGCCGACGGATCGACCAGCAGCACACCGATCACGGCCTCAAGACCCTTGAGGCCGTGGAAATTGGCGAACTTGAGGCTGTCGCTGCTGAACTCGTTGTTGACATCGATGCACGAGGCAAACCAGTCCGGCAGGATGCGCGGGTTGCCTTCAGCAGTCGTGTCGAACTTGTAGGCGTTGTAATGACATTCCGGATTCGGATCGTCGTTGCCGAGCTGCGGCTTGCCGCGCGAGTCCTCAGGTACCGGCAGACCGTTGGCATCGAGCGGATACGGGCACTCCGCATCGTAATCGTCGAGCAGGCCATCCCACAGGATGTGCGCGCCGCGCAGTCCCGGCAGACCCGGCAGCGGCAGGGCGCCGAGGCCAGGCAGGCTCGGAATGCCGGCAGCGAGGCAGGTCTGCAGATTCAGCGGATTGAGGCAGGCAGCCTGGGTCTTGAGACCGATCAGCGCCGGCAGGAACTTGGCGACGTCCAGCGACTGGATGTCGCCCGTCGTCGGCAGTGGCAGGCCATTGCCGTTGTCGATGAACTTGTTGCCGTAGATGTGGACGCCTTCGGTGTACCAGTCGATGCGCCGCTCCGACGGCCGCCCCGCGCCTTCCGGGAACAGTTCGTAGCTGGCGTGGATGATGCCGCCGGTGTTGTTGTTCTCGAAGGTGTTGTTGAAGATATCGATGCGGTCGTAGGACAGCGTGATCATGCCGCTGCCCGACGGCACGTTGCCGACGAAACCGCCCGAGGTGAAGTTGTAGGTATTGTTGTTGCGCGAGATGTTGTTGAACATCCGCGAGCGATCCCCGTACTGGCGCAGACCATCGAGGTCGTACACAAGGAAGCCACCGGTGTTGCACTCGGCGATGTTGGTGTCGTACTCGCCGCCCTGCACGTTCTCGATCTCGAAACCGAAGACGTTGAATGCTGCGCGGCTGTTGCGGATGATCGCGTTGTTGGTCTGCCCGACGTAGATGCCGGCATCCGACGCGCCGACCGATTCGGAGTCTTCGATCAGGATGTTCTCGGAAGCCACCGGATAGATGCCGTAGCGGCCGGACTTCGGGCTCACGGTGTAGTCCGGCGAAGTCGTGTCGAGCGGCAGCAGCTGGTTTTCGATCGCCGTCGGGTCCTGGGTCGCCGGATCGGTACAGGCGACGTTGAGGCGCTTGGCATTGTCGGCGAACGCGTTCGCCGCCGTGATCGGATCGGGGCTTTCGCGGCCGCCATCGGACGACCAGAGTGCGCGCACTCGCTTGATCGCCGCCTGGTCGACACCACGCAGTTCGATACCGTTGCCGCCGGTGTCGAGCACGGTCAGGTCTTCGATCCACAGGCCATGGACATTGACCGCGAGGATGCCTTCCGGCGTGCCGCTCTGCTTGAACGACAGCACGGTCTTGTCACGACCGCAACCCTTGATCAGAACGTCTTCGGTATCGGTCAGCTGCAGTGCTGCACTCAGATCAAAGAAGCCGCAGCCAAAGTCGATGACGTCGCCGGGCGCGGCCTGGATCATCGCCGCGATCATCTGGCTGGTCGCGTCAGGACCCGGTTCGATCTTGAAGATGCGGCCGTCGCCGGTGCTGCCGCCGGCACCACCAGGAGGCGTACCGCCAACAGGTTCGGAATTCGAATTGGTGCCGCATGCAGAAAGCAGCGGCAGACACAGCGCAGCAAGCAGCAAACCTCGACCCAGCTTCTGACCCAAAGACAGCGACATCACGATTCTCCCCAAAGGCTGGCAACTGCCACCGAATGGCAGCAGCGCTCGCAAAATGACCTGGTTCGGCATAGTACGCGCGATAACCCGTTCCTTCACTGGGAAAAATCACCCTGCGCCTGCTGCCGAAACGCGCCGGATCAGGTAACGTGCCGCATCTTCAATCTGCCCCCTGTCGGCAAGGACCCCCGAACATGCTCTTCGCGCTCGAAACCCTGTTTCTGCGGATCTACATGGTGATCTTCAAGTTCGTCACTCTGATCATGCCGTTCAAGTGGCCGCGCAGCTTTGACGGCGCCGGCTCCTCGCTGGAACTGTGCCGCCACATTGCCGCTGAAGGCCATCGCAAGGTGCTGATCGTGACCGATGCGATGCTGGTCAAGCTCGGCCTGCTTGACAAGATGAAGGCCGAGCTGGACAAGGCCGGCGTTGCCTACGTGATCTACGACGGCGTTCTCCCCGACCCCACTGTCGAGCAGATCGAAGCCGGCTTCGAGATCCTCAAGAAGAACGACTGCAAGGCCATCCTCGCAATCGGCGGTGGCTCGTCGATCGACGCCGCCAAGGTCATCGGCGCGCGCGCCAAGAACAACAAGCCCATCGTCAAGATGGCCGGCCTGTTCCGGGTCTACTGGGGCATGCTGCCACTGTATGTCGTGCCGACCACTGCCGGCACCGGCTCGGAAGTCACGATTGCCGCCGTCGTCTCCGACCGCGCGCAGAAGCGCAAGCTGCCGCTGATGGATCTCAAGCTGATGCCGACCGCCTGCGCGCTCGACGGCGAACTGATGACCGGCCTGCCGCCGCATATCACCTCGGCGACCGGCATGGATGCGCTGACGCACGCAGTCGAAGCCTTCATCTCGCGCAACGCGATGAAGCGCACCGACGAAAAGGCGATTGCAGCGACCCAGCTGATCTTCAAGTACCTGCCGACCGCGGTCAGCGAAGGCAGCAATGTCGAGGCGCGGCAGCAGATGGCACGTGCATCCAATCTCGCCGGCATCGCCTTCACCCAGGCCGGCGTCGGTTACGTCCACGCCATCGCCCACAATTTCGGCGCGCGCTATCACACACCGCATGGCCTCGCGAATGCGATCGTCATGCCGCACGTGCTCGACTTCTCCAAGCCCAACTGCGCCGGCCGTCTCGCCGAGCTCGCGCGTGCCTGCGGTATCGGCAATGCGAGCGCCGGTGACGACGCCCTCGCCGATGCCTTCATCGCCAGGATCCGCGAGCTCAAGGTGCAGTTCGGCATTCCCGAACAGCTCGAAGCCCTGCGCGCCGACGACATCGTGCCGATCGCCGTTGCCGCGCGCGCCGAAGCGCGTTTCACCTACGCCGTGCCGCGCTACATGGACCAGAGCACCTGCGAGGGCGTCATCCGCAGGATGCTGGTGACCACATAGTCGAAATGGAGTCCGCAACTGCTCTCTCCGCGTTCCCCATCACGCGTCAATGGCCGGCTCAGCATCCACAGCGAATTCAGCTGTACTCGCTGCCGACACCCAATGGGGTCAAGGCTTCGATCATGCTCGAGGAAACCGGCCTGCACTATGAGGCGCACAAGGTCAGCTTCGACACGAACGACCAGATGTCGCCCGAGTTCCTGTCGCTCAATCCGAACAACAAGATTCCCGCCATCCTCGATCCGCAGGGGCCGGACGGAAAGCCGCTGGCGCTGTTCGAGTCCGGTGCCATCCTGATCTACCTTGCGGAGAAATCCGGTCTGTTTCTCGGATCGAACGCTGCCGTCCGCTACGAGACGATTCAGTGGTTGATGTGGCAGATGAGCGGCATCGGGCCGATGTTCGGCCAGGTCGGCTTTTTCCACAAATTCGCCGGCAGGAACTTCGAGGACAAACGCCCGCGCGACCGCTACGTCGTCGAATCGCAGCGCCTGCTCGGCACACTCAACACGCGTCTTGCCGATCGGCAATGGCTGACGGGTGATGACTACACGATTGCGGATATCGCGACGTTTCCGTGGGTGCGCAACCTGATCGGCTTCTATGGAGCCGGCGATCTCGTCGGCATCGCCAACTATCCCCACGCGCTGCGTGCGCTCGATGCGTTTGTGGCGCGGCCGGCGGGGATTCGGGGTTTGGCGATTCCCTGACGGAATTGGTGCGCCCGGAGAGATTCGAACTCCCGGCCCTTTGGTTCGAAGCCAAATGCTCTATCCAGCTGAGCTACGGGCGCATCGGCGCAGTGTATACGGGATGCACCGCGGTGCTGAAGATTGCGGTTATGTCGGCCAAAAAAATCCCCCGCGAGGCGGCGGCGGCATCGCAGGGGTCAGGCGCAGCTCGGGGAGCGCCTTCTAGGCGGCGCGGCGCTCGTCGCGATGGATCGACTGCACCTTGTCGGTCCGCGCGCGGGTGAACTCAAGCACGCCATCGTCGATCGGACCATCGCGCAGCATTCTGGTGTCCTTGCCGTAGTGATGCAGGACGCGCCAGGGCAGATCACGGCCCTGGCGCGGCAGCTGCGTCTTGCCGCGCTGGACGTAGCCGGAGCCGAGCGCACCGAGGATGCTGTCGTCGAGCATTTCGCCGGCGGGCGCGCGCGGCGTAGCGACGACCACGCCCCTGGCATCCATTTCCTTGAGCAGGCGACAGATGTACGCGGCCGAGAGGTCAGCCTTGAGCGTCCACGATGCATTGGTATAGCCAATGATCCAGGCCATGTTCGGCACATCCTGTATCAGCACGCCCTTGTAGGTCATGCCGTCACCCAAGGTCCTCGGCTTCTGGTCGACGCTCAGTTGAGCGCCGCCGAGCATCTGGATCTGCAGACCGGTGGCGGTGATGATGATGTCGGCATCGAGCTGCTTGCCGGACTTGAGGCGGATGCCCGTCTCGTTGAAGGCCTCGATGTGATCCGTGACGACGCTGGCCTTGCCCTCGCGGATGGCCTTGAACAGATCGCCATCCGGCACCGCGCAGAGACGCTCGTCCCACGGCATGTAGCGCGGCGTGAAGTGGCTCATGTCGGCGTTGGGGCCGAGCTGTCTGCGCACGCTGCCGAGCAGCAGTTTCCGCGCCTGCTCAGGCCAGCGCTTGGACGCCAGGTACATGCAGCGCTGGATGAGGATGTTGCGCTTGCGCGCCAGCGCGAATACCCAGCGCTTCGGCAGGAACTTCTGCAGCAACGACGACACCGCGTCGAAATCCGGCAGGGAGAAGACATAGCTCGGCGAGCGCTGCAGCATGGTGACGTGCGCTGCCTTGTCGGCCATCGACGGCACGACCGTGACTGCGGTGGCGCCGCTGCCGATCACCACGACGCGCTTGCCCGTGTAGTCCAGATTTTCCGGCCAGAACTGCGGGTGGATGCGCTGGCCCTTGAAGCTGTCCTGACCCGGGAAGGTCGGCAGAAAACCCTGGTCGTAGTTGTAGTAGCCGGTCGCGCCCACCAGGAACTTCGCCTTGAAGGTCTGCACCTCGCCGGTGGCTTCCGCGGTGGCAGTAACGGTCCAGAGCTGCTCCCTGCTCGACCAGTCCATCGCAGTGGTCTTGAGACCGAACTGCACCTTCTTGTCGACGCCGTACTCCCTGGCCGTGTCATTGATGTACTGACGCAGGGAAGTCCCGTCCGCCATCATTTTCAGCCTGTCCCAGAGACGGAACCTGAAGCAGAAGCTGATCATGTCGGTATCCGAGCGGATGCCGGGATAGCGGAACAGGTCCCAGGTGCCGCCGATGCGCTGGCGGCGCTCGATGATGCCGACGCGCTTGTCCGGACACTCGCGCGCCAGGTGGCAGGCTGTGCCGATACCGGACAGGCCGGCGCCAATGATCAGGACGTCGAACGCTTGATCTGCCATGTCGCTCTCCTCGGACTCATCGAATGGGTCGTATTGTGTGATGCACAGACTACGCCGGTGGCTGGCACTGGAATTGCCATTTGGTGACATTGTTTTATCATTCGGCGACAGCACTCCGGAGCGAAGCCCATGCACAGCCTGGTCAGGGCCAGTGCGATATCTGCGGTACCCGATCTGATCCTGGAACTGGGTGGAGATCCGACGGCCCTGCTCACGCCGCTGCATATCCCCCTCGATATTGCCCGCCGCGAGAACGCTTTCGTCCAGTTCCGCAGCGTCAGCCAGTTGTTCGAGAACTGCGCGCGTACGCTCCACTGCCCTGACTTCGGCTTGCGCGTCGGGCAGCGTCAGGGACTGGGCACGCTTGGCCCGGTCGCGGTGATCATCCGCAATGCCGAAACCGTGCTTGACGCCTTCAACGCCGTCGGCGGCTTCATCCATCTGCACAGTCCGGCGCTGAAAATCACGCTGGACCGCAACGCCCCCGGCAATGTCATGCGTTTCGTCTACGACATCGTCGAGCCCGGATTGCCGATCGTCAGTCAAGTCAACGAAATGAGCCTGGCCACGGTACATCGCATTCTGAAATTGCTCGGCGGGCCGCAGGCCAATCCATCGCTGGTCAATTTCCCGCATCAGCGCATTGCGGACCGCGAAGTGTACCAAGCGTTCTTCGGCTGTCCGGTGCAGTTCGGGCAATCCGAATGCACGCTGCACTTGCCGCTGAATGTGCTCAATCAGCGCATCGACAGCGCCGACCCGGTGACCAAGCGGCTCGCGACGCAATACCTTGAGAACCAGGCACTGACCGCGACGGCACCGCTGGCGAGCCGGGTCCGGCAGCTGGTCAATCGCCTGCTGCCGACAGGGCACTGCCATATCCGCACGGTTGCCGAGCATCTGTGCCTGCACACGCGTACGTTGCAGCGCCGCCTGGCCGATGAAGACGCGTACTTTGAAGACATCCTCGATGCGCAGCGGCGCGAGCTCGCAACGCGCTATCTCGCCGAGTCGGGTCTCTACCTGAGCCAGATCACCGGCCTGCTCGGCTACGCCGAACAGAGCGCTTTCAATCGTTCATGCCGGCGCTGGTTCGGCACGACGCCGAAGGACTATCGGCTGCGGATCAAGGAACAACGGCCGAATCGCTAGGAAAAGCGCGGCATACCAAAACTCCGTTCGCCTCGAGTGACGCCGCGCAGTCGCGTTGTATCGAGAGGCCGCAGCCGCAGTACCGGTGTCGCTTTTGCGACACCCTCGATACACCGGCTTCGCCGGCACTCGACACGAACGGATTTTGTGGAGAACTCCTAAACCAGCAGCGCCGCATGATGACGCAAATGATCTTCGACAAAACTCTGTACGAAGTAGTAGCCATGGTCGTAGCCTGCATGCCGGCGCAGCGTCAGTGCCTGACCGGAGATCGCCGCAGCCGCCGTCAGCGATTCCGGCGTCAGCTCCTTCTCCAGGAACTGATCGGCCTCGCCCTGATCGACCAGCACCGGCCGCGGATGCGCCTTGCGTTGCATCAGGACGCTCGCATCCCACTCCTGCCAAGCGAGCGGATCAGCGCCGAGGTAGCGCGTGAACGCACGCTGGCCCCACGGTACACCGCTGGGATTGCTGATGGGGGCAAGCGCCGACAGCGAATGCCAGCGCTGCGGATGGCGCAGCGCGGTCACCAGCGCTCCGTGACCGCCCATCGAGTGACCGAAGATGCCGCGCCGATCGCTGCGCGCCGCAAAGTTGGCCTCGATCACACCCGGCAGTTCGAGATTGACGTAGCTGCCCATGCGATAACCGGTTGACCACGGCGCCTGCGTTGCATCGAGATAGAAACCGGCGGCGAGACCAAAGTCCCAGCTGTCCGCCTCACCGGGATAGCCGAGACCGCGCGGGCTGGTGTCGCAGCTCACCAGCATCAGTCCCAGCGCTGCAGCGACGCGCTGCGCGCCGGCCTTGATCATGAAGGTCTCTTCGCTGCAGGTCAGACCCGCGAGGTAGTACAGCACCGGCACCTTGCCGTGCTTCGCCTGCGGCGGCTGGTAGACCGCGAAGTTCATCGTCGTGCCGGTCTCGGTCGACGCATGGCTGTAGTAGCCCTGCGTGCCGCCGAAGCAGGCGTGCTCGCTTCGCGTGGTCAATGACATCAGTAGACCACCACAGAGCGGATCGATTCGCCGCGCGCCATCAGATCGAAGCCTTCATTGATCTGTTCGAGCTTGAGCGTGTGCGTGATCAGATCGTCGATGTTGATCTTCCTGTCCATGTACCAGTCGACGATCTTCG
>CAZDPA010000022.1:0-34481 GCA_964507195.1 uncultured Salinisphaerales bacterium | reverse complement strand
TCCGCACTGCGACGCAGTGAACCGCCTGCCCGCTGCGCGGCTGGATGAAAACCCGTCCTGTGGACAGTGCCATGCGCTGTTGTTCAACGGCCACCCGGTGGAACTCGGCAAGGCCAGCGTCACACGCCACATCGAGCGCAACGACATACCGGTCGTCGTCGATTTCTGGGCGCCCTGGTGCGGCCCGTGCCGCGCCATGGCTCCGGCTTTCGAGGCCGCGGCCGCACAACTCGAGCCGCGCGTGCGACTGGCCAAGGTCAACACCGAACAACATCCGGAACTCGCCAATGCCTTCAACATCCGCGGCATCCCGACACTGGCGGTGTTCCGCAACGGACGTGAAGTCGCCCGCCAGTCCGGCGCCATGCCGCTACCGCAACTGCTGTCGTGGATACGGCAGGTCAGCACCTCCGCGTGAGGGTGAGCCACTGCATCGGACGAACCTGGCAGCCTGTCGATATGCGCTAGCCCGTGATTCTCAATCGATTGTCCACGTGGGAAACCCCCTGAATCTGCCAGACAGCGCTTTCGACGACCGCCTTGTCGCTCAAGGTATAAACCGAGCCGGACAGTACGACGCGACCCGGTTCGACGATCTCAACATCGACCATATCCGCTTCAATGTCTGCAGACCGCTCCAGAGCGTTTTTGAGTTTCACCTTCACATCGACTGCATCCACCCGCGTATCGATACTGATGTTGTTGACCACATCGCGTACGCCGCCAAGGCGCCTTACCTGCCGTTCGGCCTCGCGGCGCTGGATGTCCCACTCGACTTTTCCGGAGAGAGTCACAACGCCATTCGTCACGCTGACCTGAATCCGTTCATTCGCTGGATACACGCTCCAGTCCATGATCTTCACAGCGCGGGCCGCGATCTCATCGTCGGCATGCTTCTTGTCAAAAGCAAACTCCACCTCGATCTGCTGTGCGATCGCTTTCACACCGTGTACCCGAGACGCAGCCTCTTCGGCAGCAACTTTCTGCGCGTAGTGTGCGACGTGCCCCGACAGAGTGATCACGCCATCGCGGGCGGTCACACCAATGTGCGCTGCATCCACACTTGGGTCGACCTCGAGCTCATCAACAACCCGCTGCTGCAGTTTCAGATCTTCGCTCATCACAATGTCTCCGTTACTCGTTATGAACCGCATGTTCATCCGGAATAGCTGGAGGCCGCATTGACTTAGATCATCTTGACGCGACACAGCGCGAGCCGCGCAGTTACGGATTCGCGATCAAAGGAATCGCTTCGAATCTAAAACTGCTTTGGCAAGAGGGCTCGGGGTGCGGCCTCACCGACCGAGCGCAGTCCGAAACTCGGCGTAGCTCGACTTGAGGGATTCGGCGAGGAGATCTGCAGCCGCCTGAATCTGAGGGCGCGAGTCCGCAGCCGCCACCTTTGCGCGCTGGACGTGCTCGCCAAGCTCTGCCCAGCGCCTTTCGAGCTCATTCCAGCGGTCCCGCGTTTCGCCTTTGAACAGTGCCGCCTGCACTTCGAGCTCATCACGGGCCAGAGTGGCCAGCTGAATATGGTTATGAATGGCTTTGGCAATGCGTGACATGAATGCTCTCCTGTAGATGACGCAATCATTGTCAGGGGCAAAGTCCGTATGGGCATTGATCCAGATCAGTGGCGTAGCTGTTTTGGCGCGGCGCCCGAAAGAAACTCTTGCAGCGACTCAGCCTGCGCACTACCAGAATCTACCGAGCAGCGGAGCCTGTCTTCTCCAAACCGAGCAGGCCCTGTAGCGTGCGATCGTGTCCGTAGATGTCTTCTGAAAAGTACACGCGCCCCGATTCATCCGCGATGGCAGTGCTGTACAGGATCATCACGTCGATCGGCTGTCGCAGCATGACCTTCTGGTTGGCAGGCCCGGACAGCGCTCTGGAGATTCGCTCCGGCGTCCACTCGCCCGTCTCATTGCGAAGAACATAGGCCGCCAACGCAGCCGGATCGCTCACCCGGATGCAGCCATGACTGAATGCGCGCTGAGCCCGCTGGAACAGCTGAGGCGCTGGCGTGGAGTGCAGATAGACGTTGTGCGGGTTGGGCAGAATGAACTTGATGTCCCCGAGCGCATTGTCCGCCCCAGGCAGTTGCCGCAACCTCGCTTCGCCGCTGGCAAGCAGGGCAATGTTGGCCGCATCGGGTGGAAGCACGACGGCATCTTCCTGTCCGCCGATCACAATCTCCATGTGATGTTCCTGAAGATAGCCGGGATCAGCTTCCATCCTGGGAAGCATCTCGCGGACCGTGATGCTGTACGGCACGTCCCAGTACGGACGAAAGACCACATGCTGAAGGCTGGCCTGGAATACTGGCGTGCGCATTTCCTCGACGGCCCGGCCGACCACCACGTTCATCCTGAGCATGCGGTCCTCCCGATCGTCGGCCGACGGGAAGGCATACAGGCGAAACTGCGGGACGTTGACGATGATCGGCGGCGATTCGAACTCGGGTAGCCAGCGCCAGCGCTCGAGGCTGAGCTCGATCTGTCGAACGCGGTCGGACAGCGGCGTACTCAATGCCTCGAGCGTCTCGCTTCCAACTACGCCGTCCGCTTCCAGTCCGTGCCTTTGCTGAAACGATTTCAGCGCTGCCACCAATTGTGCGTCCACTGCTGCGTCCGACGCACTGACGTCGACGACGGCCAAAGGCAGGTCCCCGAGCATTTCCAGGCGTTCGCGCAGCGCGTCGGCTGCAGGAATGACACTTCCGAACGCTGACGACGTCGCAGCAAACTGCGGCACTGCAACAGTTGACTCGGCATTCGCCAGCCGCCTGTATCTCTGCAATGCACGTTTCAGCAGGCGATAGTGGATGAACTGCGGCTCGATTGCCGATATCAGATTCGCGATGTCACGCCCTCTGGACACTTGATCCAACAACGCTGACAGGTCGATCGCTTGCCGTGTTCTGGTCAGGTTGAATCCCGCAGCCACTGGATCGATCCGGCCCTGGTGAACGTGGTCGAAGAACTTGAGCGCTGCTCTGGACAGCGCAACATCCCATTCCAACCAGGACTGCTCTGTGGCCATGGGATTGGACTGAAGGGCTTCCAGAGTGCGCGCGAGCAGCTCCGCGTCGTAGTCCGACGGTTCGAGCCCCATGGCACTGGAGTTCTGCAGTTCGTGCAGCAGTCCGATCGCACGGCTGCGGGGTGCGCCGAACTGCACCCAGACTGGCGCATGCCCATTTTCCTCATACAACTCGACGAGTTCTCTGTCTCTCATTAAGGAGTCAATGTCGAGACTGCTTGTTCGAATGACCGGCGACGCCAGCTGATCGCTGAGCGCGGACGGTCCGCCGACGATCTGCGCGTCAACTTCCAGAGAAAGCGCCAGCACTGCGACCAACAGCACTTTGATGCGAGCACCCCGCAATGCCGAGGTCTGCGTGCCTGCCCCGCATCCCCTCCCCGTTCGCCCTGCTTCACGGGAATGGTCCTGTCGCTCGACTGCCCTCAGCGGCTCTTCCTCAGCCGGCCCGCGTTGGCGATGCATCAGACAAACCCCTGGCACCCTTTGATGGACTTGCCTTCAGGATGAGTCCGGACCAGTTCCAGAGCGCTGACCTGTATCAACGCGCCGATGGTCAGCATCGCCGGCGGCACTTTTCGCCGCGACGCGCATTTCAACCATCCTGCATCCGGGATCGAGCGGGTCGGACTTGATCGCGAAGCCGAGGCGCCTGGCTAGCGCAAGCATGCTGCGGTTGTCGGACAGAACGTGACCGATCACCCTCGAAACGCCTTTGGCAGCGGCATACTCGAGCATGCAGGTCATCAGGTGGCGGCCCAGGCCGCGTCCGGCGTGCGCATGGTGCACCAGGATGGCGAACTCGGCTTCACTGCCGTCGGCGTCCGCAATCAGCGTTACCGTACCGATCAGCGCCTCAGGCTTTTCCACATCGAAAGCCACGAGTGCCAGTTCGCGGTCGTAATCGATCTGGGTCATGCGTGCCGCCATCGCGTGGCTGAAATGACGCAGATGAATGAAGAATCGATAGCGCACTTCCTCCGGGTTGAGTGCGTGCAGCAACTCGATGAGTGCGGGCTCGTCGGACGGACGTATGGCCCGAACGAGGTAACTGGAGTCCTGCCCAAGCTGTGTCACATGTCCCAGATCGGACGGATAAGGTGCGAGCGCAAGCCGTCGGCGTTCGGTCGGCGGCGTGTTGACCCATAGGCTCGCTCCCGGCAGTACGATCGCAGCTGAACCATTCCTGGTGATGCCCAGCTCGAGTTGTGCAGCGCAGATCAACGGTTGCTCGACCGCGAGGCGTGCCAGTCGAATCAGGTTCGGGGCCAGTGCCTCCTGCTGGGACGTCGCGCTGACGCCTGCCTCCAGAAGAAGGCGGGTGGCGAGGACTGAGTCCAGCGGTGGCAATGCACAAGCGCGCGGTCTCGGTTCATTCGCGGTCGTTGCCTGAAGGTCGATGTGCATGCCCAGTTCTGCGTTGCAGCTGAGCGTCACTCGATAGATCTCGTTAACGGTATCCGCATCTCCGGGCGTCGCAACGGCGTAGTTCTCCAGCACTGCCATGCTTGCGTCTGCCGGCACCTCGAGCGTGCCCGCGGCTTCGTAGCCGTGCAACAGCTCGGCGCATTGTGCCGAGTTCGGCTCGTCGCCGGCGTCGGGTTCCGGGGTCTGCGTCAGCAACTGGTGGTTGATGGCGTGTCGCATGCGGAAGCGCACGGCTCGAGCGGCCTGATCTGCTGTCGCAAATGTGGCGATGCCCGCTGCAGCGCTGATTGCGCGCGCAGTTGCAGCCAACTCCAGGCCTGGCCACACGGCGAGCAGCCTTCCGCCCAGCTTGGCATGGGATAGCGCTTCCGCCAGTTCACGCTGGGGGCATTGCGTGCCGGGACCATGCACCAGAAGCAGAAGGTCAACGCCGGGATCTGCCAGCGCATGGCGCAAGGCAACGGCTATGGTCGCGCCGGGCATCTCACCCAGATCGACAGTCCTGGACGAGAAACGCGTCTGCGGGTTGAGTCGCAGCAGTTCATCACAGGTCGACTGGGAGAGCCGCGCCGGCTCCAGCCCATGCCGCGCCAACGCGCTGCTGCCCAAGGCGCATAGCCCCGCACCGTTGCCTGCAATCGCAATGCGGTACGACTTCAGTACAGGCAAACGCTCCAGTGCCGCCAGCGCGTCGAACAAGGCTTCGAGATCTGCGCACTCCACCAGCCCTGCCCGGGCGAAAGCGGCCGAGCGCACCGGGTCCGGAAGCTGCGCGCCAGCGCCCGGACTTTGCAACACCACGACCGGCTTGATGCGGGCGACCGCCCGTGCGGCGGACATGAACTTGCGCGCCTCCCCGATGTGACCCAGATCCAGTACCACTGCACGAGTACTCGGGTCCAGCGCGGCATAGTCGAGCAAATCTGCGACGTCGACGTCACGCTCGGCTCCAGTCACCGCCAGCCACGAAAACCCCAATTGGCGGCCCTGTGCGAAATCCATCACGGTCGCGGCGATCGAGCGCGACTGCGCAATCAAGGCGACCGAGCCCGGAAGCGGGGTTTGTGCCAGCCAGGTTGCATTGAATCCCGCGCCGGGACTGGCTATCCCGCAGGTGCGAGGGCCCAATATCCGTATCCGGGCCGGCCTGCATGCGGATAACACCTCGTCACTGACCGGAGCGTCTGCAGCCCACAGCAGCGCGCGTCCACCTGTCTTCGCAAATTCATGCAGGGCCTCTGGAATTGCCAGTGCCGAATCGAGAATGACGGCCAGATCGGCTGCCGGCCACGGCAGACTCGAACACTGATGCAGCGGACGCTTCTCTGTGTCGGACGCTTGAAGATTCGACACCAGCTGAAGTTGCAGCACGCCTGTCGGCGCGCCGATCACTGCGATGCTGCGCGGCTCCAGCAAGCCGGCAAGATTACGGATGCTCATGTCGGCAGACCGCCCAGAAACGGACCCAGAAAGGCCTCTACGCTGCGTGCAAGCGCATCGAGGTTGTAGCCGCCTTCGAGCGTTGCGATCACTCGACCCTCGCAGCAATCCAGGGCGACTTGCTCGACAACCATGCCGAGCCAGCGGAAGTCGTCGGTCGTCAGACGCAGCTCCGCCATGCCGTCGTCCATGTGGGCGTCGAACCCGGCAGACACAAGCAGAAGTTGCGGGCGTTGCTGTTCGAGGACCGGCAACCAGCGTTCGGTCACTGCTGAGCGGAATGCAGCGCTCCCTGAGTATGGTGAAAGCGGCACGTCAACCAGATGCGGGGAATCCGGCAGACTCTTCCAATAGGGGTAGAGTCGGTCCTGGTAGGTCGACAAAAGCGTCACGCGCGGGTCGTCCCTGAAGATGTCTGCGGTGCCGTTGCCGTAGTGCACATCGAAATCAAGTATCGCGACGCGCTCGAGTCCCTGTGCCAACGCTTCTGCTGCAGCAATCGCGACGTTGTTGAAGAAACAGAAACCCATGGCCTGGGCACGCTCCGCATGATGGCCGGGCGGACGCACCGAGCAGAACGCCAGTCCGGCCTTCTGCTCCAGTACCAGGTTCACGGCCATGACCGCGGCCCCGGCAGCACGCAAGGCAGCGGGCGCCGTCGCCGACATCTGCGTGGTGTCAGGATCGACGTGCAGGGGGCCTCGACTGAGATCGGCTTGCAGAACACGTTGCACGTAGGCCGCATCGTGAACTCGCTCAAGCGCTGCCTGCGATGCGAGCGGCGCCTGATGGTGAGTCAGAAAATCCCAAAGACCCGAGACACGAAGGCGTTCGTCAATGGCGCGCAGCCGCTGTGGGCATTCGGGATGATCCTTCCCCATGTCATGCAACAGACAATCGGGGTGTGTGATCCAGGCAACGGGCAAGGTCATGGTCGTTCTCAAACAGCAGGCCAGTCCGGATCATGCGCTCCCACAGCGTTGCGGGCGTTGATCGAGGTCAAGACCCGAAAGTCTGGAAGCGGCCTCGCCGGGAACACCATGAACCGAAACCGTCTCCGGCGGTGCTCCAGGCGTCGGGCGTGTGCCGCTTGACCCAGGTCAATGCACAGCCGGGAAACGGCGGTACGATGCACCAGCCTTGATGAGCCGAACTGCGCAGATGTCCACCTCACGAACGCTTTGGATCAGTCTCGGCAGCCGATCTTCGATTTTCCGGTCTGGGCGCAGGTCCCGGGCGACGCGATCTTGCCGATTGGCGCGATGCTGCTGACGTGGTTTGGGAACGTTCGAGAGAATTGGAGACGTGCGATGGACATGGCATCAGCGAAGCAGTTCCTGCTCTGGACTCTGCTTGTCAATTACGGATTTCTGCTGTCCTGGTTCTTCGCGTTCCTTTTCGCCCGCTCCTGGATGTTTCGGCAGCATGGGCGCTGGTTCAAATTGACGGAAGAGCGCTTTGACGCGATCCACTACGTTGGCATGGCGGCGTACAAAGTCGGCATCCTCATGTTCAATCTCGCGCCATACCTCGCGCTTGCCCTTGTTGAGCGCACTGCCAGTTGATCCGTCGTGGAACGATGCCGCAGCAGAATTCACGATGCATCGCCGTGATGCACTGCCGAAGTAGCGCCTTGACCGACCGGCGACTCCCACGCACCGATTGTCTGCGCCAATGTGGCTCGTGCATCGCTGGACCCTAGAATCCCACAATGCACATCGCAGGTCCCCAGGATTCGAGTTCATCGCCAGCAACGAAGGCGCTGCCTGGGAGGCCCATGCGTTCTGGTTCCAGGCCGCGCTACATCCCCGTACGCGCCAAGCTGGCCATCATCATGGTGCTTGCGACGCTGTGGTTCGCGTTTGCCCTGTGGCTTGCTCAGCCCTGGATCGACGACCTTTCGGCGGCGCTTTCGGCGCCTGTTGCCTGGTTTGTGATCGGCGGCGTTGCCCTGGTTCCCGGCTATGCGAATGCTTTCCTGTTCTTCGGCCTGCTGTTCGACCGACGCCCAGCATTCGTCCCGGTGACGGACATGCCGCCGATCACCGTACTGATCGCTGCCTACAACGAGGAAGCGATCATCGCCGATTCGCTGGCCTCGTTCTTCCGCCAGCACTATGCCGCTGCGCTTGAGATCCTCGTCATTGACGACGGTTCAATGGATCGTACCGCTGACGTTGTCCGCGGAATCATCGCCACGACCACGCTCCCTGGGAACCAGTCTCTGCGCCTGATCCAGATGCCGAAGAACGGCGGCAAGGCACGCGCCCTGAATGCCGGATTGGCCGAGTCGACGCACGATCTGATCGTTACGGTGGACGCGGACACGCTGCTGTTCAAGGATGCGCTGACCAACCTGGTCGTCAATCAACTGCAGAGTCCGCCAAACACCGCTGCCACGGCAGGTACGGTGCTGGTGCGCAATTCGCGCGTGAACCTGATGACCAGGTTGCAGGAGTGGGACTATTTTGTCGGGATCGCCGTCGTCAAGCGTATTCAGTCTCTTCTGCAGGGAACGATGGTTGCCCAGGGCGCGTTGTCCGTGTATCGAAAGGACGCCTTGCTTGAAGTCGGCGGATGGCAGGACACGGTCGGCGAAGACATCGTTCTGACCTGGGCGCTCTCCGAGGCCGGCTATCGCGTCGGCTATGCCGAGAACGCTTTCGTGTTCACCAACGTGCCGGAGACTTACGGCGAGTTCTACAGACAGCGCAAGCGCTGGTCGCGCGGTCTGATGGAAGCGTTCCGCCGGTACCCGCGAGTACTGGCACACCTTCGTCTCAACACGCCTTTTGTGTATCTGAACCTCGCGTTTCCCTATCTTGATTTCGTGTACCTGTTTGCATTCGTACCCGGCGTGATCGCCGCTCTGGTCTTCGGGAACTACCTGATCGTCGGCGTCATGACCTTGCTGTTGATCCCCTTGGCCATCGTCATCAACACCGTGATGTTCTTCAAGCAGCGGGCAATCTTCCGGAAGTACGGACTCAAGGTACGCCGGAACTGGATGGGTCTGGCGGTGTTCACACTGTGCTACCAGCTGTTCCTGACCCCGGCGACACTCACTGGCTACCTGGCCGAGCTGTTGCGGTGGAGGAAGGTCTGGTGATTGCCCGTTCGATATTCCTGCTGATGCTTTGCTGGTGCACGACTGCAGCAGCCGAGACGTCTCGCGTGTTCAGCGCGATAAAATTTACTGACGACAGCGACAATCAGTCTCAGAGTGACGTGGCGGTCGGGTACCAGGCGACGCAGCCGCGGTTCGGGACGGATGGCTACTGGGCGACGTCCGTCGGTCACCGACGGCTGTGGTCGGCAGACGAGAGCGAATCATTTGACTACCTGAGACTGCAAGGGCGCGGTTCGCTTTCGCCCGATGCCGGCCTTTTTACGAGATTGGATCTGAACCGCGGCGCGGATTGGTCTCCGGTACTCGGCGCGCTGGCCGTCGACTGGAACCCGACCGGGCTGTGGCGCCTGGAGGCTTCCGCTGAGCGCGATCTGGTGGATACCGTCGTCGCGGTTCGCAATCGAACCCGGATGGATACCGGAACAGTTGCTGTGGACCTGGCGCTCCATCCGGCTGTCACGGTGGTTGCTGCGGTGGGACACAGCTCATTCAACGACGGGAATGACCGCCTTCATCGCATTGCGCGAGTGATCTGGTCGCCTGCCCAGTGGCAATGGGTCAACCTGCAACTGCGCGCCAAGCGCGCGGACAGCGATGCGTCAGGCATCGGTTACTTCAACCCGCGACGACTCGAGGAGTACGAAGCCCAGATCCGCCTTGCCGGATCACCGTTTGGAGACCGGTGGGTCGTCAGCCTTCTGGCTGGAGCAGGCCAGCAGCGGATCAATGCCGGCGATCCATCGAGCATCTACTCGCTTGAGTCCCGTGTGCGCGGCTGGTTCAGCGACAACTACGGGGTCGAGGGGCACGCTGCTTGCGGCAACGTCGGCTCATTGAGCGAAGCCGCTTCGGAAGACGACTATCGAATGTGCCAACTGGGGATTCACTTCATCGTCAGTTGGTGAAATCCGCCAGGAACCAGCGTGAGCCCGTCCGACAACGCGGGTCAGATCCGCGCATCGTCGCCGCTCAGGATACGCGCAGCAGATTCTCCACCGGCTCCGGGCGATGGAAGAAGAAGCCCTGCCCCATGTGGATACCGCGTGCAATCAGCTGCTCGGCCGTCGCGGCATCCTCAACGCCCTCGGCAATCGCCTGGATGCCGAGCTTGCGACACAGCTGCGCGACCATCGAGATCACCGGTTCGTTGATCGGATCGCCGCCAATCGTCGCGGTGAAGTCCTGCGCGATCTTGAGCCCGTCGACGCGCAGGTTGCGCAGGTAGCTGAACGAGGTAAACCCGGAACCGAAGTCGTCGAGCAGCACACGCGAGCCGTGCGAGCGCAGCAGCTCGATGCCCTGGAACGTGACCGGCCAGTTCGACGGCGCGGCGGATTCGGTGATCTCGAAATAGATGCGGTCGCGCAGGTTCTTGCCGGCGGACATGACGTCGCTGATCACGCTGTGGAAGCGCAGATCCGACAGCGACAGGCCGGATACGTTGATGGTGACAAACCAGCCATCCGGAACGGCGTCGCCGGCGCGCGCGAACAGCGCCGCGGCGCTGCGCAGCATCCAGCCGTCCAGGCGCGTGATCAGATCGTTGCGCTCGGCAACCGGCAGAAAGCGGTCCGGCGTGACGATACTGCCGTCGGCCGCGACCAGCCGTGTCAGCAGCTCCATGCCGACCGCCTTGCCGCTGCGCAGGTCGACGATCTTCTGCGCATAGACGTGCAGGCGCTGTTCGTCGAACGCGCGCTGCAGGCGGTTCACTTCATCGAACTCGGCCACCGGCGCGACGCCGTCGATGCCGCCCTCGCGGTACACGCAGGCCCGGTTGCGTCCGGTGCGCTTGGCGACGTAGCACGCGGCGTCGGCCATGCGCAGCAGATCGGCGACGGTGTAGACCTCGTCCGGCGGCGCGGCGATGCCGATCGAGAGTCCAAGCTGGAATTGCTGTTTTTCGCGGCGAAAGCGGTACCGGTCGACGACCTCGATCAGCTTGGCGGCGACCCCCTCAGCCTCGGCGATGCCGCAGCGATCGAGAATCACGCCGAACTCGTCGCCGCCCAGTCGCGACAACACATCGCCGGTGCGCAGCACGGTACGCAGCCGTATCGTCAGCGCACGCAGCAACTCGTCGCCGGCGGCGTGGCCGACGGTGTCGTTGACGATCTTGAAGCGGTCCAGGTCCAGGTACAGCAGGCACCAGGGCCGACGCTGGGTGACGCTCGACAAACGCTGATCCTCGAGCATGCGCTCGAAGCCGGCGCGATTGAGCAGACCGGTGAGCGGATCGTGCGAGGCCTGATGCTCAAGCGCACGCGTCAACGCACGCGCCTGGGTGACGTCATGCAGCATGAAGACGAAGCCGATCGGCTCGCCCTGCCCGTCCTTGAGCGGCGCCAGCCCGTACTCCAGGGTAAGCGGCGGCAGCGTGCCGCGCCGCAGCTGCGCGACGCCTTCGACGAAGGAGGAATGCTGGTCTGGCAGTGTCGCCAGCAGCGGCAGCCGTCCGGCGAGGTCGTCCTTCAGATCGACGATGTCGATCAGGCGGCGCCCGAGCAGGACCGCCGCCGGCTGCCCGAGCAGGCGCTCGGCGATCGGATTCGCGAAGTCGACATTGCCTTGCGTGTCGGTGATGAACACGGCATCCGTGATCGACGACAACGCGACCTGGAAGCGCTCCTTTTCCTGTTGCAGCAGATTTTCGAAGCGACGGCGTGCCGAGACGTCCTGGACATGGGAGAGGAAATGCAGCGGCTTGCCGTCGGTCCCGCGCACCAGGCTCACGTCGAGCTGGGCCGGCAGGATGCTGCCGTCCTTGCGGATGTAACGTTTGTCGAGCCTGTAGCCCGCGATCTCGCCGTCGAGGGTACGCTGCAACAAGCTGAGATCGGAAGCGAGATCGTCGGGGTGGGTGATGTCCTGGAACGTGGCCCGCATCAGTTCGTGCGCCTCGTAGCCGAGGATCTCGCACAAGGATTCGTTGACGGCGAGCCAGTGCCCGTCGGTCGCGACCATGGCCAGGCCGATCGGCGATGCCGTGAAGGTCAGGCGCAGGCGTTGCTCGCTGTCGCGCAGGATCTTCTCGGCCTGCTTGCGCTCGGAGATGTCGCGCCCTTCGGCAATCAGCATCGTCACCGCGCCGTCGTCGCCGAACACCGGCTTGAGCGAAAAGTCGGCGGTGATGCGCGCATCGGCGGCCCCGCACAACTCGACTTCGGCGCGCACCAGTTCGCCCGTCGCGGCACGCTCGACCGCGTCGCGCATCAGCGCAACCGTTTGCTCCGAACCCTGGAAGTAAGGCAGGTCCCAGAATGCGCGGCCGACGACATCCTCCATCTGCAGGTCGGCAAACCGCAGCGCAGTGACGTTGCCTTCGATGACGCGCCCCTCAGGAGCAATGATGCCCATGAGCTGGAAAGTCGAGTTGAACACGGCTGCGAATCGCGATTCGCGCTCCGCGAGTCGCGCCTCGGCCAGCTTGCGGGAGGTGATATCCGAGCAGGTACCCACGACCCGCAGCGGACGGCCGTCGGCCAGCCACTCGACGACCCTGCCGCGTTCCAGAATCCACTTGTAGCTGCCGTCGCGGCACAGCATGCGGTGCTCGCTGGCGTACATCGGTGTGTGCTGTGCAAAATGCGCCTGCAGCTCGGCATGCCGTGCACTCCGGTCGTCGGGGTGCAGGCGCCGCATGCAGTCGTCGTGGTTGGTGCCGATCTCGTGCTCGGCGTAGCCCAGCATCGCCTTCCACTGCGGCGAAAAGTACACCTCGTTGGTTTGCGCGTTCCAGTCCCAGAGGCCGAGTCCGGACGCTTCGAGCGCATGCTGCCAGCGTGAGCGGCCGGCATCGTCGGCAGCCGGTGACGGCGGTGACGAAAATGGCAAAAGCTGGCTCAAGCGGGCTCCATCCGACGGCGGTACCCCAACTGCTGCATGACGTTCTGCATCCGAGATGGCCACAATCGCATGGCCTGGATGGAGCCATGCCGCCCGGCGGACGGACGGCCCCGCACGGGCGCCGAACGCAATTCAGCCGGCCACGGTGCGGTCGAGGTGCCCGGCGAGGTGCCGTTCCGGCCAGAACTGCGGCGCAGTCGGCAGCACTGCGGGGGTCATGGGCGGATCGTCGCGCGCGTTGGCGATCAGGGCCGGGCACTGGATCGCGCACAGGAATCCCGCGCTTTCGCTGCGCTTTCCGCTCGACATGGATCACTCCATGACACTCGCCTCCAGCAGGCGACAGATCTGCTCCCGGTCAAAGCGCGAACTCGGACCGATCAGCACAAGTTCGGAGCGTGGCGTGGAAGTACCCCAGGCGCCGCCGTCGATACAGGATTCATGGCTGCCAACCTTCTGGTACAGCGTGGCAAGCGGGTAATGCCGAAAGTTGACGAAGCCCTTGGCCCGATACACCGTGTTGGCGAGCGTCTTCATCGCGCGCATGAACTCAACCCGGCTCAGCGGCTTGTCGCTGCGCCACACCATGCTCGCAAACGGATGAGCGCGCGTATCCATCACCGGCACCGGGCGAAAGGCCGATTGCCCCAGTCGCGCATCGCCGAGCAACAATGCCAACGGCACCGTGCCATCGTCGGTCTCAATGATGGCGGCAGCAGGCAGCAGATCGGTAATCAGCTCGCGCACTTCCTGCACCCGCTCAAGCCCCGCTGCGCCCGCTCGATTGAGCACAGTCATGAACGCACCCCGGATCTGACGTTGGAACAGCTCGACGTATTCGCTTCCGCGCGCGTCCAGCGCATGCACGGCATCGACCACCGTCACGACATTTTCGAGAAAGACCCGGCGTCGCACCTTCGACTGGTTGAGCGTGCAAAGGATATTGATCGGATCCGACACGCCGCTGGTTTCGATCAGCAGCTGCTCAGGCGGCGGAATGGTAGCCAGCAGGCTTTCGACGCCGGCCACAAGATCGTCGCGGATCGAGCAGCAGATGCAGCCGTTGGCGAGTTCCACCTGCTGGCCCTCGACCTTCACGATCAGCCTGGCATCAATGTTCAGCTCGCCGAAATCGTTGACCAGCACTGCAAGTCGGCGGCCCTCGCCTTGTGTCAGCAGGCTGTTCAGCAGCGTGGTCTTGCCTGCGCCCAGGAACCCGCCGATCAAGGTGATCGGCAACATGCTGCGACCACTGGCGAGCTGTATCTCGGGGTATCGATCAAGAGGGTTGAGCATGGAATGTGTGACCCGGCTGGGTGCGATGCTTCAGCGCGGCGACCTCAGCTTCGAGCTGGGCGATGCGCAGATCCTTGGGATTGAGCATGAACTGGCTCTGCAGCGCCTTGCCGTCCATCTTCACGCGCTGTCCCATCATGATCCCGTAGACGGTAGTCACTTCCTCGCCCCAGCACCCCATGTACGGAAGATTCTCCGGTGGTTCCGGGGTGCTCCAGGTCTGCACGAACTCATCGTAAGGAACGCCGCGAGCGAGGCGGGCCTTGCGCTCGGCCGCGCGCATGGCCTGGGTTCCTGCGTCGTCGACCAGGCGTGTGGCTGGGTCGTAGGCAACATGGAAGATGTCGCGCGCGGTACGGTCGGAGATCAGGTCCTCTTCCAGATCCTTCATCACGCGTTCCGGTTCGCGCTGCAGCACGTCGCCATAACCGCCACCGGAGCCTTGGCACATCATGTACAGCTCGCCGGGTGCGGCGAGTTCAAAGGTCATGCCCATGTCGTGCGTCGAGTACGCAGCACCCTCGATGGATCGCTCGTTCATCAGACGCACAATGTCGAAGGGCACCTTCTGCGGATTCTTCTGCAGTTCGTCGAAGACATCGACGCCCTTGATCTTGCACAGCGGATACGTCGGTGAGGAATAGCCACCGAACAGCGGCATGGCGGAGGGGAACAGCGAGCCCGAGCAACCCGTCATGAAGCCCCACAGCGCCGATCCGCGAAACGTGTGGATCTGCTCGTAGCCCAGGCCTGCGCGCTGCTTGCCGAAGCCGACGCGGTCCTTCGCCAGGGTGAAGGCACCCAGACGCACCAGCGGCAGGTCTTCCTCCATCAGCTCGATCTCGCCCAGATCGCAGTGTGCGGCGAACGGCGGCGACACCGAGTGCTCGCCATCTCGATGGCTGCGTCCGCTCTGCCCCATGCCGTTGATGTCGGCGCAGAAATTGCCGACGTATTCACTGTGCTGCGTCAGGCCGCCATAGATCAGCGACGCCGGCTGGTCGTACTGCGGCGCGACCATCGCCGTGTAGCGGTGCGGCAGGCTGTAGTTGAACTTCGCCATCGGGATGCTGGCGATGGTCATGGTCTTGAACAGCGGGATCAGGCTCATCGCCTGCGGCGTGTCGAAGGAGCCGTTGATGATGGACTTCTCGTCGAAGATGAAGTCGAACGGCGTGAACACCGCCATCGTGAACGGCAGGTCCGGCCAGATGTTCTGCATGTAGCCGGTGAACAACATCGTCTTGAACGAGGCCTGGCAGGCGTTGATGGATCGGTTCAGCAACTCCGGCGAGGAGCCGCGCATGTCGACGAGCATCCTGTCGCCCTTGACCGTGATCGCCATGTTGAGCTTCAGCATGACGTTCTCGCGCAGCGTCGAGTCGACGAAGGACATCGTGCGCGTCGTGCCGTCAGGCAGTTCGCGTATGCGGCGGTGGACCTCCACCACTACGTCCTCGATGTGCTTGCGCAGGGTCAGAATGAGGGCTTCCTCACCATGCTCCTCCAGCACCTTCATCACGCGCTCGCGCAGGCGCAGCACCGAGTGCAGGCGCACCTTCATGTCTTCCAGCTGCAGCTTCGGATCGCGCACCGAGTTCTGCAGGAAGGTGACGAGGTCACGCTTGAGCTCGAAGTTCTCCGCGACCTTGAACGGCGGCATCTTCAGGCCTTCATCGAACTTGCTCTCTGCCGCGGCCGGCATGCCGCCGGGCTCGGTGGCGCCGTTCTCGCCTTCGTGAATCGTCGCCGACAACCAGCAGACGAGCCTATCTTTCCAGAACACCGGCATCATCATCGACTGGTCGGTGTTGTGGATGCCGCCGTAACGCGCGTCGTTGTGGATGAAACCGTCGCCCTCGCGCACGCCGACCGTCGGCTCATCGACCCAGTACTTGTTTATGAACTTGATCGGGTAGAACACCGCTGCCGCAAAGCCGCCGACGCCATGCGGCGCGATCATCGACAGGTCGCCGCTGGCGGTGAAGATGGCGGTGGTCATGTCGCCCCACTTCGCGCCGGGCGCCGCGCCCATCTGCTCGATCATGGTGTGGCTCTCGTCCAGCGCCGCGACGATCAGGCCGCGCACCTCGTTGATCTTGTGCGGATCGACGGTGCCGGACAGCAGCCGATCCTCAATGTCGCTGCGCGCCTCGATGCGATGGTTCTCCATGATCGCCGGATCCGGCGCGTAGAACAGCTTGTTCTGACGCAGGAAACGATCGAGCATCGCCTGCTGGTCGGGGGTCGTTGGTTCATTCATCGGAATCTCTCCTCGCATTTTTTTCCTTCGCGCCAGTACGGCGAGCCGTTCAGTCCAGCCGCGTGAACCACACCGCGTTCTGATCCGCGGCCTGATACCGCCAGCCCGGCTCGACCAGATAAGTGGTCGCGCGTGTCACCACGATGGCCGGCCCGTCGATCTGCGTGCCGGGCTCGAGTGCGGCCTCGTCATAGACCGCAGTGCTCATGGCGCCCTCATGACCGACGAAGTGGCAATCGCGCGCGCCGACCGGCGAGGGCGGCGGCAGGACTTTTCCGGGCGGCCTGATGTTGCGGAAGCGGATGCCTGCATCGGCGATGTACGAGCACACGCGAATGGTGTTGATGCGCACGCCCGCTTCGGGTGTCTGGCTGCCTTTGCCGAAGCGCTCGCCGTAACGCACATGAAACTGGTCGATCAGCTTCAGCACATGTTCCGGTGCCGTCACGCGATTGAGGTCGGTCACCACCGCGGTTTCCACACGCTGGTTGCCATAGCGCATGTCCAGTTCGAGCCGGTAGCGGACCTCGCCGGGCTCGAAGCCCTGGCGCAGCAGGTCCTCGCGGCCGCGGCATTCCAATGTCTCGACAATGCTGTTGAAGCGTTCGTAATCGCTGAAGAAGGTCTGACGGTTGGCATCGAACAATGGCGTCCAGGTGCTCATCTCGTGGATGTGCAGCTGGTTCATGTTGCCGGCGCCACAGGCCGAGAACACCGAGGCATACGGCGGTGCCAGGATCGTCTTCACGCCCAGCGCGCGCGCGACGCCGCAGGCATGCAGCGGGCCGTTGCCGCCATAGGCCAGCGTGGTGAAGTTCTCCGGCTCGTAGCCGCGCGTGCGCAACTCGCGCGCGATGCCGTTGGCCATGTTGGCGTCGACCGTGCGCTTGATCAGCTTGGCGCACTCCACCACGGTTTCGTCCAGTTCGTCGGCCAGGTGTTCCTCGATCGCCTGCTTCGAGCGGCGCGGATTGATCCGGATGTGCCCACCGGCGTAGTTCGCGGGGTCGAGATAACCCAGCACCAGGTCGGCATCCGTCACCGACGGCTTCATGCCGCCGCGGTCGTAGCAGGCCGGACCCGGATCGGAGCCGGCGGATTCCGGGCCGACCTGCACGGTCTGGAACATGCGGTCGTACTTGCAGACCGAACCACCGCCGGCACCCAGAGTCACCAGGTGCACCATCGGCACACTGACCATCCAGCGCTCGATGACGGGGTTGAAGTCGTAGTGCTTGACGCCGCCCTCGACGACGATGCCGATGTCGAAGCTGGTGCCGCCCATGTCGGTGGCCACGATGTTTCCCAGCTCGGTCTGCATCGTCAGATGTTCGCTGGCGGCGATGCCCGACACCGGCCCCGAATGCACGGTCTGCAGCGCGTCGGTGGAGTTGAGCTGCGCCATGCCGCCGCTGTTGTGGTTGCACAGCATGGGCTTGTCGTAGCCGGCGTTGCGCAGGTTCAGCTCCAGCGTACCGAGACCGTGGTACATCACCTGATGCAGGAAGCCGTCGATGATGGTCGACATCGCGCGCACGTACTCGCCCTTGCGGCCCGCCACCTGGTGCGAGAGCAGCATCGGGATCGCACCGAGCATGTGGCCCGGATATTCCTCCAGGAAGATCTCGCGGATGCGCAGCTCGTGGACCGGGTTGACCACCGAGTTGGCGAGCACCACGACAATCGCTTCGGCGCCGAGGTCCACCAGTTCGCGCAACTGGTCGCGCAGCTGTTCCTCGTCGAGCGTCATGACCACCTCGCCGGCGTAGTCCACACGCTCGCGCACTTCCAGGATCATCTGGATCGGCACGATGGGATCCGGCCGCTGGGCATTCGGCACGTCCATCTGCTGCTTGTGCGGCAGACCGGTGCCATAGCCCTTGGCGCGGGTCAGCGGCACCGACGAGCGGAAGCCGTCCGTGGTGAGCAGGCCCAGGCGCGGGCCCTTGCGCTCGATCAGTGCATTGGTACCCAAGGTGGTGGCGTAACGCACCGAGTCCACCTGCGAGAGCAGTTCGCGCTCGGTGATCTGCAGCTCCCGGCAGGCGCTCTTGAGCGCGTCGTTGAAGCCCAGCGCCAGGTTCTGGTGGGTAGTCAGCGCCTTGGACTCGATGTAACGGTCGCCCCAGGCGACGAAGCAGTCGGTGAAGGTGCCGCCGATGTCGACGGAAACACGCTTCATGTGCCTTCTCCGCTGAACATGCGCGCAGCAGGCTGGCCACCGTGCGCGACCGGTCGCGGTGACTCCTTGCCGACGGGGACTTCTGCGACCTGCGGACGATCCCTCCACTGCAGCTTGAGCGCGTCGATGTCGAGCTCGATATCGCGCACCGGCGGATGACCCGGCGGCAGATACTCCGTCTCGATCATCGATCCACACCGGGGGCAGTAGTACTCGAGGATCCGGCACCAATCCGGATTGGGCGCGTACGTCAGCTTGTACTTGTCGGGATCGAGCAGGGCCTTGTGGATCTCGCGCGGATCGCGGTTGTAGACGAGCAGGCCGCGCTTGTAGTTGTCGCGCGCCGAGATCAGTTCGGCATTGCAGGCGCGGCACTCCCACTGCTCGCTGTCCAGATCAATGCGCAGGTTTTCAGTGATCAGCACTTTTTTCATGGCGGTCTTGTCTCCTCAGGCTTCTGCGGTACGGCTCAGCAGCCCGTCGCCGGCGTCGTTGAACTCAAACTGCCAGCCGCCGTCGATACGGCAGGTAAAGAAGGCTTCTTCCAGAACCGCAGGCCCGTCGGCGCGGGCGCCAGCCGGCTGATCCTCCGCGCGATACAGCGGCAGCTCGTGTGTACCGCCGGCCACCACCACGCGACGCCTTGCGGCGGAGAACGCCGCAACGCCAGCGGCGCCGAAGCGGCCGTGCAGGCTCGGCTGCGCAATCGCCTTGCGCACCAGCAGCGAGATCGAATAGCGCTCGCCCGGCTTGAGCACCGGCAGAATCTCGGGCAGCGGCAGTGATTCGTCGCGGCCCGCAGCGCTGATCAGAAGCCGACGCTCAAGCTGACAGTCCGCCAGCGCAAAGCCTTCGGCATGGATGCCGCGGCGCGCACGTTGCGTCAGTTCGTCCAGGCAGGCGGCCAGGTCGTCGGCGCGTTCCAGCGGCGCCTCGTACTCGTGTGCGATGTCGGAAAATCCCAGACCGAAAGCGGAGAACACCGCAGCGAGTCCCGGAATCAGCACGCGCGAAATGCCGGCCACTTCCGCCACACGGCAGACGACGAACGGCCCCGCACCGCCAAACGCCGCCAGCGTGGTCTGATCGGTGACCTTGGTGAACGCATGGATGCTGTCCGCCACCTTCTGCACCCAGGCCGCCTCCATGCGCTCGGCGGCAATCCCTTCCGTCACGCCCAGCGGCTTGGCGATCGACTGGGCGACAGCGGCGCGCGCGCGATTCGCGTCCAGGCGCAGCTCGCCGCCGAAAAAGGTGTCCGGGTCCAGTAGTCCTGAGACAACAAACGCATCGGTGATGGTGGCCTCGGTGCCGCCCAGGCCGAAGCAGGCCGGACCGGGCGCGCTGCCTACGCTCTCCGGCCCCACATCGACGGTCTTGCCGTCGCGACTCCTGACGATGGAACTGCCGCCCACGCCGACGCTGACGACGTTGCACAGCGGGAATGAGACCTCCACGTTCTCCACGCGACCGCGGCGATCCTCACGCACGCTGCCGCCGCGCACCTCGCCGATGTCGGTCGTGGTGCCACCGATGTCGATGGATACCAGATGCTCGAAGCCATAGTGCTGCGCCAGAACGCGCGCGCCTTCCATGCCGCCGCGCGGACCCGAGCTGTAGGTCTTGAGCGCGATGGTCTTGGCCACGCGTGCCGAGTGGCCGTCGTTGCGGAAGATCAGCAGCGGGTTACGCATCCTGGCCGTGCGCAGCTTGTGCTCGGCGTTGTACAGGAAGCGCTCCATCGCCGGATGCAGGAAGGCGTTGAACAGCGCCGTCCAGGTGCGGCGCACGTCGTCCTCGTCTTCCACCACCTCGTGTGAATACAGCAGCGGAATCGCGCCGAGCAGATGCTGCGGGAACTTGCGCAGGAAGATTTTCTTGAGCCGCGTTTCGTGCGTGAGGCGATCGCCGCCGCCGTGAGCGACGACGACGCGATTGGCCCCCGAGGACGCCAGCGCATTGATCGCACGCACCGCCGCGACCTCCAGCGCCGCGCCGTCCATCGACAGATCGAGGGTGGCGCAGCGGCTGCCGACCAGTGCGTCGAACAGGTCGCCCGCGTGTAGGGCGCTGCGCAGCGTCTCGCCGCTCAGGCTGCCGGTGAGCAGCAGGCCCAGTCGCTGACCCTTGCGTTCAACCAGCGCGTTGGTGCCCTGCGTGGTCGAATAGCGGATGTGATCGGTGGACGCCAGCAGCGCCACCAGATCTTCGTTGCCGTAGATGGCCTTGGATGCCTTGCTCAGCCCGTCGATGAAGCAACGGGACAGATCAAACGGCGTCGTCAGGGTTTTGGTACGCCACACCCTGGATCCGTCGAGTACGCAAATGTCGGTAAGCGTGCCGCCGTTGTCGATGTTGATGAGTTTGCCCACCACCCTCTCCTGTCTCGCGATGAGAGCAAGGTATGCGGGTATGCGGGAAACAACCCCACCCTAAACTACGGGTCGTGGGCACTGGCTTGCGCCTATTCGATCAATCCGAAGCGCCGCGCGAATGCGATGGCCTGCACCCGGTTCTGGATGCCCAGCTTTTCGAAGATGTTCTTCAAGTGCCACTTGATGGTATTGACCGAGACCGAAAGCCGGTCGGCGAGCTGCCGGTTGGAAAATCCTGCGGCCAGAAAGTACATCAACTTCCGCTCTCCATCGGTGAGCGCTTCGATCAGGCTCGTTCCGCTGGGCATCTCGGTGCCCGCCGACGATTTCGGCATCGGTCGGACTTCAGAATCGCCACTGGCTGCGAGCAGGCGTTCGAGATAGTTCATCACCGCATCCGGCTGCAGCTCGCGATTGAAGCCGCGTTGCTGAGTCCACAGCTGCTTGAGGAGCGCGAGTATCGGCGCACCCTCATCGAGCAGGCTGCGCAGGAATCCGCCGGATGCGCCGATCTGCAGCGCCTCAAGCAGCGCACGCCCGGCGACGTTGCCCTTGCCGGCATCATGCAGACCGCGTGCGTCGAGTAAACGCAGCTTCAGTTCGCGGCGACGGCGGCGCGTGGCGACAGCGCGACGGATCTCCACGGCAAGCCAGGGCCGTACCGCGGCGTACCGGCCTGCGGCGATCTGCAAGCGCGCGTAGCTCACGCCGCAAGCCTCGTCCTCGCCGGCGTGGAACATCAGATCGGGCGACCCGGCATCTGAACTGGCATCGCGGTATGCGGGCGGCAGCTCGCGCAGCCAGCGCTCGGCGGTGTCCAGGGCGCCATCCAGCGTCGCCTGCCTTGCAAGCTCCGCATGCGCGTAGACCACCAGCCGTTCCAGGCCGTGACGGTATCCCAGGTAGACGAGCCGCTCGATGATTTCCTCTGCCTCGCCACGCCGCCCGCGCAGCTGTGCAATACGGGCGCCTGTGATGCCGATGGTCGCTGCTGCGTCGACAATCGCCTGCTGCTCGGCCAGCTGGCCGTAGTCGAGGACCAGGCGCTCGGCCTGCGCGATGTCGTTCTGCTCATAGGCGGCGCTGGCCAGATAGGCGGCCACCACTGCACCCGCCGAAGCGCTGCCCGCGGACTGCTCTTCAGTGCGACGCAGGGCGGCGCACAGACCGCGCTGGGCGTCATCGATTCGGCCCTGCGCGGTCAGCGTCATGCTGGTAATCGCGTCCTGGTATGCCTGACCGAAGGCGTGGTGGTCGCGATCATGCAGCGGCCGTGCGCGTACCATCAGCGCACGCGCCTCATCGAAGGCGCCGCGGCCGACCTCGTACATCGCGCGCGCATTGAGCGTCACCCCGTATAGCGCACCGCCGCGGTCTTCCAGCAGCTCCGCAGTCTCCAGCGCCTCGGCACCCATCTGTTCCACGCGGTCGCGTGCAGCGAGTACGAACAGCCGCGAGACCCGGTGCAGATCGCGTGCGCCGGGCACGGCCTTGCGCGATTTGAGTCGCGCGTGATGGCGTTCCAGCAGACGCTCGGCCTTGTCGAACGAGCGTCGGAAACCGTAGGCCACTACCGCCGCGTGCACCAGCGAGTCGTGGCGAAGTACGGCCTCAATGCCGAGACGGTCGACATGGCGCTCGATCAGGCCGAGTCGCTCCTGGGCGACCAGGGACTCGACGATGTCGGCGAACAGCTGCGCGGCGCGCGCGGCGTCGCCGGCGT
Organism: uncultured Salinisphaerales bacterium; assembly: GCA_964507195.1. Lineage (GTDB taxonomy): Bacteria > Pseudomonadota > Gammaproteobacteria > Nevskiales > Nevskiaceae > Solimonas. The sequence goes on along the minus strand of CAZDPA010000022.1, from coordinate 11,756 downwards.
CCAGCAGATGACCAATGGCCTCCTCGATCAATCCATTGGCCTCGTACCACTGCGCGATGCGTCGATGACGGCGCGCCAGGGCCTGCGCAGACCAGGTGGCAGCGGCACGCCCCAGCAGGAACTGACGGAACAGGTTGTGGAAGCGCAGCCAGGCGCCTTCCAGGTCGACCTGCGCCAGGAACAAACCTGCGCGCTCGATCTCGGCCAGGCGTTGCGCGCCGCCGGACTCGCCGGTGATGTGCTCAGCCAGTGCGGCCGACAACTTTTCGGGAACCGCCAGCTCAAGCAGCCGGGTCTGCAACTCGGGGGCGAGGTTCTCGAACATCTCGGCAGCGAGAAAATCCATCAGCTCATGGGTAACGCCTCTGCCCGCATAGGCTTCGACGCGTGAGCGTGCACCGCGCCGCAGGCACAGACGATAGGCCTGCAGTGCAGCTGGCCAGCCATCAGTGCGGGCATGGATCTCCGCCACTTCTGCGGGCCGCAGGTCGGCGAATTCGCGAAAGAACTCCAGCGTCTCGGTGGGACGGAAGCACAGCTCTTCGTTGGCCACCACGACCGTACCGTCGCGGATCTGCAGGCGGGCCAGGTGTGCGGTGGGCAGCACACGCGTGCCCACGCAAAGCTGCACGGACATCGGCAGACTGCGGACGACCTGCGCAAACACCGACTCGAAATGCGAGGACGCGGCAGTTTCGAAGTTGTCCACCACCAGCACCAGCGGCTCGCGGATCCGGGCCAGACGCCGCAACAGATCCTGCAGCGTTGTGGCACGTTGTCTTGCGGCTTTGGCGGCCGCCTGCCCGCCGGCGGGCTGCAGGCTGTCCACCGCATCGCGCAGCAGGCGCAGGAAATGCGGACCATCCCCTGATTCCGCATCCATTCGCACCCAGGCGATCCGCTCTCCGCACGCGGCGCGCCGTTCGCAGTGCTGTCGCAGCAGCGAGGTCTTGCCGTATCCAGCAGGCCCCTGCACCACAATCAGCCGCGGTCGCGGATCGGCCGACAGTCGCTCCAGCAGGCGGTGCCGGATGATGGCGTACGCATTCGCATTGGACTCGGGCGCCGATGGCGTTGTCGTCGGCAGACGAACAGCCGCACGCTTGCCGGCAGCCGCGTCCTTGCTGCGGCCTGAAGACGAGCTTGTTGAACGGGTTCGGGGCGTTCGCACCGATCAAGCCTACGCCAAGCAGCTCACGTCGGATCCGCGCCGATCTGCACCAGTACCTTGCCCTTGTTGGCGCCGGTGTAGAGCATCTTGAGCGCATCCATCGCCTTCTCGATGCCCGGTGTCACGTCGAGGCGGTACTTGAGGCGCCCATCGAGCATCCAGCTTGCGAGCTGTTGCTGGTACTGCGGATAGCGGTCGGCGTAGTCGAGGATCACGAAGCCCTGAACGCGCAGGCGACGCATGATCAGATTGCGGAACATGTATGGGCCCGGAATCCTGTCGCTGGCGGTGCTGTTGTACGTGGAGATCAAGCCGCAGATCACCACTGAACCGAAGTTCTTCATCACGGTCAGGCCGGCGTCGAGCATCTCCCCGCCTACGTTCTCGAAATGCACATCCACGCCCGCCGGCGCGAGCTGGCGGAGCCGCTCGACCACGTTTTCGTTCTTGTAGTCGATGGCATGGTCGTAGCCGAAATCTTTTGTCAGCCATCCGCACTTCTCGGCGCCACCGGCAATGCCGATGGTCGTGCATCCGTGGATCCTGGCGATCTGGCCGACCAGCATGCCGACCGCGCCGGCCGCGGCCGTCACCACCACCGTGTCGCCCGGCTTCGGCTGGCCTATCTCCATCAGGCCCACCAGCGCCGTGGGACCGGCAACAGCCAGTACCCCAAAACTGTCGGCGAGCTTCAGTCCGGGAATGCGAGGCACGATCGAGAAACCGGAACCGTCGCTGATCGCGAATTCCGACCAGGGTGCCAAACCCGCCACCAGAATCCCTTCGGGGAACCCGGGATGGCGCGAGGCCACCACCTCCGCAAGGGTGAAGCCCTGCATCGGCTCACCTTCGCGGATCGGATCCATGTACAGGTCCCAGTCGCCGAGCCACAGGCGGTTGGTCGCATCCATCGACAGGTAGATCGAGCGCAACAGGAACTCGCCGTCCTTGGGTTCCGGCAGGACGTCCTCGCGCAGTTGCAGCGTGTCGGCTTCGATATCGCGGGACGGTTTGCGGTTGAAATACCAGCGACGCGTGACGGTCATGGGTCTGCTCCTCGGTGTGATGTCCCGAGTGTCGGCAGGTCCAATCACAAATACCCCACCCGATCGGGCGGGGCTTGGCGCCGTTTCGACCCGTCAGCGCACTGTCCGCTGGAACTCGCTTTGGTCAGTCGCCCGCGAGCCGTGCGGCTACGATCAGATGGCGATCTGTCTTACAAGCGGCAATAGCCTTCAGACCCGCTCAAGAAAAAAGTAGTAGTACTTGCCCTTGTCGATCACGCCCTTCTTGCCGTTCATGATGCCCATCAGCGTGCGCTCGTCGACCTGGCGGAAGTGGTCGAACACCGGAACGCCGTCGTAGACCATGGTCGCCGAGACCTTGCCGCGAAACTCGATCATCCACAGGCTGGCTTCGCCCCGCATCAGCGTGTCATTGGAATAGAGCTCGCCCTTGTCGTCGTAGCAGATCAGCGGCTTCGCATCGAACAGCGAATTGAAGGTCTTTCCGTACCATCTGATCTCCGTCAGGCTGGCGGAACTGCGATGGCCGGTATTGAAGTCGCCGCCTTTCCACGGGCCGAGGATGCTTTCGCAGCTCACCGCCGGCAGTGCGTCGAACACGATGTCGAGTTCATCGCTGCTGATCAGGCCTGGTCGTGCCCTCAGCTCCCTGAACCTCTGCGCTGCATCCATCCCCTTTTCTCCTGCCGCTGCGAAGCATGGCTTTGCAGCTTACGTGACGCCGATGACTCCGTGCGATCATGCGCGCTGACCTGGACAGCAACCCCTATTTCCCATGGAGCAGACCCGCCTGCTCGCGTTCTGCGGAAGCTTCTTCCTGATCGCGCTGAGCCCTGGCCTTTGCATGACGCTGGCGATGTCGCTCGGCATCAGCATCGGCGTGCGTCGCACTTTGTGGATGATGCTTGGCGAGGTCGTGGGCATTGCCCTGGTGGGTGCGGCGGCCATGGCTGGTGTTGCTGCATTGCTGCTGGGCGCGCCGGAGATTTTCACGGCGTTCAAGATCTGCGGCGCCGGCTATCTGCTGTGGACCGCGTGGCGCTCGTGGAATGCGCCGGTCACCGCGATGACTGCGACATCGCGATTTACGCCGATCGCCCTGTGCACCCAGGGATTTGTCACTGCCGTCGCCAACCCCAAGGCATGGGCTTTCATGATGGCGCTGCTGCCACCCTTCATCGAGCCCACCGCGCCGCTGGCACCGCAGATGGCGGTGCTGCTGGCGCTGATGATCGTGATCGAGTTCACCTGCCTGCTGATCTACGCCCAAGGCGGACGCAGTCTCAGTGAGCTGTTGCTGCGCAGGGGCCAGGCGCAATGGCTCAATCGTGTCGCCGCAAGCCTGATGGTGGGTGTCGCGCTGTGGCTGCTGCTGGGTTGAGGCCGGTCGACAGACCCACTCCTCCGCACGATTTCACCGTAATCATTGCGTCCGTTGTTGTGAATCCTTATCATCCTCATTCTTATACAGATTTACGCTAGGAGCAATCCGCTATGAAGAATCATGTCTGGCTCAAACTGGCCGCTGCAGGCTCGGTCGCCTGCCTGGCCGCCGCCTGCGACAGCAATAACAGCGGTGGCGGTCCCACCGGCGAGATCACCGTCGCTGCCGATACCACGACGACCAAGGCCAACGACCTCCGCGGCCTGACCTTTGCCAATGACGGCAAGATCTACGCCTCCGGCCACACGGACGCCGATCCCCTTGATCGCAAGATCGTCGTCGCCCGCTTCAATGCGGATGGCTCGCCCGACACCAGCTTCAGCGACGACGGCTTCGCCGAACTGAACGTGGTCGAAGGCGGCATCGAGCAGACCCTGAGCATCGTCGAGCTGGCCGGTGGCGATATTGTCATCGCGGTCAACGCCGGCGATCTCAACGGCGGCGAAGCGATCACGCCTTCGGACAATCCGGCAGCGACGCCGGGCGTGCGCGCCGAGGGCAGCAGTGTCTTCCTCGTGCGCCTGAGCAGCGACGGCACTCCGGTCACGAGCTTTGGCGAAGACGGCCGCGCCGAGGTCGTGTTCGGCTGGGCGAATGCCGACAACGCCGAATGGCCGGTACCGACGTTCAGCTCCACAGAAGGTTTTTCGCACGCCGGATTCCCGACCGATACCGCCTACGACCTGAAGCTTGATCCGACCGGTGGCGCCACCGAGCGTCTCGTGGTCTTCGGTTTTGGCTCGGCCCCGAATGCTGCGGACGCCGAAGATCAGCGCGTCGACGTCGACCGCTATGTCGCCCGCATTGTCGCCAGCACCGGCGCGGCGGATCCGACCTTCAACGGCGGCGATGCCTTTACCTGGAGCACCGAGGGTGCGTTCAGTGACAACGGTCGTCGCGGCATCGTTGAAGCCGACGGCAAGATCACCAGCTGTGGGTACACCAACCTTGGCGATGATGCGGGCGGCAATCATGTCGTGCTGTTCCGCCTGACGACCGCAGGCGTGCTTGACACGACGTTCACCGGGTTCGGACTGACGCCGGTCCAGCCGGGTATCGCGGTGTTCAATCCGCTCAAGGTCGATGGTGGCGAAGCCGAGTGCTACGCAGTGGCCAGGCAGAGCACCGGCGGTTATGTGACAACCGGCTACGGCGCAGCAACTTCGCCGGGCACGCCGTCCACGCTCGGCTACGAGACCACCGAAGCACAGGATCTGGTGACGTTCCGGGTTGCTGACGGCGTGCTGGATACCAGCTGGGGCAACAACGGGACACAGGTGCTGCAGAGCGAAGGCACCGACACGCCGAAGAAGCAGGAGCGCGGTCGCCACATCGCCGTGCTGAGCGACGATCGTATCGTTCAGGTCGGCTACTACTCCGAAGTCCCTGCAATCTATGTGCTGACTCCGGACGGCGATCTGGACGGCAGCGTCGATGACGACGGCATCCTGGAATTCCCGAGTGCGACGATCCTCCAGCAGTTCTTCGCCGTCACGGTATCGCCGGACGGCAAGCGAATCGCCGCATCGACTTCAACCGATGCGAACGGTGCGCGCCTGGTCATCCTGGATGTCGACGCCTGAGCCGCGCTTGAAGCATTTGCAGCTTGTCTGAGGCAGTTCTGAAGCAGCGCACCGGTCCGTTGTGGTCGGTGCGCTGACTTCGTTCACGATCATGGTGTCGAATGAATATCAAGACCAAGACTGGTACGGCGTTCTTCCTGACTCTGGGCATGGCCGCCTGCGGTGGTGGTGGCGGAGGCAGCGGCCCTACGCCCACTCCCGACCCGGTCGTTGACGATGACGCGCGACGCGAGGTGCTGGCCAGCCTCGGCGGGCAGTTGATCCTGCCGGCGCTGCGCGAACTCGATACCGAAGCAGAAAACCTGGCCAGCCGCGTCGATGCACTCGCGGCGGCCCCCAACAACGCAACGGCGCGCGACGAGGCCAAGACGGCCTGGCGCGCCGCGATGGCCAAGGTCGAACGGGCCGAAGTCTTCCAGGTCGGTCCGGCCGCGCGTTCGATGGAAGCCGGCGGGCAGGATCTGCGCGACCAGATCTACGCCTTCCCGCTACTCAATCTCTGCGGCATTCATCAGGCGGCTTACGCCGATACCGCAGTCACCGCGGCAACCCCGATCGACCGTACCGGCATGGGCTCGCTGGAGTACCTGCTGTTCGATGACGTCGAGAACCCGGCCTGCCCGGCGCCGGAAGGCGTGGACGGCAAGGCCAAGCGCGCCCAGTACGCGGCCCGTCTTGCCCGCCGCATCGCGGCAGTTGCCCTGCAGCTGCGCGACGCCTGGGAACCGACCGGTGGCAACTTCCTGAACCAGTTTGCGACTGCAGGCGACGGCAGCACCGTCTACGACATGCCCCAGGACGCGCTGGACGCGGTCTCGACCGCAGTGTTCTATCTCGAGAAGGAAACCAAGGATCGCAAGCTCGCCAATCCGCTCGGCATCGGCGCGACCGGCCTGCCGCCGTGCACGACGACGAGCTGTCCGGAACGGGTGGAATCCCGCTACGCGAAGATCTCCGGCGTTCATGCCGGCAACAATCTGCGCGCCGCGCGCGCGCTGTTTTCCGGTGCACCGGGTGGCAAGGGCCTGAACACGCTGCTCGAAGGCGTGGGCCGCGCCGACCTGGCGACCAAGATCCTGACCCAACTCGATACGGCGATCGCCGCAGCGGATGCGCTCGAAGCCGATTTCGAGAGCAAGGTCGCCGCGATCGCCAGCCGCGATGCCTGCATCAATGCAACGAGCGCCCGCACCGGTGAACCGGAAGTCTGCGCGTTCCACGGCAAGATCGATGCGGCGACCGATACCGTACGTGTCGAAATCACGTCCGTGCTGAACCTGCGCATCCCCGACTCCGCTGCCGGCGACAATGACTGATCAGGCGATCGCGACGGGCAAGGACTGGCGCAGCGCGCTGCTGCGCTGGTGGTTCCGGCCGCTCGACATCGCGGCACTGGCGGCCTATCGGGTTCTGTTCGGCCTGCTGATGTTTGTCGGCACGCTGCGCTTCATGGCGCAGGGCTGGGTCGAGCGCCTGTATGTGGAGCCCACGTTCCACTTCAAGTACTGGGGTTTCGAGTGGGTGCAGGTGCCGGATCAGACCGGCCTGTATCTGCTCTACGGGGCGATTGCGATCTCGGCGCTGATGGTGGCCGTCGGCGCGTTCTACCGCATCGCCATCATCAGCTTCTGGTGCCTGTTCACCTACGCCGAGCTGATGGATGTCACGACCTACCTCAATCACTACTACCTGGTGTCGCTGCAGGCGCTGATCCTGTGCTTCCTGTCGCCGCATCGCGCATGGTCGGTCGATGCGTGGCTGCGTCCGCAGATCACCGCGGCAACGCTGCCGGCCTGGCAGACGTACTGGCTGCGCTTCCAGGTCGGCCTGCTGTATTTCTATGCCGGCCTCGCGAAGTTCGAAACCGACTGGTTGCTGCATGCGCAGCCACTCAACATCTGGCTGCCCGCCCACACCGGGCTGCCCTTGCTCGGCCCGTTCCTCGGCATGCCGTGGGTGCATTTTTCGTTCTCGTGGTTCGCATTCCTGTTCGACACCTTCATCATCGGATTCATGCTGTGGCGACGGGCGCGGCCGTATGCATTCGCGGTGATTCTGGTGTTCCACTTCTTCACGCACCTGTTCTTCAACATCGGCCTGTTTCCGTTCATCATGGTGCTCGGCGTGCTGAACTACTTTGAGCCGGACTGGCCGCGTCGCCTGTTACCGAATCTGAGAGCGCCGATGCAGGGCGCTACGCCGCGCCCATTGCAGTGGACTGCACCGAAGGCTGCGCTGGTCGCCGCCGTCGGCGCGTTCTGCCTGTTCCAGTTCGTGATGCCGCTGCGCCACTGGCTGTACCCGGGCACCGTGCTGTGGCATGAACAGGGCATGCGCTTCTCATGGCGCGTGATGCTGCGCGAGAAGTCCGGTGCGCTGGACTATCGCGTCGTCAGGAACGACGGCAACATGGAAATCGTCTCGCCGTATGCGTATCTGACCGATCAGCAATACCGCGAGATGGCCGCCCAGCCGGACATGATCCTGTTCCTCGCCCACCACATCCGCGATGACTACAATGCGCGCGGTCTGGGTCCTGTGCGCGTCTATGCGGATTCCGTCGTCTCGCTCAACGCACGCGCGGGATCACGCCTGATCGATCCTGCGGTCGATCTGGCCCAGGTCGAGGACGACCTGAGCCGGGCCGACTGGATCATGCCGCCGCCGACGGAACCGCCACCGCTGATGTCGCGGCTGAAGCTGCCGACGCCGTAGGTCACCCGAACCCGACTGTCTGTCGGCAGCCGATCAACCTTCATACTTGCTCACGATGCCTATTCGTCGCCCTCTCCTTCTGCAGCTGACTTCATTGATGCTTCTGCCTGCAATGCCCTCATGGGCGCAGGCGGTCGCCGCACCAGAGACCGCAACGGCATCGACGGCAGCAGCCAAGGCCGACGTTCCGACCCAACTGCCGGCAATGACGATCATCGGTGAGCACGAAGCGCTGCCGCGGATTTCCGGCTCTGCGCATCTGGTCGACGAAAAGACCCTGACCCAGTACGCCTACGACGACATCAATCGCATCCTCAACGCCGTGCCCGGCGTCTACGTGCGTGAGGAAGACGGCTTCGGCCTGCGTCCGAACATCGGCATGCGCGGCGGCTCCGCGGATCGCAGCCAGAAAGTCACGCTGCTGGAGGACGGTGTGCTGTTCGGCCCGGCGCCGTACACGGCACCGGCGGCGTATTTCTTTCCGCTGATGGCGCGGATGACCGGCGTCGAAGTCTTCAAGGGCCCGGCAGCGATCTCGGAGGGACCGCAGACGGTAGGCGGTGCGATCAATTTCCTGACTGCACCCATCCCTGATGCGAGCGCATTCGATCTCGACCTGGCGGGCGGCACCGACGCCTATCGCCGTGCCCACGCGCGCGCCGGCGGCCAGGCTGCTGGCTTCGGTCTGCTTGCGGATGCTGTCCATGTGGCGAGTGATGGCTTCAAGGAACTCGATGGCGGCGGCGACACCGGCTTCGAGAAGAACGAAGCGATGCTCAAGGCCTCGCACAAGATCGGCGCCGGCCTGCTGGAGATGCGCGTCGATTATTCAGACGAACAGTCCAACGAGACCTACCTCGGCATCACCGAAGCCGATTTTCGCGCCAACCCGGTGCGTCGCTATCGCGCCAGCGCACTCGATCATTTCAATTCGGACCGGAACAGCGAACGCATCGATTGGACCCAGCCGCTGCTCGGCGGAACGCTGGTGGCGACGGCCTACTCGCATCAGTTCGATCGCCTGTGGCGCCGCTTCGATAATCTCGGCAGCGGCACGATTGGCGATGTCCTGAGCAATCCGGATACCGGGTTCAACCGCGTGCTGTATGGCGTGCTGACCGGCGAGTTCGACGGCGATCCGAACGTCGAAAGCGATGACCTGCAGATCAGGACCAATGATCGCCAGTTCCGTTCCTCGGGTATCCAGGCGCGGCAGAACTGGTCGCTGTCGGCATATGGCGAGCATCGCGTGGAACTCGGTGCACGCCTGCACAGCGATCGCGTGCGGCGTCTGCACACGATGTTTGCCTATGAAATGTTCGAAGGCAATCTGGTGCGCAACAGTCTGCCGCCCGACATCAAGGACAACAACACCGGCCGCAGCCTTGCCCTCGCGACTTGGGTGCGCGACGAGATCACGCTAGGCAAATGGACATTTGCACCGGGACTGCGCATCGAGCAGATCAGTGCGAAGTATGTCGACCGCAAGAGCCTGCTGGACCGCGACAACGACTACACGGTGGTCCTGCCAGGCCTGGGTGTGAACTACGCATTCACCGAGCGCTTCAATCTGCTTGGCGGCGTCCACAAGGGATTCTCGCCAGCCTCCGTCGGCCCGTCCGCGGATGCCGAGCCGGAAGAAGCCATCAATTACGAAGCGGGCGGACGCCTGCGGACCGCATTGGGCAGCCTAGAGTTGGTCGCGTTCTACAGCGACTACAGCAATCTCACGATCTCCTGCACCGCGTCCAGCGGCTGCGCTGAGCTCGACACGCAGACCAATGCGGGACGCGCGATCACCCAGGGCCTGGAAGCCGGCTACGGGCACAACCTGCCGCTGAGCGCTGCGCTCAGCATGCCAGTGGCGCTGACCTACACCTTTACCGATGCCGAGTTTCGCGAGGCCTTCGAGCTCGAGGACCCACAGGGCGGCGACATCACTGTCGAGTCCGGTTTTGAACTGCCCTACATTCCCGAGCATCGCCTGAACCTGCGCCTCGGCCTCGAAGGCAGCGACTGGGCCAGCGGTGTGTCCGTGAGCTACCAGTCGCAGATGCGCGATTTCACCGGCAAGGGCCCGATCGCGCCGGGTACCGGCAGCGATTCATTCACCGTCGTCGATCTGTTCGGTCGCTGGGATGTCTCCCGCAACTGGGCGTTCACCGCGCGAGCCGACAATGTGCTGGATCGCAAATACCTCGTTTCACGGCGGCCGTTCGGCGCGCGACCGGGCCGGCCTGCGGCGTTCCAGATCGGCATCGAATACAGCCTCTAGGCACACTCGTACAGACAGGAGCTACCCCATGATCAAAATGAGTATTGCAGCCCTCGCACTGGCGCTCGCGCCGACGCTGGTTCTCGCCGACGCCGATTGCGTGGCGAACCCGAAGGCGGAATGGAAAAGCGAAGCGGACGCCCGCGCCAGGTTCGAAGCGGACGGCTACAGGATCAAGAAGTTCAAGGTCGACGGCGACTGCTACGAGATCTACGGCTTCACCAAGGACGGCAAGAAGGCCGAGATCTATTTCGACACCAAGACGCTGGAAATCGTCAAATCGGAAATCGACGACTGAAGTGTCCGTCAGCGCGCTGCGGCAGATCTGGGCATTGCCGGTGCGGATTGCGCACTGGAGTCTTGCGGCGCTGGTGGTGTTCGAGCTGTTCTACGACTCCGGTGGCAAGCCGCATCGCTATGCCGGCTATGCCGCGGCGGCAATCGTCGCACTGCGACTGATCTACGGCATCACAACGCATTCCGGGCCGGCGCGCCTGCAACTGCCGCAGGCGTCGGCATGCCTTGCGCATCTGCGCGAGATGTCCGGCGGTCGTGTCGCCCGGCTTGCCGGGCACAACCCGCTCGGCGCAGCGATGAGCCTGCTGCTGTGGACGCTGGTGCTGCTGCTAGCGTTGACCGGCTGGATCAGTCGGTGGGATCGGTTCTGGGGTGACGACTGGCCGGTCGATCTGCACGCCGTCTTGTCTTGTGCTGTGCAGGTCTGCGTCGTCCTGCATCTGGCCGGGGTCGCGCTCAGCAGCTATCTCGAACGGCAGAACCTGGTGCGCGGCATGCTCAGCGGCAAGAAGCATGTCGACGACATCGGACGCGCCTGAAGCGGCTTACTGACGATCGACCTTGCCGCCGAAAAAGCGCGGGTCATCTCCGGACAGTGGAATCGCGGAGCCGAGTTCGAGTTCGAAGCTGACCGGGAGTAAGAAGAACCGGCAGCGGGTGAGGCCTTGACTCTGGACCCTGCTCAAGGATTTACCATGAGGGCGGTCGAGTCCTGCACGCTTTCCGGGGCCGCGAGCGGAGCAGCGGACTCATTGAACTTCCCGTGTCATCAGCGTCTAATCACCCGCATGCGTCTTTCGCCTTTTCATCTGTTCGTCGTGCTGATCGCCTGGTGCGTGGGTTTTCAATCCACCGCCGCAGCGATGGGAATGCGCTGCGCGCACGGCAAGATGGAGATGTCGGAATCGCTGGTCGCGATGCCCGCGGGGATACATCATGCCGGCATGGCGATGAATCATGCGGAGCCGGCGGCCGATCAGCACCATCACATGGGCCCTGACGCCAAATCAGCAGATACCAATACTGGTGCTGCGAAGATTGGCTGTCAGTGCGGCTGCGCATGCACCACGATCGGCTGCGTGGGCGGTGGTCCCGGCATGGTCAGTTTGGGCGCCAACAGTTTCATTCTCGCCGCACCGGCCGTCTTCACTCTCCAAAAAGCCCGATCGGGCCTGCGCTCCGCGCATCGACTCGACCTGCTTCGCCCCCCCAGTACGCTCTGAGGCAAAGCCGCGGTCGCGGCGTG
>CAZDPA010000021.1:0-34967 GCA_964507195.1 uncultured Salinisphaerales bacterium | reverse complement strand
CGGGGTTGCCGTCACCGCTGCTGTGGCCGGCCCTGGTCCAGGCGGCCGGCGAGGCGGCCTTCCAGCCCCTCGGCGAGGCCTGCGCGCTCGAAATGGAGCGCTATGTATTCGTCCGTCACCGGCGGTCGGTCGCCGATGCGCGTTCGCCGGTCGGCCGCGAAGATCCCTAATACTGGGTACTAGACTTCCGCCCATCTTCAGCGCTGGGGGTCGGTCATGCGGGTAGTTCTGGCAGAGTCGCAAACACTGGTCCGGGCTGGCCTGCGCCATCTCATCGAAACCCATAGCCACGGCGTCGTCATCGGCGAAGCGGACAACGGCCAGAGCCTGCTCGAACTCTGCGGTCGCCTGCGCCCGGATGTGGTTCTGACCGAGATCAATCTCAGCGGCATGACCGGCCTCGAGGCGCTGGTCCAGATCCATCGGCATTACCCGGAAATCGCGGTCGTCATCCTCACGTCGATGACCGACGGTCAACACGTCCGCAGTGCCTTGCGCCATGGTGCTTCGGGTTTCATCGCCAAGGAATCCGAACCCGCAGAACTCGGTCTCGCCCTGCGTGCGATCGAACGCAAGCATGTCTATCTCAGTCCTTCGATTTCGCACAAGGCGGTCGATCGCAAGCTCGGCAATCATCGTGTCGAAGACGGGGTTGATCTGACGCCGCGCCAGCGCCAGGTGCTGCAGATGATCTCGCGCGGCAAGTCGACCAAGGAAATCGCCGGACTGATGGGCGTCAGCGTCAAGACGGTGGAGACGCACCGTGCGCGTCTGATGGACTCGCTGGGGCTGTACGGCACCAATGCGCTGATGCGCTATGCGATCCGCACCGGACTCGATTTCGCAACAGTCTGAGCCGCCACCATGACGCTCGTGACCGCGCGTGCAGCCCCGAGATCAGGCATGGCGAGATTCCGACACGACTCAGGGTTTTCCTTACGTGATGTCAGGATCGTACTGCTGGGTCGGGTGAGCGGCTTGGGCCAAAGTGAGTCCAACACGCCTCAGTGCGGATCACGGAAGCAAGACCAATGAAAGCACAGCTCAAGATGCAGATGGGTCAACACCTGGCGATGACCCCGCAGCTGCTGCAGTCGATCCGCATGCTGCAGCTGCCGAAGCTTGAGCTGGAACAGGAACTGCGCCAGGCCCTCGAAACCAACGTCATGCTCGAAGATGCCGCCGATGATTCCGAAGACGACATCGAAGTCCCGGAAGGCGGTCCGGTCGAACCGGAACTGGCGGCCCGCCATGAGGGCGAAGGTGAAGTGACCGGCATCGACGCCGGCGCCCATGCCGAAGTCGAGGCCGATTTCGAGTGGAGCAGCGCCGACAGCTGGTCGGGCGGCGAGCCGGTCGATGAAGACGGCGAGTCCTGGGAAGCACGCACGCCGATGGCCGACGTCGAGGATGCGCGGGTCGCTGCGCTGAGCCAGCTGCAGCTGAGCGTGCGCACGCCGCGCGAAGCACGCCTGGTCGAAGTGATGCTGGATGCGATCGACGACAACGGCTATCTGGTGCAGCCGCTGAGCGGCATCGCGATGGAATCTGCCCTGGATCCGCTGCCGCAAGAGTCCGAACTGGAGGCGGCGCTCGAGCTGCTGCAGTCGGTCGAGCCCTGCGGCTTCGGCGCACGCAACCTCAGCGAATGCCTGTCTCTGCAGCTGCGCTCCCGCTCGCCGGCGACGCGCGGCCTGAATCTCGCGAAGTACATCGTCACGACCTGCCTCGAGCGCGTCGGCAGTGGCGACTTTGCCGACCTGCGTACGGCGCTGAACGTCGACGCCGAGGAACTGCACGAAGCACTGGACCTGATCCTGTCGCTGAATCCGAAACCGGGTGCCGCATTGGCCGCGCCGGCGCAGGCGGTGATTCCGGATGTCACCGTCAGCGGCCGCCGTGGCGCCTGGCTGGTGCAATTGAGCAACCAGCGCATGCCGCGTCCGCGCATCAACCGCATGTACGAGCGTTCCGTGTCGCAGTCGAACTGCTCGCCGGCACTGCGCGAACAGCTGCAGGAAGCGCGCTGGCTGGTGCGCGGCCTGGAAATGCGCCACGACACCCTGCTGCGCACCGCGCGGGCGATCTTCGAGCGCCAGGTGCAGTTCCTCGAGCGCGGTGAAGTCGGCATGGCGCCGCTGACCCTGCACGAGATTGCCGACGCGATCGGCATGCACGAATCGACGATCTGCCGCGTCACTGCGCAGAAGTGGGTGCAGACGCCGTGGGGCATCTACGAACTCAAGGCCTTCTTCCCATCGCTGATTGCCGGACGTTCGTCGGGGGAGGGCGAGGTGTCCGGTACCGCAGTCAAGGCGATGATCCGCAAGATTCTCAACGAAGAGAACACGCGTGCGCCGCTGTGCGATGGCGACATCACCGCGATTCTCGCGCGCAATGGCGTCCACGTTGCGCGGCGCACCGTCGCCAAGTACCGCGAGGCAATGCACATCGCACCGGCGAAGGAACGCAGCGAGCGCCCACGCGCATCGCGCATCAACGTCAAGAGCTAGTCGCAACCCAACAACCATAACGAGCACGGTGAAATCATGATCAAGATAAACATGGTTCAGGCCCAGCATCCGATCGCAGCGCATGCTGCCGTGCTCTTCCGGGAGCAGGCCCATGGCTGAGTCCCGCGTCCTGCTGATCGATGGCGATGTCGAACGTGCCGAGCGTCTGCGCTCGGTGCTGGAGTTCATCGACTACCGTGCCGTCGTTGTCCATGCGGCCGATGAGATCGACCTGCAGTCGGTGCGGACCGCGGACTGGATGGCGATCATCGTCGGCAAGACTGAAGGTGACTCCATCGCCACCTTCGTCAGCTGGCTCCGCCGCGACCGCATGCATCCGCCGCTGCTGGTGCTGCAGCCGTACTACGAGTCAGTTCAGGCGAAGTGCAGGCTCGACAGCAGCGCCTGCCTGATGCTGGAAACCCCGGTGCGCTACAGCCAGCTCAACGAGTTGCTGAGCCGCGCCGGCCGGCTCAATCCCGAGCAGGCCATGCGTGCGCCAACGCTCAGTGGGCCGACCGGACAATCCGCTGCCGTACGTCGCCTGCGCAAGATGATCGAGCAGGTCGCGAGCTTCGACACCACGGTGCTGGTGACCGGAGAGTCGGGCACCGGCAAGGAAGTCGTCGCGCGCGCAATCCATGAGCAGTCGAGCCGCAGGGATCGTCCGTTTGTCGCGGTGAACTGCGGCGCGATTCCGCACGAGTTGCTCGAAAGCGAACTGTTCGGCCATGAGAAGGGTGCCTTCACCGGTGCGATCACCGCGCGTCGCGGCCGCTTCGAGATGGCCGATGGCGGCACGCTGTTTCTCGACGAGATCGGCGACATGCCGCTGCCGATGCAGGTCAAGATCCTGCGCGTGCTGCAGGAGCGCAGCTACGAACGCGTCGGCTCCAACCGCAGTTCGCATTGCGACGTGCGCATCATCACCGCGACGCATCGCAATCTCGACGAGGCGATCATCAAGGGTACGTTCCGCGAAGACCTGTTCTACCGCCTGAACGTGTTCCCGATCGAGATGCCGCCGTTGCGCGAGCGTCTGGAAGACCTGCCGATGCTGATCGACGATCTGACCAAGGCGCTCGAACGCGGCGGTCGCGGCAAGGTGCGCCTCGCGCCGGATGCGATCAATGCGCTGCGCCGCTATCACTGGCCGGGCAATGTGCGCGAACTGTCGAACCTGATCGAACGCCTCGCCGTGCTGCATCCGCAGCAGGCGATCGGCGCGGCCGAACTGCCTGAGCGCTATCGCGTTGCGGTGCAGGGCAAGGCGATGGACGATTCGATGATGTTCGAAGCCACGCAGATGATGTCATCGGCTGGCAGCGTGATGGGTCCGACCAGCACTGCGTCGGTTGATGCTGAAGCAATGGCTCCGGCTCTGCTGATCGAATCAAAGAACGCAGCGCTGCCGGCGGATGGCGTCAATCTGAAGGATCACATCGAAGGTATCGAGCTGTCGCTGATCCGTCAGGCCATGCTGCAGGCGGGCGGTGTCGTCGCCCATGCGGCGAAGCTGCTCTGCACGCGTCGCACGACGCTGGTCGAGAAGCTGCGCAAGTACGGCCTGACGCGCGAGGATGTCGACGAGCCGCAGAGTGCCTGCAACTGAGCGCTAGGGCGCCGGATAGCGAGGAGTCCGGGTACTGGCGCAGATTCATCACTGGTCTCAGACTTCAGCAGAACTGACGCGGTTTCGCGCCAGATTCCTGGAGGATTCTGTTGGCCAGCAAACTCAGCAAGTCGCAAGTTGCCGTCATGACCTGGATGGGCCAGGGCTGGAAAGCCTATGTCGCCCGTGGCACGCGCGTGGAGGTCAACGGCCATCCGGTCTGCACGACGGCGACGATGGCCTCACTGGAAAAGCTCGGATTCGTCAGCAAGCTGGGCGCCGCGGCGTGGGAAGTCACCGAAGCCGGCAGGCTCTGGCGTTCTGCGTAGTGTCGGTTGTCAATCAAGAAGTCCCGTTCGGTGCAGCCGTCCCGGTCTGGCTGAAGATCGGCCTGATCAGCTTCGGCGGACCGGCCGGACAGATTGCGCTGATGCACCGCCTGCTCGTCGAGGAGAGGAAGTGGATCTCCGAGACGCGTTTCCTGCACGCCCTGAACTATTGCATGCTGCTTCCGGGGCCCGAAGCGCAACAGCTGGCCACCTACATCGGCTGGTTGATGCACAGGACCATCGGCGGCATCGTCGCCGGCCTGCTGTTCATCCTGCCGGGCTTCATTCTGATGACCGGCATTGCCATCGCGTACGTCCTGTACGGCGATCTGCACGTGATGCAGGGTCTGTTGTTCGGCATGCAGGCAGCGACGCTGGCGATCGTGATTGAAGCCGTCGTCCGTGTCGGCAGGCGTGCGCTCAGGCATCCCTCGCTGCATCTGCTGGCATTTGCAGCGTTCATCCTGATCTTTGCGTTCCGGGTGCCGTTCCCGATCATCATTCTCGGTGCGGCAGTCATTGGATTGATCGGTGCGCGGTTGATTCCACGCGTCTTCCGGCCAGGCAGCCATACAGACGCTGTCGATGCCGGGCCGGTTCCCGGACATGCACGACCACAGGCGAGCTGGACCCTGGGCGTGCTGCTGTCCGGCGCGGCGCTATGGGGTATTCCCGTGCTGGCCCTGCTGCTGACGCTGGGTGCGAGTCACGTCTTCACCGAAGAAGCGGTGTTCTTCAGCAAGATGGCAGTGGTCACGTTCGGCGGCGCGTACGCCGTGCTGGCGTACATGACGCAGCAGGCGGTCGAACGATATGGCTGGCTGGCGCCCGGCGAAATGGTGCAGGGGCTGGCACTGGCCGAAACCACGCCGGGGCCGCTCATCCTGGTGTTGACCTATGTCGGCTTTCTGGGTGCTTACCGTGATCCGGGCGCCTTGAATCCATTGCTCTCCGGTGTACTGGGCGCCACGCTTTCGACCTGGGTGACCTTCGTTCCGTGCTTCCTGTGGATTTTTCTCGGCGCGCCGTATATCGAAGCGCTGCGCGGCAATCGCTGGCTCAACGCTGCATTGACCGCGATCACTGCGGCGGTCGTCGGCGTGATCCTCAACCTGTCGATCTGGTTCGCGATGCATGTGCTGTTTGCCGAGGTCGGGCAATGGCAGCGGGGCGTCCTGTCGCTGCCGGCCCCTCAGTGGTCCTCGCTGAACCTGGCGGCACTGCTGCTCGGTGCCGGAGCAATGCTTGCGATGCTCGGTTTCAAGGTCGGACTGATCAAGACCTTGCTGGCGTGCAGTGGACTGGGCTTGATCCTGCAGTTCACGGGTTAGCGGAGCGACCGGACCGCAGAATGGCGCTTGCTCGACGGGTACCGATAAGCACGCCCGGCATGTGAACCGCTCCGGAATCAGTCCGTGAAGGCGTGAGCCAACAGTTCGTAGCTGCGCAGGCGCTCGGCGTGGCCGTAGAGGTTGGTGACGACCATCACCTCGTCTGCGCCGCAGTTCCCGGCAAGCTGCTCGATCGCGGCGCGCACCTGCGCCGGGGTGCCGATCACGGTGCGGCTGCGGTACTCGCGCACGGCCTCGCGCTCGAAGGCGCTGTAGTTGTAGTTGCGCGCCGTCTCCGGACTGGGCAGGGGCAGGAATTCGCCGCGGCGGATGCGCAGCCAGGCGAGATCCATCGTCGTTGCCAGGTGATCGGCTTCCTCGGCGGTTTCCGCACAGACCACCGCAACGCCCAGCACTGCGCTCGGTCGCTGGAACTGCGTGGACGGCTTGAAGCTTTGCCGGTATGCGTTGAACGCCGGGCCGGCCGGTTCCGGACTGAAATGACTGGCAAAGCTGTAGCCCATGCCGAGCGTGCCGGCCCACTGCGCGCTGGCTCCACTGGAGCCGAGCAGCCAGATCGGCGGCATCGGCGCGTCGTGCGGCACGGCCAGCACCTGGCGGAATGGATGTCCCGGCGGAAATTCACGGTCGCCGCAGAAAGCCTGCAGCTCTGCGAGTTGCGCAGTGAAGTCGTGACCGTCGGAGGCGCGCAGCGCGCGGCTCGCCGATTGATCCGAGCCCGGCGCACGACCCAAACCCAGATCGATGCGCCCCGGATGCAGCGCCGCCAGCGTGCGGAAGGTTTCCGCAACCTTCAGCGGCGTGTGGTTGGGCAGCATGATGCCGCCGGCACCGACGCGGATCTGCGTGGTCGCACTGGCAACATGACCGATCAGGATCTCCGGCGCCGAACTGGCGACGCTCGGCATGCTGTGATGTTCGGCGAACCAGTAGCGGACATAGCCGAGACGCTCTGCCAAACGCGCGAGATCGACCGTGCGGCGCACTGCGACTGCTGCGCTGGTGCCTTCCGGCACCGGCGCGAGATCGAGGACTGAGAGCGGGAGGGTCGGGTTCATGGGGAAGTATAGGGATGGGGGCGGGGCTAAAGCTTTGCAACCCTGCCGGTCGCCAGTCGATACAGGCCTGGCAGCACCAGCAATGTCAGCAGGGTCGACGAAAGGATGCCTCCGATCACCACGGTTGCTAGCGGTCGCTGCACTTCGCTGCCGATGCCGGAGTTGAACGCCATCGGCACGAAGCCGAGTGCGGCGACCAGCGCGGTCATCAGCACCGGCCGCAGACGTGTCAGTGCGCCTTCGGTGATCGCCTCGTCCAGGCTGCGGCCCTCTTCGCGCAGTTTGCGGATGAAGCTGACCATGACCAGACCGTTGAGCACCGCGACGCCGGACAGTGCGATGAAGCCGACACCGGCACTGATCGACAGCGGGATGCCGCGCGCCAGCAGCGCGAGCACGCCGCCGGTCAGCGCCAGCGGTACGCCGCTGAAGATCAGCAAGGCATCCTTGATCGAGCCGAAGGCCATGAACAACAGGCCGAGGATCAGTGCCAGCGTCAGCGGCACGACGATCATCAGGCGCCGGCTGGCCGACTGCAGCTGCTCGAAGCTGCCGCCATAGTCCAGCCAGTAGCCGGCGGGCAGGATGACTTCGGCGTCGATGCGTCGCTGTACTTCACGCACGACGCTGCCGAGGTCGGTGCCGCGCACGTTGGCGGTGATCACCACGCGGCGCTTGCCCTGCTCGCGGTTGATCTGGTTCGGCCCGGGTGCGATCACCACATCGGCCACTTCCTGCAGCGGCACGTATCCGCCATCCGGCAGCGGCACCGTGAGCTGCTCCAGGGTCTGCGGATCGGCACGCATCGCGTCAGGCAGGCGTACCACGATCTCGTAGCGACGGTCGCCGTCATACAGCAGCCCGGCATCGCTGCCACCGAACGCAGTGGCCACAACGGCCTGAACGTCATGCACAGCGATGCCGTAGCGCGCCAGCAACTCGCGCCGCGGCGTCACGCTCATCATCGGCAGGCCGGTGGTCTGTTCGGTCTTGACGTCCGACGCGCCGGATACCCGCGACAGCACCTGCTCGATGCGCCCGGCCTGCTCGTTGAGCACGTCGAGATCGTCGCCGTAGATCTTCACCGCCAGATCGGCGCGAACGCCGGAGATCAGCTCGTTGAAGCGCATCTGGATCGGCTGGGTGAACTCGTAGTTGTTGCCGGGCACACGCATCACGGCGGCTTCGAGTTCGGCGACAAACTGGCTCTTCGGCTTGCGTGGATCGGGCCACTCACTGCGGTCCTTGAGCATGACGAAGGTGTCGGTGACCGACGGCGGCATCGGGTCCGTCGCGACTTCGGCGGTGCCGAGCTTGGCAAAGCTGCGTTCCACTTCGGGCAGTTTCCGGATCTCGGCCTCGAGTGCGGCCTGCATGCCGACGGCCTGCGTCAATGAGGTGCCCGGGATGCGCAGCGCATGCAGGGCGATGTCGCCTTCGTCGAGGCTGGGGATGAACTCGCTGCCCATGCGTCCGGCCAGCCAGGTGCAGGCGACGACGAGGACAGCGGCCGCGGCAGCCACCGGTACACGCCAACGCAGCGCGGCCGCGAGCGCCGGTGTGTAGGCACGGACTGCGGCCTGCATCACCGGGTTGTGCCGTTCAGTGACGCGGCCGGTCAACGTCAGGGCGACGGCCGCGGGAACAAAAGTCAGCGAAAGCACCAGCGCCGCGATCAGTGCCATCACCACGGTGAAGGCCATCGGCTGGAACATCTTGCCTTCGACGCCGGTGAGCGCGAACAGCGGGAGATAGACTGCGGTGATGATGCCGACGCCGAAAAGACTCGGCCGGATCACTTCATTGGTCGATTCGTACACCGTCGCCAGTCGTTCGCCCAGCGTCAGAGCCTGCGAGCGCCCGTTCTGGGCCTCCGCAAGTCGGCGGACGCAGTTCTCGACAATGATCACCGCGCCGTCGACGATCAGGCCGAAGTCGAGCGCACCGAGACTCATCAGGTTGGCGCTGACCTGGTTTTCGACCATGCCGGTGATCGTCGCCAGCATCGCCAGTGGAATCACCATCGCGGTCACCAGTGCCGCGCGCAGATTGCCGAGCAGCATGAACAGCACGACGATCACCAGCAGCGCGCCTTCGATCAGGTTCTTCTTGACCGTGGCGAGCGTCTTGTCGACCAGTTGTGTCCGGTCGTAGACGGTGCGCACCTCCAGGCCCTGCGGCAGGCTCTTCTGGATTTCCTCAAGCCTGGCGGCAACCGCGACGGACACCTTGCGCGAGTTCTCGCCGATCAGCATGAACACCGTGCCGAGCACGACTTCCTCGCCGTTCATCGTTGCTGCGCCATTGCGCAGGGCGCTGCCCCAATCGACTTCGGCGATATCGCCCAGGGTCAGCGGCGTATGGCCGAGCATCTTCACGACCACGCGCCTGACGTCGTCGAGACTGCCAACCTGGCCGGGCGAGCGGATCAGCACCTGCGCGCCATTGCGCTCGATGTATCCCGCACCCTGATTCGCGTTGTTGCGCGCCAGCGCGGCGATCAGGTCTTCCAGTGTCAGGCCATAGGCCAGCAACTTCGCCGGATTCGGCGCGACGACGACCTGTCGCTCAAAACCGCCGATGCTGTTGACCTCGGTAACGCCCGGTACCTTGGACAGTTGCGGGCGCACGATCCAGCGCATCGCATCGAACAGCTCATACGGCGTGTAGGGTGATCCGTCTGCCTGCAGCGCCCCGGGTTTCGGGTCGACCGTGAACATGAAGATCTCGCCGAGGCCGGTGGAGATCGGACCCATCGAAGGCTCAACGCCGCTCGGCAACAGGCTCTTGACCTGCTGGATGCGCTCAGCAACCAGCTGGCGTGCGAAGTAGATATCCGTGCCGTCGGCAAACACGACGGTCACCTGCGACAGGCCATAGCGTGACAGCGAGCGCGTGTATTCGAGCTTTGGCAGACCGGCCATCGCGTTCTCGACCAGATAGGTCACGCGCTGCTCGGCCTCCAGCGGCGAGTATCCCGGGGCTTCAGTGCTGATCTGGACCTGGACATTGGTGATGTCCGGCACCGCATCAATCGGCAGGCGGAAGAAATTGAAGACGCCCAGAACGCCGAGCAGCACTGCTGCGGTGAGCACCAGCCAGCGCTGGGCGAGAGAGAATTGCAGCAATCGTTCAATCATGGCGCCGGCTCAGTGATCGTGGGTAGCGCCGGACTTCTCGATGTCCGCCTTCACCAGGTAGGAATTGGCGACGACGATCTGCGCACCTGCGTCGACGCCACTGAGCACTTCGGCGTACTCGGCGTCGCGTCGCCCCAGTTCAAGAGGTTGCGCCTGATAGGTCTCGCCGTCGGCGACAAACACCACATCCCAATCGCGAAATGTCTGCAGCGCTGACAAAGGCACGCGCAGCTTGACCGGTGTTTCGTTGACCGCAACCCGTGCATTGACGAACTGTCCCGGCATCCACTGTCCGGTCGCGTTGTCGAGCACCACGCGGGCGAGCAGGGCCTGGTTTGCGACACCCATTGCGGAGACAAAGCTCACGCTGCCCGTACCTTGAGCGTCGCCATCGCTGGCGCTGAGCTGTGCGGTCTGACCGAGCTTCAGGCGCGCGCGGTCGCGTGGGAACACTGCAAGTTCGGCCCATACGCTGGAAAAATCCGCGACCTCGAACAGCGGCGCTGCGTCCGTTGCCTGGCCGGGGTTGGTGTTGCGCCGGGTGATGGTGCCGGCCAGCGGCGCGGTCACCGCGTAGACCTGCAGGCTTTCATTGCTCTCGACGGTCGCCAGTACGTCACCCGCCTGAACTGTGTCCCCCAGCTTGACCGCGACGCTCTTGACGATGCCCGGATAGCGCGCGGCCACGGCGCGCACACGCTCACCGTTGGCCTGAATGCTGCCGTACAGCGACAGGCTTTCGCTGATTGCGCCACCGCCAACTGCCGCAGTGAGAAGGCCCTGTGCAGTGGCCATGTCGGCGTCGATGCTGACGCGGCCTTCGGGCGAGTCGTAGGTCCATTCGTGCTGCTTGCCCGCGTTACTGGCCCTCACGGTGACCGCGAACGAATGCGGCTCGTACACTTCGGCGGGGCTGACCAGATAATCGTCCTGGGCAGTGAAGATGTGCTCGTTGGTCTTGCCGCCGGGCTGGCCGTCGATTCTCGACAGCCTGATGCTGGCCTGCACGTCTTTTGCCGGGACGGGCTTGCCGTTCGCGGTCGCATACAGGCGAAATTCCGGAGGTACCCCGCGCTCGAAGATCGTGACCTCAAGTGCGAAATTGCCGTCTTCGAGCAGTCGGCCGCCATGCGGTCCCTTGACGGCTTCGTCGTGGCTTTCGGCTGCGCCGTGGCCATGTTCATCTGCATGTGCCCCGGCGCCGGATTCTGACGATCCGCAGGCGGACAGCGCCAGGGCGGCAGCGAGCACGAGAATTGAAGTGGGTTTGCGGATCATGGGGTGACTCCAGCATCGATACGGGATTCAGCGGCGGGAACGGCGGCGCCGGTCAGGCGCTCGATCTCGACCTGAAAAATGTGGGCGTTGGCAGCGGCTTCGATCAGCGCGCGCTGGACGGCAATGCGTTCACGCTGCGCTTCGGTCCATTCCAGATAGCTGTAACGGCCGCGCTGCCAGGCGTACTCGGTGGCGACCAGCGCAGCCTCCATCTGCGGCAGGACCTCGTCGCGCAGCACTTCGGTTTCGGTGATCGCGTGACGCAGTTCCTGCACCAGCTCGAACAGGCTGGCCTCGGCGCGGACGCGCGCGGCGCGCGTTTCGGCGTCGATTTCTGCGCGCAGGGCGCGCGCCTCATCGATCTGCGGTTGCACCTGTCGACGACCGAACAGCGGCACGGAAATGCCGCCGACGAATGCCACATCGTCGGTATCCGCCAGCCAGCGTGCACCTGCCGAGATAGTCACTTGCGAGCGCGCCCTGGCTTCGGCAAGACGGATCTCGGCATCGCGCTGGCGTGCCCCGGTCGCGTAGCGCATGAAGTCTGGCGTGGCCGCAAGCCTGGCCGTCAGCTGGTCAAGGTCGCCCACCTGCGGCAGTTGGAAGAGCTCGGCATTCACAGGGCCGAAGTCGGCTTCATTCGAGCCCCACATCGCCGCCAGCTTGCGCCGCGAGGTCAACAGCTCATGCTCGGCATGCTCCTGTTCGACCCGCGCGCGGGCGAGCGAGATGCGCGCGCGATTCAGCTCCACCTCGGGTGACCTGGCCGCGCGAACCCGGCGCTCGACCTCGGTCACCGTTTTCTCCGCGAGTCCGGTGGCGAAGCCGGTGAGTTCGAGTTGCTTCTGATCCGAGGCGACATGGATGAATCGACGGCCCAGCTCGGCGAGTACGTCCAGCTGTGCGGCTTCGCGCTCGACTTCGACGACGGTGCGCGATTCACGCGCGACGTCAAGACGCCGGTGACGCTGGCCGCCCAGCTCGATCACCTGCGACAGTGCAAACGTCCCCTCGACGCCGCTCAGTCCGCGCGCCCGGCCGGTGCCGAAGGCATTTTCAATCTGGGTATGCAGTTCCGGCGCGGCGCGCAGTCCCGCGGCGTCGACGCGGGCATCCTGTGCCTGCAAACGAAACGCGAACTGCGCCAGCTCCGGGTTGTTGGTCAGCGTACGGGTGACCGCCGCGCTCAAGCTGAGGGCTGAAGCATCTGCAGCGGCGGGTGGCGCATCGTGCGGCGACGTTGCAGACACGCCGGCACTCAGCAGCGCACAGGCGGCTGCCAGGAAAGATCGAACAGGAACCACGGTGAATCCTCATGACCGGCCCGCATCAGGCGGGCGCGCCGCATCGCGGCAGGCAAGGTCGACCGTCAAACGGTGACCTTGTGGCGGATTACGCGAGGATCAGCGGCGGTGCGTGCGACGGAGGAAGTACGGCGTGGCGTGGATGTCGTCGCCAGGGTTCGGGGACAAGCGCGCGCGGCGCCTGGATCTGCCGGCCTGGCAGGCGCAGGACAAGGACCAGCAACAGCAGCGCCAGCGGCAGCTCGTCGGCGAAGACCTTGGACAGGCCATCGCTGATGGCCTTGGTTTCAATATCCAGATGCGCGTGCGAGGCGACGTCCCCCTGCGCGGCGTGCGCATGCCCGGCGTCCGCTTCGTTGGCGTGGATGCCGGCGTCCTCGAAGTGCAGCTGCATCGCGTGCTCGGGCGCGCTGCCGTCGAGCTCCAGATGACGGTGGTGATGCAGGCCCAGGATCTGCGCGAACAGCAACACCGCGACGACGAGGAGCGCGGTGAGAACTGTGCGTGGAGACGAGCGATGCATGGTTCAGAGCGTAGCAGACCCGACCGGCTTGCTGCTGGTGGCGGAACGCATGTTCATGCCATCCGTGCCCAGTCCGGCGACAGCCGCATGATCCACAGGCTGCCGACGACCTGTACGGCAATCAGCAAGCCATGCACGCCCATCAGCAGCATGGCCGGGACCAGCGCCTGAGACGGCTGGATGATCAGCACCGAGGCGGAGATCACCTCGGCAAAGCTGATGTGACGCTTGGCCAGCCGATGGTGGAGCAGATGCAGGGCCTGGACGATGAGCAGGGCGCTGTAGGTGATTTCGGGTGTGAGCATGGCGTGCCGCAATCTGTCCGGTCGGGCGCCCATTGCACACCCTGGACCTGCTCCAGAGTCAAGTCACCTGCCGGATCAGCGCCGGGCAACGTGCCAGGCGCCGACGATCAGCGGCAACGCGGTGAGCAGCAGGGCGCCGCGATCCCACGGCGCCGAGTCGCTGAGCAGCATCGCGACGAGGCCGCAGACGCTGAGCACCGCGAGCAGGCCGACCAGGATCAGAGGATTGCGCGTGCCCTTGCTCATTCCAGCGCTCCGATCGCTTCGATGGTGCCGGTCGGTTCGGTCGCGCGAGATCGGCGCCGGCGTCGGTCCCACCACAGCCACGCGCCGTTGGCGGTGATGAACAGCGTCAGCCAGGTGCAGGCGGTCCATAGCAGCTTGAGCGGCAGGCCGCCGTAGTCGCCGAAGTGCAGCGGCTCGGAGATGAAGATCGCCTTCAGGTACAGCGGAAATTCCGGCACGGCGGCGATCTCGCCGGTGGCGGCGTCGACGATCGCGACGCGCAGCATGCGCTCCTCCGCGCCTTCGGCGCCGGCGAGCAGTGCTGTGTAGTGGCGCGGCGTCGAGAAATCGGTGCCGGGAAAGATCACCGACACGACGTTCCAGTCCGGCGGCGCAGTCGCCTTTGCGGCGGCGAAGACGCGATCGACATCGACCGGAGCTTGCTCGGCATTGACCGGCGCCATGCCTGCGGCATGCGCACGCAGCTCCGCGAGCTCGGTGTACTGCCAGATGCCGAGCGCGACACTGCCGAAGCCGAGCATGAAGCCGGTGACGGTGACGACCAGCGCCCAGCCCAGCACCAGCGCGCCGATGAAGTTGTGCAGGTCCAGCTGCAGCAGGCGCGGTCCGCGGCCGCGGCGCAGCACGCCGAAGGCGACGCGCCTGACGTAGGGCGCGTAGACGACGATGCCGGACATCAGCGACAGCAGCACCAGCAGCGCGATCAATGCGCCGATCAGTTCGCCGATCGGGCCGAGAAACCACTGCGCGTGCAGTTCCAGCAGAAAGCCGGTGAGCGTTTTGGCCGGATCGGATTCACCGATCAGCTCGCCGGTCGCCAGTTCCGCGAAGCGCAGCTGCGCATTGTCGAAACCGGTTTCACCACGCGGCGCGGTGATGACCAACTGCACGCCCGGATGATTCTTCGCATCGATGCCGACGCTGAGCACGCGCTGGTCCGGATACGCCGCGGCGGCGTTGGCCACCGCAACGGACAGCGGTTGCTGCGGAGCGTCGGCAGAGTGGGCGGCGTCCGGGATCACGCCGAGCGCATCGTCGATTTCCTCGTGGAAGATCAGCACCGTGCCGGTCAGGCACAGCACGAGAAACGGCAGCGTCGCGATCAGGCTGGTCCAGCGATGCAGCCAGAGGTTGGTGCGGAACCAGCGGGTAGGGGTGGTGGCGTTCATCGTCGTTCGGAGAGAGTCCAAATAAACTCGCCGTCATTCCCGCGAAAGCGGGAATCCAGGGAATTCACAGCAGCGCTCTCGGCTCTGGATTCCCGCGTACGCGGGAATGACGGCGTTTAATTGAGCGTTGAGATCCATCATTCAATACATGTTGTTCTTGTAGTCGTGCTGCAGGCCCTTCTCCATCAGTCCCGGTACGTTCAGCGCCGCGCGGGCGATCGTCGCCTGCAGGCCGCGCGCCTTGCTCTCCTTGACGTGGGCGACAAACATCGCGGCCGGATCGATGTCGGCCGGTGCCGCCGCAGCTGGCCATGGACGGACGCATGCCAGCGCGGCGCTGTCGCGCAGTTCGAGCTTTGGCTGCTGCACGCACGTGACGATCTTCGGCACGCGCTCGCCGACGGCGAAGGCTTCGCGCATCGCCGCGCCGGTCGTGATCTGCGCAGCGCCGTGCAGCACGGCGACACGCGTCGATCCGGGAATCAGCACCAGCGCTGCGAGATTCGGCTGGGTCAGCAGGTTGCGGAAGCTGTCGACCCGGCGATTGCCGGGGCGGTCGGCATACCAGGCGGCACCGTCGTGCAGCTTGAGCATCGCGCCGGCGGGATCGCCCTTGGGGCTGACATCGGCGCGACCGTCGCGGTCGATCGTCGCCAGTGCCATGAAGCGGCTCCCGGCGATGAAGCCGGTGATTTCGTCCGGCGCTGCGATCTGCGGCTGTGCTGCCCAGAACTTCGAACGCATCAGCGCCTTCGCGCAGTGCAGATAGCACTCGTCGATCTCGATCTCGATCGCGTCGTCATCCACCGCGGCGACACGACCGTTGACGCGTAGCGTCTCGTCGATGCCCGGCGTCAGCAACAGCGAACCGAAGCCGCGGCCGACCTGGGCGAACTGCGGATCGTCGAGCATGGCCAGCGGCACGCGCAGGCGCTTGGGATCGGGCGCCTGCACGAAACCAGGCTCGCCGCCGCCGACCGTGATGTCGATGTTGCCGTCGCCGCCGAACGACGCGAACAGCAGCGGCGACACCTGCAGCCAGCGCAGCGCGCTGGCGTCGAGGTGATCCATGACCTTCATGTCGAGCGAGCCCGGCACCTTGCCGACCGTCGCGACCAGTGCGTCGACATCTTCGATCAGCTCAGTCATGCGGGACTCCGTGGTTGCAGCGCCGGATTCTAGAACTTGAACTCGACGCCGCCTATCAGACGTCGTCCATGGCCCAGCGCGGCGAGATCGCCGCCGATGGCGGCCTTGATCGCATCCTGGCGGTAGTTCTCGTCCGTCAGATTGCTGCCGTTGAAGAAGAAGCCGATGCGGCCCGGCTGCCAGCGCAGCGACAGGTTCAGCAGCGTGTAGGCCGGCAATTGGTAGGCCGGTCCGGCGTTGATCTCGGCGTTGCCGACCTGCGCCGGCGTAGCGCCGACCCACAATGCTTCGGGACGAATCAGCACATCGGTGAACGGCATCCACTCCAGCGCCAGCGTCGCCGAATACTCCGGCGCCTTGGGCAGCGGATAGCCGCTGAAATCGCCGGTGGTGCTGACGAAATCGACGAAGCGACCGTGGGTGATGCCGACGCCGCCGATGACGCGCAGCTGGTCGAACAGCAGCGTGCGCAGCTCCAGCTCGCCGCCGCGGATGCGCGACTGGCCGGCGTTGTCGACGTAGGTGGCGAGCAGCGGGCCGACCTGCACCTGCATGTCGTCCCAGTCGGTATGGAACAGGTTGAGTGCCAGCTGGGTGCGCCAGGCTGGCAGCGCGGTCTTGAACGACAGCTCGACGTTGCGCGTGCGCTCGGCATCGAACTGGTAGCGCTGCCCGGAGCCGAAGTTGTAGCCCTCGCCGCCGGGGCGGTAGCCCTCGGTGTACGCGGCACCGATGTAACCGCCGTCGAACAGCTCGTAGCTCATCGCGAACTTGGGCAGCACGGCCGAGAAACTGCGGCCGACATGGGTTTCGCCATCCTGGCCCAGCACGCCGGCCTGTTTCAGCAGCGCCACGGCGATCTGCGCGTCCAGCGTGTCGCCGCTGATTTCGCTGACGACACGGCGGCTGTTGTGCTCGCGATCCAGGCGCAGGCCGGCGGTCAGGGTCAGGCGTTCGCTGATCTGCCAGTCAACTTCGCCGAACAGCGCGTAGTTCTCGAAACGCGCCGGCGCATCGGCCTGGACCACGACGTTGCCCGTCGCAGCGTTGACCAGCGCGAACAGTTCATCCAGCGGCAGCAGATCGCAAAGCGCGCTGCCCAGCGGGCATGGGATGAGGGTTTCCACAAAGCCAGATACCGCTGTTTCCCCGGAGGAGTTCTCGCCATCCAGGCCACGGAAGTAGTACAGGCCGACGGTGCCGCGCCAGCTGTCGTCGTCGAAGCTGGCACGCAGTTCCTGCGAGAACGAATGCGAGTCGGCGGTCTGGGCGATGTAGCCGTTCTGCTTGGCGCTGTAGTCGACGTCGAGGTGCAGCAGGACGGTCGACGCCGCATAGGCGCTGATCGCGCGCAGCGTCCAGTGATCGCCGATGCGCAGCTGCTGGTTGAGCGCATAGAGCCGCGCCTCGTTGTCGACGCCACTGGGCTCGTCCGCCGTGGCAACACGCTCAGCTTCGCGCGACTGCTCGACATAGCGGCTGCCGGATTCGCGGCGCAGTTCGCCGAGGCTCACGAGCGTTTCGTAGTGGCCATCGCTGCCGAATGGCATGAGCCGCGCGCTCAGGCGCGTGCCGTGATTCTCGTCACGTGCCCATTGGTCATCGTCGCTCGTGACATTGGGCAGATCGCCATCGTCGGCGCGGTGATCGGTGACGACGCGAATGCCGAGGCGGTCAGCCCACAGCGTTGCGCCTGCGGCAGCGGCGCCCTGGTAGGCGGTATCGCTGCCAGCGGAAAGGCGACCACGCAGTTCCGGATTGAAGCCGCCGTCCACTGCCGGTTCGGCCGTATTGATGATGATGGCGCCAGCCATCGCATTGCGGCCCTGGCTTGTCGACTGCGGGCCGCGGAACACCTCGACCTGGTTGAGATCGAAGGCCGACAGATCGGCGAAGCCCATCGCACCGCGCGGCAGGGCAACGCCGTCGACGACGATTGCCGTGGCGGTGCCGTAGATCGTGCCGGCGCCGACCTGGCCGGTGCCGTAGCTGCCGATGCCGCGCAGCGTGATCGTCGACAGCCCCAGTTCGCTGTCGTGCCAGCTGGCATTGGGCGTGGCGTTGATGACGTCGTAGACATCCAGCGCGGTGCTGCGCTCGATCTCGACGCCGCTGTGGACGCCGACGCTGGTCGTCGTGCGCTCGGCGTTGCGCGTCAGCAGTTCGCCGGTGACGACGATCGTTTCGAGCTGAGACGGGGAAGGGGCTTCAGTGACTGCATCCGCCGGCAGCGCCTCGGTGCCGGCTTCCAGCGGAATCGTCGATACCGTACTGGCGTCGGCAAACGCTGGCGCGTTCGTCGCGAGCCCGACAGACAAGGACAGCAGGAATTTCGAACAGCCCATGTACAGACGCATCCAGCCCCCGGACGGCGATCAAATCATTCGCGCGGCGTGGCTGGTGCAATGGCTGGCGCTGACGAGGGGTGAATTGTGCGATTGCACAATGAATGCGTCAATGCGTCGGCGACTGGACCCAGGCGCTCCATCATGGTGCGCGAGGCGGACAGGGCTGGATACCGACAGCGCCTTGCACCGGGTCGCGTGCCGGAGCGGCATCGCGATCAAACTGGATGCCGAACCCGCGATGCGGGATCATGTCCTTCGTTTGGGGGTGTCGCGGTCCGATGCATCGGGTCAACGATATGGCGTCACCAGAAAAATAAAGTCATCAAGAAATACCAGGGGCTGTCATGAAAGAGGTGTTGATTCTGGGTCTGGGCCACGTCGGCAAGGCTTTGGCGGGTGGGTTGCGCGCCGAAGGTGTGTGGGTCAAGGGCACGACGACCACGCCGTCCAAGGTCGAGGCCCTGGGCGAATATGCGGACGAGGTGCATGTCGTGCGCGGCACCGATGCCGCGCGCATCCGCGAGATCGCCGGCGAGTGCGACGCGATCGTCTCGACGGTCGCCCCCAACGAGTGGCGGGCGCGCAGTCGCGAGGAGCGCGAGGCGTCTTACCGCGACGTGCTGGTCGCCAGCTGTGAAAGCGCCATAACGGCAAACAAGCGCGTGCTGTTCCTGTCGTCGTTCTCGGTCTATGGCGATGGCGGACCCGGCGACGAGCCGGTCACCGAGGAAACGCCGGTGAGCGACTCCACCGAGCCATCCACGCGCTACTACAGCGAGGCCGAGCGGATTGTGCTGTCGACGGGTCAGGGCTGCGTGCTGCGACTGCCCGACATCTATGGCGCCCCGGGCGACATGAGCTATGCGCAGCGTGCCAAGCTGGCACATGAGGTGATGGGCGGCAAGGACGCCTTCAGTGCAGACGCGCGGCTCTACGTCATCCACTTCCTCGACGTGGTCGGTGCTGCAGCGCATGCGCTGCGCAAGAAGCTGACCGGCATCTACAACGTCTGCGACAACCAGTGGCTGCCGAACACCAATGCCGAGGTGTTCGACCAGCTCTGTACGCGTCAGGGCCTGCCGAAGCTGGAGTTCCTCGGCCAGATCCAGACCCCGGCACGCATGATCTCGGCCGAGAAGCTGTTCGACACCGGCTACTGCCCGCAGTACACCGACCTCGACCATCCGCTGCGCTGAGCGCAGATTTCCGACGGCATTCGTGATCGCGGGCAGTGCGAAGGCTTAGGTTGTTCTGCTCAGGAACACTGATCCACAAACATGACCCTCATCGCGCTTGCGCGGTTTCCGCAGCGGACATCAGCGGCAGGCGGATGATGAAGCGCGTGCCCTTGCCTGGCCAGGTGTCGAACTCCAGGCGGCCCTTGTGCATGTCCACCACCACCGCGCGCGCCAGGGCGAGGCCCTGTCCGGTCCCTTTGCCAATGCCCTTCGTGGTGAAAAACGGATCGAATATCTTGCTGCGGATTGCTTCGGGTATGCCGCCGCCGCTGTCCTCTATGCTGATGACCGCCTGGTCGCCCTCGACACGTGTGCAGACACGAATCACGCCTTTGCGCCCGCTGCCGCGCACCACATCCTCGATGGCATGCGCTGCGTTGACCACGAGGTTGAGGACGGCCTGATTGAGGTCGCCGAGGTAGCAGGGTACGAGAGGTAGAGGCTCAAACTCGGTGATCACGTCGGCCACATACCTGTACTCATGCTGCGCGATGGTCAGCGTACTTTGAATCGCCTGATTGAGATCGGCATGAACTTTGTTCTTCTGATCCGGGTGCGAAAATTCCTTCATCGAGCGCACGATTTCGGTCACTCGCTGGAGCCCCTCAAGAGAACGGTCGATCGCGCCCGGTATATTCTCAATCAGGTAATCCAGATCGGCAGACTGCTCGCGCTGGCTGGTTTCCTTCAGGGCCGCGTCAACGCTGATGCTGCCGTCGGCGAGGGCGCCCATGGTCTGGCGATAGCCCGCGACGAGCGTTCCCAGTTCGGTGACACCGTCGCGGACGAAGTTGCTGCAATCGTTGATGAATTGCAGGGGCGAGTTGATCTCATGGGCAATGCCTGCTGCCAGTCGGCCCACTGACTCAAGTTTCTGCGCCTGATGCCGCTCCGCTTCGGCACGCGTGCGCTCGGTAATGTCACTGACTGTGAGCACTGCCATCTGCGGGCGGCCATCAGAATCTGGAACCAGCGAGGAGCTGTAGCTGAGTACACGACACCAGTTGTCGAGATCGGTACGGCGCACCTGGAATTCTGCATTGTCGGTTGTCTCGCCACGCAGAGAGCGCGACAGTGGCCATTCGTCGAGCGTGCAAATGTCCCCCTCCAGCGTCGTCACCTCAAAAAGACGGTGCAACTCGGATAAATGCATCAAGCCCTCATTGGCATCCGAAAATCCATGCATGATCACCGCAGCCCGATTGATATGCAGCAACTGCCCATCCATGCCGGAAACGATGACGCCTTCCGCCAGATTCTCGACGATCGTATTCAGCTGCATCTCGCTGGTACGCAGCTCGCGCTCGGTCTCGCGCAGTGTGGAGACGTCATGCCCCGTGGCGTAGAACGACTCGCCATCGCCGCGCTGCGCCGCGTTCCACGAATAGGTCTTGTAGCTGCCATCTGCGCAGCGGCATCGGCATTCCACTGCCATGGCGCTACCGTCGCGCTGGACGCGCTTGACCGCATCGGCTACCGACGCCCGGTCATCGACATGAACGAATTCCATGAAGCCGCGCGCGAGCAGGTATTCGCGCGTGAATCCCAGGGCCTGCTCCCAGGCCGGATTCAAGCGGCGATAGCTTCCATCGAACCCGGCCACCATCAACAGGTTCAGCGACTGGTTGAAGAATCGCTCGCTTTCGTCCTCGGCGCGCTTGCGCTCCGATATTTCATGCTCGAGCGCAGCGGTGCGTTCAATCACCTTGCGGTGCATCGCTGCGAAGGTGCGCCCGAGCTGGCTGATCTCGTCGGCACCGTCTGTGTCGGCGAACTCAAAGCCGGGCTCGCCGAAACGGCGGGTTTTCTCTTCCAGCAGCAACAGGCTGGAAACCTTGTGCCGTGTCGCCAGGAAGGTAAGCCCCATGCTTGTCAGCAGTGTTGCCAATGCGATCAACATCAGTGATATGTAGAGATCGATCCGCCGGTCCGCGTTGCGGCTGACCTGCTGGTTGCGGGCATCAACACTGCGCTGAAGCTCGGCCAGCGGCCTCATTGCCTCGGTCTTGGCTTTCAGATAGGGCGCATCGAACAGCAGGCGCTGTGCGAGCTCGGGATCGGGAACGCCCTCGGTGATGCTGCCATCCGCGGCGTGAAAGCGCCCCTTCACCGCGTCCATGGCGACCAGTTCGCGCGACTGCGTGGCCTGCATGGCAAGTTCCGATTGCCCCAGCAGCATGAGTTCCTTCGCAGTGAGCCCGGTCTTCTGCAGGCGACCGATCAAGGACTCGGCGCTTGCTTCAGGCGGCGGCTTCAATCGCGCGTCGGACGCGGCCTGGAACCAGAAGCTGGGGTCGTATTCCAGCGGCCGCGGCGCGCTGCCATTGCGGATGGCCAGGATCTGCATGTACATGCGCTCGAAGGCCGGATCGCTGGTTTGCGCATACATGCGGACCGTCCGCAGGAGGTCTTCCTCGGACTGCGCCAGCTCATCGGTAATGGCATGCGCCTGACGCTGGCGTTCCGCTGCCTCGATGGGAATGTCCTCGGTCAGGAAGACCATGACGGTCAGGGTGACCAGCAGTGCCAGCAGCGCACCGTTGACCCGATACGCAACCCGGCTCCAGCGACGGATCGGGATGCCGTCATGGCGGCGCGTCAGCCAGGCATTGGCGGCAGCCATCATGGGCAGCGACATCAGCATCACCAGTACGCAGAAGGCGATCGTGCCGGCCAGCCAGCTGTTGTCGATCGTGAGCGGGTTGCCGATGCAGTAGGTGTCAGGCGCAAAGCGCACCGCCGCCATGCCGGTGAAATGCATGCCCCAGATCGCCAGTCCCATCACCAACGCACTGCCCACCCTCGTCCACAGTCGGCCATTGCCGGATTTCAGGTGAAAGCAGATCCACAAGGCTGCGCTGGCCGCAGCCACGGCGATGACCACCGACAGCGTCCAGAGCATCGGGTCATAGTCCGGCCGCGGCAGGATCTGCAGCGCCACCATCCCCGTGTAATGCATCAGTGCGATACCGCCTCCCATGAGCAGACCGCCTGCCGCCAGGCGCCAGGCGCTGAGCCGCTCCGCCTGAACCACGCGCAACGCCACGTACGAAGCACCAATCGCAAATGCCAGCGACAGGAAAGTCACGCTCAGGCTGTAAGACACAGGAACAGGCAGGCGCAATGCCAGCATTCCGACAAAATGCATGGACCAGATGCCTGTACCCATTGCGACAGCCGCGATGGGTAAGCCAAAGCGCCCGGCAGGCCGGTCGCTTGTCGCCGTTGCCACGCGTGTCGCCATTTCCAGTGCCAGGAACGATGCGAGCACGCCGACAAAAAAGGACAGCGTGACAATCCAGAGATTGTATTCGGCCGGCATGTCGTTCGATCCGTTGTCAGTTGAACGTCATGCGCCGGCCTTGGCGCAGCAGTTCTTCGAAATCGGCGGCGGCGAGGCCCTTGCTGAACAGGAATCCCTGGAACTCGTCGCAGTGCAGCAGGCGCAGCACCTTGAGTTGTTCGGCGTTGTCGACGCCCTCGGCAATGACTTTGAGGTGGAGTGCGCGCGCCAGTGAGATCACGGCGAGCACGATCGATACGGTGTCAGCACTGTCGCCGATCTTCACGATGAACGATCGATCGATCTTCACGGCTGAAACCGGCAGACGCGACAGATAGGCCAGGGAGGAATAGCCGGTTCCAAAATCGTCGATGGCGATGCTGACACCGGCCGCTCGGAGGCGGTGCAGCTTGTCCACCGTCTCCTCGATGTCGGTCATCAGCATCGACTCGGTAATCTCCAGCGAGATGCCAGCAGCGTCTGCCGGATCGCTGCCGATGGCAGCAAGTGTGACGTCGACGAAGTCGGCTGCGCGCAGTTGCAGCGGTGATACGTTGACCGCCACGGGCGGAACAACGAGTCCGGATGCCATCCAGCGTCGGCGGTCCGCCACGGCCCGATGCAGTACCCAGGTGCCGACCTCAACGATCAGCCCGGTGTCCTCGAGCACAGGGACGAACTGGGCCGGTGGAACCATGCCCAGCTCGTCGCTGTGCCAACGCAGCAACGCCTCGGCGCCGCATACGTTGCCAGTGCGCAGATCGATTGTAGGCTGGTAGTGCAGCTGGAATTCCGATAGCTCCACGGCGCGACGCAGGCGCTGCTCAAGCTTGATTCGCTGTGAGAGTGCCGCGCCAAGTTCGCGGGTATAGAGGCGCACCTTTTCGCCGTTTGCGCGGGCGCTCTTCATCGCCGCCTCGGCGTTGCAGAGCAGGCTGTCGGCGTCGTCTCCGTCCTCAGGGAATACAGATAAACCGATGGTAGCGCCAACCAGCAAGCTGCGGCCGTCAATTTCCAGTGGTGCGTCCAGGATCTTGCACAGGGGTGAAGTCAGCAGCGACGGCGGTGACCAGGACGGTTGCGGCTCGAATATGGCTATCGCAAATCGGTCGCCGCCGACTCGGCCGATCGCTTCCACTGCAGCCACGCGCTCCTTGATTCGCACGGCCACACTTCGGAGAATCGCATCGCAAGTGGCCCGGCCCAGGGTTTCATTCAGGCTGTCGAAATGCCGCAGGTTCAACAGCATGACGCCAGCGCGTTGGCCCAAGGCGCGCGCGCTGTCCAGAAGCCGGCCACATTGTTCCAGGAACAGCTGGCGTCCGGGCAGGCGCGTCAGCGCATCGTGCAGCGTCAGAAATTCCAGTTCGCTGTCGCGGGCAAGCAACTGCTGCGAATGATCGAGCGAATCGCGGCGGCTCAGCGCAGCAAGTTTCTGGCGGACCGCACCCTCGGCGACGGCATTGAGCAACTCGGTCGAAGGGCAGGGTTTGAGCAGGAAGCGGAATACCTGCCCCTGGTTCACCGCACGCATGGCGGAGTCGATGTCTGCCTGCCCGGTCAACAGAATGCGTGTCGCGTCGGGCCGGATCTCGGCTGCCCGTCGCAGGAACTCGGCGCCGTCCATGACCGGCATACGCATGTCGGAGACGATCACCGCGACGTCGTGGTTGCGCAGGATATCAAGCGCTTCCACGCCATCCACAGCGCTGTGAAAGTCGTATTGTCGCTGAAGTTGAAGGCGCAGCCCGTCGAGAATTCCACGCTCGTCGTCCACGCACAGAACCCGCGGACGTTGCGGTGGCGCCGGAATCAATGCGCTCTCCCGTCCAAGCTGTCGCCGATTCGCGTCATGCTGGTCCCTTCCGTGGCGTACCTGCACCGTCGAGTGCTGGCCGGCGTCGCCTCAATAGACGTTACTTGCCGGCTTTTTTCTCTACGATGGAGGATACACGCCCGTTCCGACTCTGCAATCCTTGCGAAAGGTGCTGTTCATACAGGGCGGTGCCGCGATGGCGGGCTCCCCCTCGGGGGCGTGATGAAGTCACCGATCGCCTGTCGGCGCGCGCAGCCGGTGACGGCGGCGACCTTGGCCCTGGGTTTCCAGCGATAGACCGCAGCCGGCTTGACCGCCGGATCGCATGTGCATATATTCACCCTTATGGATGAATATAAAACAACGCAACTTGACGAGTTGTTCGGCGCGATGTCGGACGGCACGCGGCGCGCGATTCTCGCCCGGCTGGCGCAGTCCGATGCGCGGGTGACGGAACTGGCAAGCGCGTTTCCGATTTCGCTGAACTCGACGTCCAAGCACATCCGCATTCTCGAACGCGCAGGGCTGGTCACGCGCTCGGTGCAGGGTCGCGAGCACGTGCTCTCGCTCAACGCTGCGCCGATGCAGGAGGCTGCCGACTGGATGGAGTTCTATCGCCAGTTCTGGGCGGATCGCCTGGCGGCTCTGGAAGATTTCGTGATCAGGAAACGCAACACGGGCAGACACAGGAGCAAGCAATGACACAGACTCAGACCAGCAGCGTCAGGGCCGCCCTCGATCCCGCCGCGGGCATCAAGCCCGGCAAGATCGTGGTCAGGCGCAACATCGCAGCCACCGTCGACGAACTGTTCGATGCCTGGCTGGATCCGGAAAGTCTCGCGCAGTGGATGCATCCCGGCACGACTGCGCGCAGCACGGTGAACGTCGATGCGCGCGTTGGTGGTGCCTATGAGGTCGTCATGAACTATGAGAGCGGCCCGAACCGCCACTACGGCGAGTACCGCGTCATCGAGCGCAACAGGAAGCTTGTGTTCACCTGGCACTCGGCCGCAACGCATCACACGGAAACCCTGGTGACGGTGGAATTCAACGTCGCCAGTTCCAGTACCGAGATCGTGCTGACGCACGAGCGCCTGCCTGACCACGAGGCCGGGCTCAGTCACACCAGGGGCTGGACGATGGCGCTGGAGCTGCTGGAAAGCCTGCTCAAGCACTGAGCATCATTCCATCCGCGCTACAGGAGCACAGCATATGAATGCACAACTGAATCCGATCACCGTCACCGCTTTCCGTTGGGTGCCGCCGTTTGCGCGTGGGCTGGTGCGCGACCTGCGTGTGCGCTGGGCGCTGGAAGAAGCGGGCTTGTCGTATACCGCGAAGCTCATCGGTCCGCAGGATCAAGCCAGTGCGGAATACCGCGAGCGGCAGCCGTTCGGGCAGGTGCCTGCGTACGCACAGGATGGCGTGGAGATGTTCGAGTCCGGCGCCATCGTTCTGCACATTGCCGAGCAGAGCGAGGTGCTGATGCCCAGGGATGCGGCCGGACGTGCGCGCGTCCAGACCTGGCTGTTCGCCGCGTTGAACTCGATCGAACCGGCGGTGCAGCAGTTGACGGAGATCGACCTGTTTCACGAAGGCGCGGAATGGACGCGGCAGCGGCGCCCGCAGGTGGAGGATTTCGTCAGGCGCAGGCTAGGCGCACTCGCGGAATGGCTCGGTGATCGCGAGTACCTGGAAGATCGCTACAGCGCGGCCGACCTGCTGATGGTCACGGTGTTGCGCAACCTGCGCCACACCGATCTCGTGGCTCAATACCCGACGATCAAGGCCTACTGCGATCGCTGCGAGACGCGCCCCGCATTCCAGCGCGCGCTGCATGACCAGGTGGCGGACTTTGACGAGTTGCCACCGGCCAGTTGAGGCTGCGATCAGTGTCGCCGCTCGACATCGAGATGCGCAGCGCGTGACCTTTCGGGAAGCGCCGGTGATTCGGCCAGAGGTGCATCCGCATCGGGTACCGACAATCCCTCGGTCGGCGTAAGCCGTGTCCCACATCGATGCGTCGCCGTGGTCACGGCCAACCCCTGAGGCGCTGTCGTACTAGAATGCCGCGCTGCCAAGGGGGCTTGGCTGGCGTACGAAGCATTCTGCGAGGGGAACACAAATGAATAAAAGTAACGCGCTGCGTTTTCTGCTGCGTGGCGTTCCGGCATTCGCCGGAGCCCTGCTGTTGGTGGCCTGCGGCGAATCGACGCCGGTGACGGGTGGGCAGGGCGAGTCGTCGGACCTGATCAAGGTGCTGTCCAATCGATCCGATCTGCTCAGCAATGGCGACGCGCTGGTGGAAATCGCGCTGCCGGAAAATGCATCGTCCGCCGATGTGGCGCTGAATGGCAGGGACGTGAGCGATCAGTTCGCGTCCCGTGACAACGGTCGTTACATGGG
Source organism: uncultured Salinisphaerales bacterium (assembly GCA_964507195.1). Lineage (GTDB taxonomy): Bacteria > Pseudomonadota > Gammaproteobacteria > Nevskiales > Nevskiaceae > Solimonas. Next base: position 7,898 of record CAZDPA010000021.1, on the reverse strand, counting down.
TCTGCTCAGCGGTCTCGAACTCGGTGCCAACCGGCTGACCGCCAGTGTCGCCGGCACATCCGACAGCGCGACGCTGATCAACTATCCCAACGGCGGTCCGGTGTTCTCCGGTCCGCAGATCCAGCCGTGGAACTGTCCGGAAGGCTCGCTCGATGCACAGTGCAACAGGCCGGCCGAGTTCAGCTATCTGTACAAGTCGACCAATCCGCTGAGCAGCGGCCTGCAGGACTATGACCCGGAGAACCCACCGTCCGACGTGGCGACGACGACGACGGACGAAGGCCTGGAAGTGCCGTTCATCGTGCGCGTCGAGATCGGCTACCAGAACCGCGACCAGTACCGCATCGCGGTGCTCTACCAGCCGGACCAGGAATGGCAACCGTGGGCGCCGCAGGCGCAATGGAATGGCAAGATCTTCGTGCCGCACGGCGGCGGCTGCGGTGGCGGCTACGGCGCGGGCAGCGCACCGACGACGGATTATTCCGGCACCTTCGATTTCCTGCCGCCGGCGCTGCCGGTGTCGCTGGGCGACAGCCCCACCGTAGCGCTGAGCCGCGGTTTCGCAGTGATGTCGGTGGCGATGGCGAATACCGGGCACAACTGCAGCGTCGCGATGAACGCCGAAGCGCTGATGATGGCCAAGGAGCATCTGGTCGAGCACTACGGCGAGATCCGCTACACGATCGGCGCCGGTTGCTCGGGCGGCTCGATCGCACAGCAGACGGTGGCCAATGCCTATCCTGGCATCTACCAGGGCCTGATCGTCACGTGCTCGTTCCCGGACACCGCATCGCCGGGCGCATCGTTCTTCGATTTCCACCAGCTGCGCGGCTATCTGGAACATCCGGACAAGTGGGCCAGCGGCGTGATCTGGAATCCGCTGCAGTGGGCTGCGGTCGAAGGTCACCTGCTGCCGGTGAATGCCATCGTTGCCGACATCGGCTTGTTCGTCGGTGCGGTTTCGCCGAACGATGGTTGCGTCGATGAAGCGCAGATCTACAACGCCGAGACCAATCCGGGCGGCGTGCGCTGCGGCATCTTCGATTTCATGAAGACCCTGTTCGGCACCCGTGCGCCGGAGAACTGGACGCCCCCCGAGTTCGCTGCGGGCCGCGGCTTCGGCGGCATCCCGGTCGACAATGTCGGCGTGCAGTACGGCCTGCATGCGCTGCGCGCCGGCATCATCACGCCGGCGATGTTCGTCGATCTGAACGCCAAGATCGGCGGCATGAACCCGGACGCCGAGTACACCGAGCAGCGTCTGAAGGCCGACCTGCCGGCCTTGCCGAACATGTACCGCACCGGCTGGCTCAACAGCGCCAGCAATCTCGGCAACGTCGCGATCATCGATCACCGTGGTCCGGATCCGGGCCTTGCGCATGAGGCGCAATGGGCCTGGACGATGCGCAAGCGCCTCGACCGCGAGCAGGGTCACCACGACAACCATGTCATCTGGTACGGCGAGACGCCGCTGATTGGCGATCCGCATTACTCGACCGAAGCGCTGATCGCGATGGACCGCTGGATGGCGGCGATCGAGGCCGATGCGCGCGAAGTGCCGCTGCAGGAAAAGGTGGTGCAGAACCGCCCGGGCGATGTGCAGGACCGCTGCAGTGCCGTCTCTGCGCTGGCCAGCCCGGACGGCATTGCCGTGCCGGTGCTGCAGCCGACGCTCGATCAGCTGTTCGGCACGACGCTTGGGCCCATCCTGTACCAGCTGCACCAGGGTCTGCTGCCGGTGATCGATCCGGCGCTCGGCATCATCGTCGACCCGGTGCTCAACGCGGTCTGCGGCGCCGGCATCGTCGGCCAGACCCTGCGCACCGAGTTCAGCGTGCCGCGCGGGGTCGCCGACCAGGCCGGCACCTACGACGATCACAAGTGCCAGCTCAAACCGCTGAACCGCAACGACGACTACGGGTCGATTGCCTTCAGCGACGAGGAGTGGGCACAGATGCAGGCAGTCTTCCCCGAAGGCGTCTGCGACTACTCGCAGCCCGGCCAGGGCAAGCAGCACACGATTCCCTGGCTCGGTTACGGCGATGCCGACGAGGTTGTCTACGGCGGCACGCCGCTGCCGGCGATGCCGGAACAATCGCGCGGCGGCTGGAACAGCCCGGCGTTCGTGTATCCGTAGCGCGTTCTGCGTGATCCGGCCGCTTGCGAATCACCGCAAGCGGCCGCTTTGCGCTGCTGAAAGATCGATCGACGACCGGCCTGCAGCTCAGTCGCCGTATCCAGTGCCGTCTGGACCGTGGAGTTTCCGGAGTATTTTTTCCGGATCGAAGGCGCGTCGTGCTCAATGATGTCGCAGCTGAAGCGACTACACGGTCAGCACGACCTTGCCGGTGTTCCTGCGCGCTTCGATGTAGGCCTGCGCCTCTCCGGCCTGCGCGAGCGGAAACGCCTTGTCGACGTGCGGCCGTATCCAGCCCTCGTCGACGCCGCGCAGGATCTCCGCCATCCAGTTCGCGACCTTGTCGGGCTCGTGCCAGAGATGCCCCATGTTCACGCCGAACACCGCGCGGTTCTGGTTCATCAGGCCGATCGGATTGAACAGCGGCAAGCCGATTCCGACTGCGACGAGTTTCAGCGGCCCGGGCAGCGAGGACTCGACGGCTGTGGAGATGCCGAACATGCCGAGGCGGCCGGTGTGACGCAGGGCCTTGTAGCTCTTCTTCCAGTGACTGCCGCCGAGCGGATCGAGGATCAGCTCGACGCCGCGGTCTGCGGTCAGGCGCATCAGCTCCGGATACCAGTCGCCGGCGCTGTAGTCGATGGCCTCATGCAGGCCGCGACTTTTCAGGAACGCGTGCTTGCCGGGGCTCGCGGTGCCGATCATCCGGCAACCAATATGCCGGCCGATGTCGATGGCCGCGAGCCCGACGCCGCTGCCGGCGTTATGGATCAGCACGGTTTCGTCCTTGGACAGGCTGCCCATCACGACCATGAGCTGCCATGCGGTGAGGTAGTTCACCGGAATCGCGGCGCATTGCTCGTACAACAGTGCGGCCGGTTTGGAAAAGACCTGATGTTCTTCGACAACGACGGTATCCGCATAGCCGTTGAAGCGGGTGAGCGCGAAGACCTCCTTGCCGACCCAATCCATGACCGCTTCCGGCCCGGCCGCGTCGATGATCCCTGACACTTCGTAGCCGACAACGGCGGGAAGCTTCGGCGCGTCGGGGTAGAGTCCCTTGCGCGCGAGGATGTCAGCGAAGTTGATGCCGGTCGCCTTGACGCGGATGCGCAGCTGCTTGCCGGTCGGCGCGGGATCCGGTGACTCGCGAAGCTGCAGCTTGTCGGGCCCACCGGCGGCGGTGATGAACACCTGCTTCATGCGTGCGTCCTCGTAACGTGGCCCCTTTAGGGAGGTTCTGCACAGGTGCCACTACATCCGTTCGCCTCGAGTGCCTTGTGCGGAGCGCAAGGTGTATCGAGAGGCCGCGACTTCAGCCCTGGTGTCTCGATACACCGGCTTCGCCGGCACTCGACACGAACGGGAACCCGTGCAGGGCTTCCTTGGAGCGAGACTGAAATTGTGTACCAGCCGGGCCGGATCAGGCAGCACTGACCCGGAACTCGGCTTGTAGCGGGTATCTCTTGCAGCCCCAGTCTAGTCCGATGGCGGTCGCTGACCTATTGTGCCCGTGTTGATGGCGCTAGGCTGTTCCAAACAATGGCCGGGGGAGAACCACGCCATGCAGCCATTCCTGTCAGCCTCACTGATTGCGCTTGCGCTGGCAGCGCTCGTTGCCTGTGGCAGCAGCACCGACACTGTTTCGTCTGCGCCAGTGCCGGGCGACACCGGCGGCGCGACGCCCAAGGCTGACTGCGGTCCTGGCTCGCGGCCCGAGACCGGGATGCAGGGGCGGATCACTGCGGAGGAGGTGGCCAGCGGGCGTGCTGCCGAAGGCTATACCTGCAACATCGAGCTGGTCGGCTCCTACACCACGCCCAATCCGATCGGTACCGTTGCCGGTTTCAAGGTCGAGCGCTACGTCGACAAATCGGGTCGCGAGTGCGCGTACTACGACACGACCACGCTGTTTCCGACCAACCTGCTGGAAGGTGTCGGCGTGAATGTCATGGACATGAGCGATCCGACCCAGCCGCAGCTCAGCACGCGGCTGATCACGCCGGCAATGCTGTCGCCGCATGAATCACTGGTCGTCTCGCAGGACGCCGGCGTGCTCGCGGCGGTGATGGGCAATGTCGTCACCTATCCCGGAATCGTCGACGTCTACGATCTGTCCGAGGACTGCCGCTCCCCCAAGCTGCGCTCATCGGCGCTGGTCGGCGTGCTGGGTCACGAAAGCGGCATCTCGCCCGACGGCAAGACCTTCTACTCTTCGTCGATCGGCACGCCGACATTGACGGCAGTCGACATTTCCGATCCCTCGCGCCCGCAGCGCCTGCTGACGACCAACTACCAGTCGCATGGCCTCGGAATCAGCGCCGACGGCAATCGCGCCTATCTGGCTTCAGGCACGTTCACGAATACCGGTCTGGTCATACTCGACGTTTCCGATATCCAGGCACGCAAGCCCAACCCAGCGGTGCGCGAGATCTCGCGGCTGGTCTGGGACAACATGAGCATCCCGCAGAACGCGATGCCGTTCTCGCGCAACGGCAAGCCCTACCTGCTCGAGATCGACGAGTTCGCGAGCAACAGCGATCGCGGACTGCCGGCGCCCAACGGCGTCAACGTCGGTGCGGCGCGCATCATCGACATCAGCGACGAGACCCAGCCCTTCGTCGTCTCCGAACTCAGGCTCGAAGTGCATCAACCTGAAAATCGCGAAGCCACCAAGGACGATCCGGGTGCGGGTGGCATCATCGGCGGCTACGCCGGCCACTATTGCGGTGTGCCGAGCATGGTCGATCCGGACATCGCCGCCTGCAGCATGATTCTGTCCGGCCTGCGCGTGTTCGACATCCGCGATGTCCGCAATCCGCGCGAGGTCGCTTACTTCAACGCGCCAATGTTGAGCAACGGCGGCAACAACGCCGTGTCCAGACCCGCGTTCGCGCCGGAGCGCAAGGAGATCTGGTACAGCGATACCAAGAGCGGCTTCTACGTGCTCAGGGTGACCAACGGCGTGTGGTAGGGCGCTGCGACTGTGCGTCGGTGCAGGCCGAGGCAGAACGGTTGTCGTTGCTGATGTGCCAGCTCCGGTCGGCTACGACTGGCAGCTGAGCCGATGCGCAACGGATCTCCGGCTGAAGGTCATTGGACCGATCGCCAGTCTCGCGGCGCCCTGCCGGTCCAACGCTTGAAAGCATTGGTGAAACTGGAAACCTCGCTATAGCCCAGCCGGGTGGCCACGTCCTTGACGCTGAATTTTCCGAGGCCAAGCATTTCTTCTGCGAGTGTCTGCCGGACTTCGTCCGACAAGCTCCTGAAGGACGTGTTCTCCGCTTCCAGCATGCGACGCAGGTTCCGTGAGGTCATGCGCAGTTTGGCCGCAACCGCCTCCATGTCGGGTCCCATCCAGGGATTGCGCAGTAGCATGTCGCGGACCCTGCCGGCAGTGCCGCTCCAGGTTTTGCGCCGCGCCATGATTGCCTGCAGCTGTGCCACACAATGCCGGAGCATGGCAGCGCTGGCTTGAGGCATGGGCATCTTCCGGAAATTGGCGTCGACAACGATCTGATGCGCCGGCGCGTCGAATTCAGGCTCGATGCCCAGAAGTTCGGTGTACTGCCTGGCATGTGGCGGTGGAGGGTAGGCGAAGCACACGCTGCGCTTCGGAATGTGGCGCGACAACATTTCGTCTATCACCCGCTGCAGGGCAAACATGTCCCGCTCGACGACGATCTGGCGCAATGGAGCAGGAATGTGACGATCTCCGAAGGTGAAGATCAGGTCGTTGCCAATCACTTCCTGGCGTTTGTCCACCAGCGTGAAGCTCAGGTCATGGTAGCCAAGGCCCAGATCGATGGCATCGCCGGCCGTGGCGCAGCTGCACATTGCAAATGTCAGGACACCATAGACCGGCATGTGGAATCGCGCGGCCATACGCAGGCCCAGGTCCGGCACGCGAGGCAACCCGCGCACGATATTGGCGATAACAGTGCATTCCTGCTGCGGGTAGACCTGGGACTCCAACTGGTGCAACTGCTCAGGCGCGATGCCTGAATTCTCCAGACAAGCCGTGACGCTCATCCCGTGCTCTGCTGCTACGTCGATCATCTGCACAACACTGTAGATGCTTCGGGAAATCTGCATGTTCAAGTCACCGGTGCCCGCAGCAGGGCCGTCTGTCGTGCGCGAATATAGCAATCACGGGTGTTCCCCGAGCGTCAGAAAATGCGTACAGGCCCGCATGCCACCTGTCCGGAAATCGCAACTCCGGTCCGGAAAGCCCTTCAGCTGCCGGCGCAAAATGCGCCCGAGGAAGAAAGCAGATCTGCACCCTTTTCGCTTCATTCAATGCACTTCAGACGATGCGGCCATTGTCGTCTGGTGCGTTCACCACGGAGGAGTTTTGATGAGAAAGAATCTCACGATCTGGGCGACGGCCATTGCTGTCGCGAGCGCACTGCTCGGCGCCATGCCGGCGTTCGCCGCGAACACGACGTACTACGTCGATGCAACCGGAGGATCGGACAGTAACGCCGGCACGAGCCAGGCAGCGGCGTGGAAGACACTTGCGAAGGTCAACGCGGCGACTTTCTCGGCGGGGGACAAGATTCTTCTGCGCGCTGGACAACAGTGGGTAGAGCAGCTCAAGCCGCGCGGCTCGGGTGTGAGCGGCAACCCGATCACGATCGGCGCCTATGGCGATGGCCCGCGCCCGATCGTCGACGGACGCAACGTGGCCGGTGGTGGTGCCGGCGGCGCGGCGGTGCTGCTGCACAACGTCTCGCACTGGACGGTGACCGGGCTCGAGGTCGTCAACGACGACGGCACGAACAACGTCGGGACCACGTCGGCCCGTGGCCTGAACCGCAGCGGCATCATGGTCTACAACACCAGCGGCACCGGCAAGTTCGGCATCGTCATCCGCGACAACTATGTCCACAGTGTCAACGGCTGCTTCGAGTGCTCCGGCGCCAACGCGCAGACCAACGGCGGCATCGCCGTCGTGGCCGACACGATGAACGGCCTGTCGAACGGCTCCAGCAGCTATGACGGCGTGCAGATTCTCGACAACGTCGTCGAACGCGTCGGCCGCACAGGCATCGTCTTCAACGACAATTCGACGGGCTTCCTCTTCTACCTCGTCGCCCAGAACGCGTTGAGCAAGAACGTCACGATCGCCGGCAACCGGCTGAAGGACATTGAAGGCGACGGCATCATCCTCGCCGGGTCGGTGAACAACCTCATCGAGCACAACCGGATCGACACAGCCGGCCTGGTCACTGTGCCCGGATCGACCCAGCCCGGCACCGTCGGCATGTTCATCGCCAAGACGACGAACAGCACGATGCAGTACAACGAGGTCTCCGGCGTGCGCTTCCACGTCGTCGACGGGCAGGCCTACGACGTCGACCTGATGACCAGCAATTCCGTCGTGCAGTACAACTACAGCCACGACAACGAGGGCGGCATGATATTGCTGATGGGCGGGTTGTTCTCCGGCACGAACGCGACCGTGCGCTACAACCTCAGCGTCAACGATGCCTTCGCCGCCAACGGCGTCTTCACGCTCTCCAGCGGCCTGATGTCCGGCGCGAAGATCTACAACAACACCGCCTACATCGCGCCCGGTCTGGCGTCGCGCCCGACCTTCCAGTCCGGCTGGGACGGCGACAACCATAACGCCTGGACCTTCCGCAACAACGTGATCGTCAACCACGGCACCGGCACGTGGGAGCAGCCGGTCGGCTCCGGCACGACGATCAGCCATAACCTGATCTTCGGCAACCACACCGCGGGCGAGCCGGCCGAC
>CAZDPA010000020.1:35704-35951 GCA_964507195.1 uncultured Salinisphaerales bacterium | reverse complement strand
CGCCGGAAATGGTGCGCTACATGGCGAAGCAATTCGGCGTCGTCTATCACAACGTGCCGAAGTATCCGGACTACTACCCGAACAAGCCGGGCGGCAAGGAGGGCTGGCGCTCGATGCAGCCGGCCGAGTTCGACGCCAAGCTGCTCGGGCCTGAGTTCGACAACCAGCGCGAGTCGTTCAAGGGCACGCTGCTGATGGGCCGCATCGGCATGGACCAGATCGAGGCGCACACGCTGTTCTCGCGCGG
>CAZDPA010000020.1:21019-35694 GCA_964507195.1 uncultured Salinisphaerales bacterium | reverse complement strand
TCGCGATCGCCGCCAGGTGCTCGGTCAGGCGATGGTCTCGACGCTGCGCTACGCGATGCTGCAGAACAGGATTCCGCTGCAGCTGAAGACCGGCCTGTCGTCGCTGATCGAGGAGGGTGGGCGCGTCGTCGGCACGGTGGTCGAGCACAACGGCCGCACGCTGCGCTATCGCGCCAGGCGGGGTGTCGTGCTCGCCTGCGGCGGTTTCGAATCCAACCAGCAGATGCGCGAGCAATACCTCGCCAAGCCGACGAAAGTCGAATGGACCGCCGCGCCGCCGATCAATCATGGCGATGGCATCCGTGCCGGTCAGGCGCTCGGCGCTTCGCTCAAGCACATGGACAAGGTCTGGGGTTCGCCGACGGTCAACAAGCCGGATGCGGCGCAGCAAATCACGCTGTTCGTCGAACGCGGCATGCCGGGCTGCGTCGCGGTCAACAGGAAGGGCCTGCGCTTCGTCAACGAAGCTGCGGCCTATCCGGACTTCCGCAACGCGATGTACGCCGACGATGCGAAGGGCAATGGCTGTGTGCCGGCCTGGCTCGTGTTCGACGCCACCTTCCGCTACAAGTATCCGATGGGCATCTTCCTGCCCGGCCAGATCGAACCGGATTCCAAGCTGCCGAAGGACTGGCTCGACAAGGTCTACTACAAGGCCGAGACGATCGATGCACTCGCCGCGAAGATCGGCGTCGATGCGGCGAACCTGGCAAAGACGGTCGAGAAGATGAACGGTTTCGCGAAGACCGGCGTCGATACCGAGTTCCACAAGGGCGAGACCGCGATCGATCGCTACTACAGCGATCCGAGCGTCAAGCCGAACACCTGCCTCGGCCCGATCGAGAAGGCGCCGTACTACGCGGTGCCGATGTATCCGGGCGAGATCGGCACCAAGGGCGGTCTCAACGTCGATCCGCAGGCGCGCGTGCTGCGTGAAGATGGCAGCGTCATCGGCGGCCTCTACGCGGTCGGCAACACCTCCGCCGCTGTGATGGGCCCGACCTATGCTGGCGCCGGTTCAACCCTGGGCCCTGCAATGACCTTCGCCTACGTTGCGGCAATGGACATGGCGCAGGCCGGTAGCGCGGTCAAGGCAGCTGCCTGATGGTCGTCTCGCTGGGGCGCATGACTGCGGTGCTGGTCTGCGCGCTGGCCTTGCTGCCGTTTGCGGTGTGGTTCTATGACCAGCCGTTGACGCCGCTGCAGCACAGCCTCGTCCACGACGCGGTCGTCGTGATGATCGGGTTCTCGCTGCTGTGCTTCGTGCTTGGCGAGCTCTCCGGCAACATCTCGCAGGTCGACAAGCTGTGGAGCCTGCTGCCGCCGATCTACGCCTGGCTGCTGACGGTCAAGGCCGGCTATGAACCGCGCATGGTGCTGATGTCCGCGGTGGCGACGGTCTGGGGTATCCGCCTGACCTTCAACTTCGCGCGCCATGGCGGCTATAGCTGGAAATTCTGGAGCGGCAACGAGGACTACCGCTGGGCGCATGTGCGGCAGATGCCGTTCATGGAACACCGCCTGGTCTGGACCGCGTTCCATCTCGGCTTCATCTGCATCTACCAGAACATCCTGCTGATGGCGCTGGCGCTGCCGATCGTGCTCGCCGCCGACGCGCCGCGCCCGCTGGGGATCTTCGACTGGCTGCTCGCGGCGGCGTACATCGGCTTCGTGATCTTCGAGGCGATTGCCGACGAGCAGCAGCAGAAATTCCAGAACGAGAAGAAGCGCCGTCTCAAGGCCGGTGAACGGGTCGACGGCGACTACGCGCGTGGCTTCATCACCAGCGGCCTGTGGTCGCGCTCGCGGCACCCGAACTATTTCGCCGAACAGGCGTTGTGGATCCTGTTCTTCCTGTTCAGCGTCGCCGCGACCGGTCACCTCAACTGGACGGTTGCCGGCTGCCTGATGCTGATGCTGATCTTCCAGGGCAGCTCCAAGCTCGGTGAAAAGGTGCAGAACCACAAGTATCCGGACTATCCGGAATACCAGCGACGCACGCCGCGCTTTGTGCCGCGCGCGTTCTAGCGCGTAGCCCGGGTGCAACCCGGGGATGGCCGCGCGAACGCAATGACGGACCTGGATTTCATCTGGGTTAAAGAGCACCAAAGCAGTGCGCTCTGGAGCTACCCGTGAGGGGCGTTTCGCCGCAGCCCGTGACCGTGTACGGTTGATGCATCTCCTGACACGTCGTCGAACTGCTCATGCCCATCCGCAACGCCCCTTCCGCACTGCCGACGACCCTGCGGTTCATGGCTTCGCGCCTGAAACGTCGTTTCAAGGGTGAGGCCAATGTGCCGGACACCGCCGCCTTCCGCCAGCGCGTCGATTCGGTGCTCGAAAAGCTGTCGAATCAGGTCAAGCGCTGCGACTGGATCACCGTGACCGGCAGCGAACCCGGCTGGATGCCGGGTGGCGTGATCTTCACCGCGAATGAGCGCGTCACCGTGCTCGCGCATGGTCGGGTGTATGCGTCGCGCGGCCTCGATGTCGGCTTCGGGCCGCAGGTCGGCTTGTGGTATCGCATCGGCAACGCGCCGATTGCCAAGCTGATGGGTGAAGGCTGCGCGATCGATGCCGGCGCGGGCGGCGCCCTGCAGCTGACCTGCAAGCCGTCCGGAGAGTTCGCCGATCGCAATGGCCAGTTCGATCCGGCCATTGGGCGCGAGGCGCTCACCGGTGAATTTGTCGTTGCCGTGATCCGCTGGCGCGACGACGAGCAGGCCGCGTTGCAGGCAGCTGCCAGACATGACGCGGCCTTGTTCGGTCCGGTATTGCAACGCATGCAACAGCCGACGCGCCCACCGGCCGGCTGGGACTATCTCTGGCGTCTCGGCGACGGCGAGATCTACAGGCCGGACAGCGATGGCCGCGCGCTGTGCTGCGATACGCACGCCGACGTCGGCATCATCCAGTTTCCGGTGCGGCGAACGCTGACCTCGGCATCGACCCTGTCGTGGGCCTGGTGCGTCGAGCAGCTGCCATCGGAACTTGCCGAGCACATCCAGCCGACGCATGACTACCTGTCGATCGCAGTCGAGTTCGACAATGGTCTTGATCTGACATGGATGTGGAGTGCAGCGCTGCCGGTCGCCACGATCTTCCAATGTCCGTTGCCGTGGTGGGACCAGCGCGAGACGCATTGGGTCGTGCGCAGCGGCACCAGCGAGCTGGGTCAGTGGCTCAACGAAAAGCGCGATCTGGTCGCCGACTACCGCAAGGCCATTGGCGGCGAACTGCCGCACGAGATTGTCGGCGTATGGCTGATCGCGAACACGGCCTTCCAGCGCGGCGTCGGCAAGTGCCGCTATCGCAGCATCTCGCTTGCCGATGCGGATGGCCGCGTCACCGTGCAGGCGTGACAAATCTTCCGCAGCAATCCGCGGCTGCGCTCGGCAGCCGCCTGCTTGCGATCGCGATTGCGGTGAGCGCATTGGCGAACGCACTGGCTTTTTGCACGAGTGGATTTACTGCGACTCAGGCGGCGGCGATATGGCTCTGCCAGCAACTGCCGGCGATGGTCTCGATCGGCGTGCTGCTCGCGGCGTCCGCAGTGCTGTGGTTCTTCGCGGAGCCCATCGGTGCATGGCTGGTGCGACAGTCCGGACACGACACGCGCCAGCTGCTGCCCAAGGAACTCGCGCGCTGGATGCTGGTGCTGACAGGGTTTCTGGTCACGGCCGCTGCGATCGAGCCGCTGGCGCAACTGGTCGGTGCGCTGCTTGCGGGCACCGCAACGTTCGCGCTGTGGATTGCCGTTGGCCTGGTCATGGCTGTGCGATTGGCGCTCGGTCTCACGCTCATCCTTGCTGCCGACCTGCTCGTCCAATGGCTGTTGCCAGCAGTCTCCCCGATCGAGGAAGTCGAAGCGGTTCCACTTGAAGAGCAGAGTGTGACCGAACTGATCGGTGGTCTGGTCAACGCCGCGGGTGCGCTCGGCATCCGCCGCGCGACCGATCTGGCGATGACACTCAAGACCGAGGCCGAAGGTGTGGCCAAGCGTGTTGTGCGCAGCTCACTCGACGCCGTGATCGCCGCAGTCGAGCTGCGTCGGCCGGACTTCAGCGCATCCACTGCGGCGGACGGTACGGTGACGATCGTCTTCAGCGACATGGAAGGCTTCACCGCGATGACCCAGCGCCTCGGCGATCACGCTGCGCACCAGGTCATCAAGGCGCACAACCACATCGTTCGCCGTGCCGTGCGTGCGCATGGTGGGCAGGAAGTCGAACTGCAGGGCGACGGTTTTCTGCTCGCATTCGCGGAACCGGCCCGGGCGCTGCAGTGCGCGTCAGTGATTCAGTCTCAGTGCGCAGAGTTCAGCCGGCGTCATCCGGAAACGCCAATCCGCGTGCGCATCGGCCTGCACTGCGGCACGCCGATCAAGGAAGGCGACCGCTTCTTCGGTATCACCGTGATTCTTGCGGCGCGGATTGCCGCGCAGGCCACCGGCGGTGAAGTGCTGGTATCGGACGCGCTGCGTGAGGCTTTGCCTACTGATACGGAGTTCGCGTTCAGCGGAGAGCGCGTTGCCGAACTGAAAGGGTTGAGCGGCCAGCACCGGATGCATGTGCTGGACTGGAATGCCTGACATGAATACTGCGATGCGCTTTCAGCGATATTCCCTCTCCCCCGCAAGCGGGGAGAGGGAGGATGTGCTCAGTCGTCGACGACAACCTGCCCCGGAAACAGCACATCGGTAAAGCCGAACTGACGCAGGTCGCGGATGCGCATCGGATAGAGAATGCCGTCGAGGTGATCGCATTCATGCTGGACGACGCGCGCATGAAAGCCGTCGGCGATGCGATCGACCGGCTGGCCATGCTCATCGAAGCCTGTGTAGCGCAGGCGCGTGATCCGCGGCACGAGGCCGCGCATGCCGGGTACGCTCAGGCAGCCTTCCCAACCATCTTCGATCTCGTCGGTCAGCGGTGTGATCTGCGGATTGCACAGCGCGGTGAACGGTACTTCCTCGGCATCCGGATAGCGCGGGTTCCTGGTCACGCCGAAGATCACGACGCGCAGCGGCACGCCGATCTGCGGCGCTGCAAGGCCGGCGCCATTGGCATCGGCCATGGTGTCGCGCATGTCATTGAGCAGGGAGAGCAGCTCCGGTGTGCCGAAACGCTCGATCGGCGCGGAGATCTGGAGCAGGCGCGGATCGCCCATGCGGAGAAGCTCACGGATCATCGCTGAAGTCTAATTGACCGTGACGCCATCGCGCATGCCCCTTGCACATTCAGTGCGGCAGCGCACCGACTCCGTTTCAGGGCCTTGCTACCGTCCATGGGTCAAGTGATGCCTGATTGCCGCATGCAGGACGCAACGGAAAGCAGATCAAAAGCAGCACTTGGCGAGCCCAATCCAGAGAAGGCCTGGCGGCTTAGTCGTCTCGTCGCAACGCGACGGGTGTAGGCGCCGTGCCATCTTGCAGCCGGATTCGTTATCGAATCGTCATCGGCCTGGAAACCCAGAATGTTCATGTCGTGGAGTCATGCAATGCAAAAAAATATCCGTAACACGCTGCTCACCGCCGGCTTCGCGCTGTCGCTGATCGCGATCAGCACCCCCTCCGCGGCGGATACCGCGACCCAGGATCTGACCGAAGCGCGCCAGGAGACCCAGATCTGGACGACATACGCGCTCAGCCCGCATCTGCGCGCCAATGATCTGAAGGTTTCGGTCGACGACGGCAAGGCGACGCTGACCGGAACTGTCGACGAAGATGTCAGCAAGGATCTGGCGAAGCAGATTGCAATGGGTGTCGACGGCGTCAAGTCGGTGGACAACCAGATCGTTGTGCAGGCCGGTTACACGGTACCGGCCCCGGCCGCCGCTTCAGGGCGCAGCTACGGCCAGGCGATTGACGACGCCACGATGACGGCAGCCGTCAAGTCGAAACTGCTGTGGAGCCAGAGCACGGAAGGTTTCGCGACGGACGTCGACACCCGCAATGCGCAGGTGACATTGAAGGGCACCGCCGACAGCGCGGCGGCCAAGGCGCTTGCCGGTCGACTGGCGGCGAATACCCGCGGCGTCGGCTCGGTGAGCAATCAGCTGGTCGTCAAAGCACCTGCCAAGCCAGGTAAGGCTGCAACGGCGAAGAGCGCGACTCAGGAAGCCGGCAAGGATGTTGCCGACGGCTGGATCACGACGAAGGTCAAGTCGACCTATCTGTACTCCAGCAACATTGATGGGTCCGACATCGTGGTCAGCACCAGCGGCGGCATCGTCACGCTGAGCGGCAAGGTCGACAGCGGCGCGGAACGTGACCTGGCGGTCGAACTCGCGAAGAACATTCGCGGCGTCAAGAGCGTTCAGTCCACCGCCCTGGTCAACTGACGCTGAATCGGGAACGCCCAGGGCGCGGTCTGAAAATGGCGCGTCCTGGGCACGTTCCTGGCTGCATCGAGTCGACGAAATCAGCAGGTGTCGGGCTTGTAAGCTCCGCCGGCGATGGAGAGCTTCACGATGAAAACGGAACTCGAACACAGAATGCAGCGGCCACCCGACGGTGGCCATTTGCTGTGGCGAGTTGCCGGTGCAGTGGTCTGTCTTCTTGCCATGCAGGCATGCGCGACGTTGCCGGATACCGGCGATCGCTCGCAGCCTGTCGAGCAGGTGGATTTTGAAGGCGCAAAGGGTCTGGTCTCTCAGCGCAGGGGTGCGGCCATCCTGTCGAACATCGAAGGCAGCGGCGGTGCGTCCGGCCTGCTCGACCGGCACCTGGCGTACGAACAGGAACTCAACGCCGGCAGCCCGCTCGTACTCGGCAACAAGCTCACCCTGCTGCAGAACGGACCGGCAACCTATGCGGCCATGTTCGCGGCCATCGATGCGGCGAAAGATCACATCAATCTTGAAACCTACATCTTCGAAGCCGATGAGATCGGCGCGCAGTTTTCCGAACGGCTGATCGCGCGCCAGGCTGCGGGTGTGCAGGTCAACCTGATCTATGACAGCGTCGGCAGCCTGACGACGCCACAGTCATTCTTCGACCGGCTTCGCAAAGAAGGCGTCAAGGTCGTCGAGTTCAATCCAGTCAATCCGCTGGCCGACAATCCCAAGACCTGGCTGATCAACAACCGCGATCATCGCAAGCTGCTGGTGGTCGACGGCAGGATCGCGTTCGTCGGCGGCATCAATATCAGCAGCACGTACTCCAGCGCGCCGTCGAAACGGTCCGCGCCCACGGATGCGCCAGGGAACGTTGCCGGCGGTTGGCGTGATACGCATATCCAGATCGAGGGGCCGGTGGTTTCCGAGTTCCAGAAGCTGTTCATCGGAACCTGGACCAAGCAGAAGGGCGAGCCTCTGACAGCAGGAGACTACTTTCCGGAGATCAAACGACAGGGCGATGAAATCGTGCGGGCCATCGGCAGTACGCCGGACGATCCGGAAAGCCTGATCTATCTGACGCTGATGTCGGCGATCGCGCATGCCGAGAAGGAGGTGTTGCTGACCATCGCGTACTTCGCACCTGATCCGCAGTTGCTCGATGCATTGAAGGATGCCGAGCGTCGCGGGGTTGACGTCAAACTGATTCTGCCGAGCAGAACCGACTCCGGGCAGATCTTTCATCTCGGCCGATCGTACTATTCGCAGCTGCTGCGCAGCGGTGTCAGGATCTACGAGCGGCGCGGGGCGGTCATGCACGCAAAGATCGTGTGCATAGACGGGGTCTGGTCGACGATAGGATCCACCAACCTCGACTGGCGCAGCTTTCTGCACAACGACGAGATCAACGCAGTCGTCCTGGGCCGCGGCTTTGCAACCCAGGTCGAAGGGGTCTTCGTTGCCGACATCAGGGAGTCGGACGAAATCGCGCTCAAGCAATGGCGCAAGCGGTCGCTTCTGCTGCGCATCAAGGAACGTCTGGCGCGCATCGGTGCGTACTGGCTCTAAATCATCCCGGAGTAACGATCATGTGCCGCCGACTGGATCAGGCTTCGCGTACAGCGTACGCTGGGTCCGTGCGACCCTCGAAACAAGTTGTTCTTTCACTGGCTCTGTTGGTCGCCGTTGCCGCCGGTTGCGACAAGCGCGAGCCCGGTGAAGATGCCGCATCCGACTTGAGCGGACAGCGGCTGATCCTGAGTCAGGGCTACAGCATGCTCTACAAGGATGCGTCGAGTCTCGGCATGGCGAACCTAGTGCTCTACTTCAAGATCGAGTCGCAGGCGTTTGAGGACGTGATCAGGCAGCTCAGCCAGTACGGCGACGAACTGAAGAAGGAGCTGGAGCAGATCTCCAGGGACTATCCCGGCGTGCGCATCGATCTCGAGCCCCTGCCGGAGATGGAAACGCGCAAGCGCTTCGCCATCGCCAAGGACCGCGCGCTCCACTTTGCGCCGCTTGCTGGCGCCAGCCGGCTGGAGTACGAGCGCACCATGCTCATCGCGACATCCAATGCGCTCAACCATGAAGGACATCTGTGCCAGGTAATGGCCGCCGAAGAGCCGAATGCGGAGCTGAGGAAAGTTCTGCTGCGCTGTGAGGAGCGCTACGCAGCGCTCTACGAGATGGTCATGGATGTCCTGAACCGTGAGCATTTCTCTGCGGACTCACCAGACAGTTCCTCATAGTTCCTGTCCTGGTACGGCCCGCTAGAACGAGCGCTCCCAACGCATGCCGAGGTAGTCAGGACCGACAACCGGTGCGACATGGCTTGCGCCATCCGGCGTCACGAACAGTTTGGAGATGCCGAACGACAGCGCCACGCCGGCGATGACGTCGCGCCAGCGATGATGGTCGGTGTCGACGCGCACGTAGCTGACGTAGCCGACCACGGCGTAGGCGGGCAGTCCGTACTTCCAGCCATAGCGGTCCTGCAGGAACGCAGCACTCGATGTGACGAAGGCGGCGTGCCCCGAGGGAAATCCATAAGGGCTGCCGTTGGGACGCTCTGACCAGTCGGTTTCCTTCAGGCCGTACCTGAGCGTGGAGTTCAGCAGAAGGCTGATGCCGGTGCTGCGAAGGAACTGGCCTTCACCCTCACCGTCGCCCTTGAAGTAGATGATGGCGTAGGTCGTCAAAGGCAACAGCGCAGTGGCGATATCGGCAGGCAGTTCCTCCTCCATCGCGACGGCGCCGCCGCAGTGAAGGCACATCAATGCCCCCATCGTGGCTGAAAGCGTTGTTGGAGCGGTGAATCTGACCATGGGGCAACTCCTGCAGGAAGCGGACGGGATCGATAACGAACAGCTGATGGAGCAGCGGCTTACGGCCCGCCGGCGCTCTTGGGTCGCCAATCAACGGCACCGGAGCGAGTCTGTCCCAGGTAGGCGTAACCGATGCTGACTGCGCCGACCTCCTGCCGGGTGTCGCGCATGTCGGCGTAACTGGCGTCGCGCCGCGAACCCGTATACATGAGGGTGATGCCGTGCAGGTTGTAGACGCGCACGGTCAGCGTGATGTCACCTCTGAAAATATTCTCCTTGCCGCCTTCTTCGTCCGATGCGAGATCGCTGACGTAGTAGTCGCGCGCGGTCAGGTCCAGTGAAGTGCGATCGCTGAAGATCAAGCGCAAGGCGAGCATCGCCTGCGGCGTCACGCCGTTGTGATAGTCGCGCTCACCAACACCACGGATCGTGCCGGCCGAGCCATAACCGACACCAGCAAGCGCCGTGCCCTGCAACGCAACATCCTTCGAAAGCCACCATTGTCCGGTGGTGCCGAGCGCCGCCGCCGTGGTTGAAATGCGGAAGATCTGCGGCGCGATGTAGTCGTAGGTGCCGTAGAGACCCCAGATGCCGCGGTAGTTGTCGCCGACGGCGTAGTCCGTGCCGTAAAGCAGGCCACGGACGATCACGTTCTCGAGAATGTTGCTGCTGGCGGCGGTGAACTGGAAGTGAAAGTAATCGAACGGGCGCTCGTAGCGATATCCGGGCTTGCCCGGAAGGCCATAACCGATCGTGAAATCGCCGATCGTCTCTCCGGTGTCATAGCTCTGCGGGATCGACTGGCCTTCGGGATCGATGTTGAGATTCACGTTCGAATCGACATCGGCATCGACGTTGAGTCCGACGCCGATGCGCGTGTAGACCGCCGGATTGTGACTGCGGAATACGCCATCGAAGCGTTCGTCGAAGGCCACGCGGTTGAAGCCTGTTGCCGGCGAGATCAGCGCAGCGCCGATCTCACGCCAGAATCCGGGGCGGTTGCTGCCGTCGCCACTTTCAAGCAACAGGCTTGCGATGCGGAACAGCGGTTCGCCGAGGAAACTGCCGCCGAAGCCGGTCGTGAGCTGATCGTTGATGGAAGGCGACGTGATCTCGCCAGCGACTTCCCAGGCCGCACTGCCGAGAATCGTGTAGGCCGACGCTTCCCAGTAGCCGAGGCCTGCGGATCGCGCGAAGCCGTGATACAGCGAACCCTGGTACGGATGTCCGAACTGGTTGATGTCAAACGGATCGCTGTCGTACACCCACTTGCCGGTCAGGTTGTCCTCCAGCGAAGAGAAATCGGAATCGTAGTCGTCGATACCGGAGAACTGGCGATTGAAGAGGTTGAGCAGGACATCGAACAGCACGATGTCCATCGCTGGGACGAGATAGCTCTTGCCGTCTCCGGCGCCCCAGTTCAGAACCGGTTTCGGCTTTTCATCGGCGAAGGCGGTCGGCGCCACCTGTTGCGCCTTGGAATCCAGCTTCGGATCTTCCTGCGCACTGACGGGCCCGTGCGCAAGCAGCGCGAACGCGAGAGTGAGTGGGTATATCGCACGACGGCTGAGAGGCATTCCGCAGGTATACGCGACGGGCGGGTCGTCCTCTGTACGGCTGCGCACAGAGGCGTTGCTGACGTGCGAGTGAGGTGACGCTTCAGGCTTGAACATGATGGCGTGCGCTCGACAGGGAAGTTGACGATGGCATCCGACATCACGACGGTCAAAGGCATTCATGCCCGGTTCTGCTTCACGCTGTACTCGCGCTGAATCGTGCGCGGACAGCTTGAAGGTGCGGTGCCGTACAGACCCGCGGAGTCCATCGACGCCAAGCTGTCTCATGCAAGTTCGCATGAACGTTGTCATCGGGAAATCGGCATGAACATGAAAATGACTTTGTCCGCAGCGTTGCTTGCCAGCAGCGCCATCGGTGCTGTCGGCTGCGTCACTCAGGAGCACACGCGTAGCGTCGGGGCAGTGGTCGACGATGCAACCGTCACGACCCGGGTCAAGACCGCTCTGCTCGCAGAGAAGGACATTAGCTCTCTCGAGATCAAGGCCGAGACCTTCAATGGCACGGTGCAGCTGTCGGGTTTCGTTGATTCGCAGTGGCAGATCGACAAGGCCGGGCAGGTCGCGAGATCGACTCCAGGCGTCCAGAGCGTGAAGAACGATCTGGTCCACAAGCCGAAGTAGCTGCGCAGGGGCGACAACCATGTCATTCGGCATCTACATCGTTGGCTTCCTCATCCTCATCGGTGGTCTGATTTATGGAGCGGTGCTGTTGAGCGTGCCGTACGAGTGGATTGCCGTGGGCGCAATCACGCTGACTGGATTCGCGGTTCTGTCCGGGGTCAGGGCAACGCGACAGAAGGATCAGAACGGCTGAGATTTGGGAGCCCGGGCGGCGGGTCGCGCGTATGCGCGATTGCGCTGCGGTCCCGGGAAGATCGCCAATGAGCTGACATATCTGCGTACGGCTTCGAGTCAAAGCGCAGACTGGCGCAATCTGCCTCCTTATCGTGCCCTCAGCGCGACAGCGAGCCAGCGCAGCAACCGGATGACCAGCACAGGCCGCCGGATCAGCAGGCGCATGGTCATGCTGCGCGGATGGTCACGGTTCACACTGGATACGGGTGCTAGCGCCTGCCCGATCTGTTCGCGTTGTACCTGCAGCTGGTGGCTCAGCACCTGACGCTGGTCGACGATCGGCACATCGGGAATGTTGTCTTTCATAGCGCGCTCCTGAGCAAGGCGATGTCTGCGGCCAGTTCCTTGCGAGTTGCCGAAAAGCTCTGGCTGCCAAGCGCCAGCAGCCCCTGGAAGCGGTGCCAGGCGACGCCGACCCCGACCCCATGGAGCGCAATCAGTGCGAGTGCGACCGGAATCCGGTACGTCGTGTCCCAGTACAGCGCCAGCAGCAGCGCGCTGATCAGGAGCGTTACGCACAGCAGGCTGGCGAATCCCAGCAGCGCGATCGCGAGCATCTTCAACAGCCGGTTCTTCTCGTGCGCCCACTCGAGCCTGGCCAGCTGCCCATGCAACGCGGCCTGGACAAGGAGGGCGCCACCCGCCGCATGCAGCAGACGGACTGCGTCCAGTGAGTGCGATGCAGTGGAGCGCCGGATTGATTCCGGCAGTTCGGAGGATTCCCCGAGCGGCATGCTGATTGCTGCCGGCGATTCGCCTACCTGCGGCGCGCGAGTACGAAGCCGGTCAGGAATCCCACGGCCGCGCCGATGCCGATGGCCTGCCACGGGCGGTCATGCGCGTAATCGTCGGTGATCTTGACGGTATTGCGTGCCTTGTCGGCGATCTGGCCGCCGGCTTCCTCGATCGAAAGCTTCGCTGTCGCGATACGCGCGACCAGTCTCGCCTTGACGCTGGCCAGATCTTCATTGGTGAGCGACGTCGTGGATTTGACGAGGTCTTCGATATCCGCGACGAAGTTGTGAAACTCGCGCGAGACGCCAGACACGGCGCCGTCGACTTTTGCGATGGACGCCTGGCCGTTTGCGACCGTCTCTGAGAGCGGCTTTGCGGTTTGCATGATGGATTCCCGAAAGTGATTGCAGGGGGATATCCACGATGTGCGCGCCGACCGGCGGAGTCTGTACGCAAACGCACGCAGCCAGCCTTGCCACTGCATGAACGAAGCTGAAGCGCCGCGGGCATCAGCGATGCAGCGCACGGATGTCGCAGCTGACCGTCGTCAGAATGTTTCAACGTGGAACGATCCGGGATGACGGCGAGTCACAAGAGTGCCGTTGCCCCTCAAGGGAAAACCAAAGTGATGTCCGGCGCGCCTTGTCTTGCTGCATGTACTGCATTTCTGGTCTTGGCCATGGCCGGATTGCCTTCAGCGCATGCACAGGATGCGCATGCGCTGAAGGCACGTCATGCGGACCTGCGGGGTTCCCTGAGCAGCAATGCGTTCCAGAGGCCGATCCACCTGGAGTCAAGCGAGGGAGAAGACCGCTTGGAAGGTGACATCTATGCGCGCATTGACCAGCCTTATGCATTGGTCGGTCCAGCACTGCAGGGCATGGCGCACTGGTGCGACATCCTGATCCTGCACCAGAACGTGAAGCACTGCATGGCGTCTGCCGACAGGAGCAACACACTGGACCTGAGCGTCGGGCGCAAGCACGACCAGCCGCTGGACGATGCCTTTCAGTTTGAATTCCAGTATGAGCTGATCGAGCAGACCTCCGACTACGTGAAGATGGAGTTGAACGCCAATCAGGGGCCGATCGGCACGAGCGACTACCGGATCATGCTGGAAGTCGTTGCGCTCGATGCGCGGCGCAGCTTCATGCATCTGTCCTACGCGTACAGCAGCGGTTTCATGGCTCGCGCGGCGATGCGCAGCTATCTGGCGACGTCCGGCCGCAACAAGGTCGGCTTCAGTGTCATCGAACGTGCAGCAACCGGGCCGCCTACCTATGTTGGCGGCCTGCTCGGTGTGATCGAGCGCAACACGATGCGCTACTACCTCGCGATCGAAGCCTACCTTGGCACATTGGCAGGGCCTGCTCCGGCGCGGATCGAGAAGCGCTTGAACGACTGGTACAACGGCCTGGAGCGATATCCGCGGCAGTTGCACGAACTGGAACGCGGTGAGTATCTCGACATGAAGCGCAAGGAAATCCGCCGTCTGGCGCGGGTGGGTCAGGCCTCATCCGGACGGCGCTGAGCGAAGGCGGCGAAACCCGGCATCGGGCGAAGGATCGCGCAGTTTTCCTCGTCAGCCTTCACAATATGCAGCCGCCCTGTTCTGGTGCGGGCAGAAAACCCAGGTGAGCGTGTGGATACCCAGCCCCCAGAAACCCCGAATGACATGGCCTTCTCCAGCCTGGCCTTGCAGCCGGCGCTGCTGCAGGCGCTGGAGCAGCTCAAGTACGCGCAGATGACGCCGATCCAGGCCCTGAGCCTGCCGCTGATGCTGGACGGCAAGGACGTCATCGGCCAGGCGCGCACCGGCAGTGGCAAGACGGCTGCTTACGGCTTGGGCCTGCTGTCGCAGCTCGATCCGGCGCTGGCCAGGGTGCAGGCGATGGTGCTGTGCCCGACGCGTGAACTGGCCGATCAGATCGCCAAGGAAATCCGCCGTCTCGCGCGCTTCATGCCGAACATCAAGCTGACCGTACTCAGCGGCGGCATCGACAAGCGCCCGCAGCTGGCTTCTCTGGAACATGATCCGCACATCGTCGTCGGCATGGCTGGCCGTATTCTGGAACTGATCGAGGCCGATGCGCTGAAGCTCGATCAGCTCAAGGTGTTGGTGCTCGACGAAGCCGACCGCATGCTCGATTCCGATTTCGAGGCAGCAAGCCGCGAGATCGTCGCGCGCGCCCCGAAGACGCGGCAGACTCTGTTCTTCTCGGCGACCTTCCCCGACAACGTGCGCGATCTCAGCCGCAGGCTGCAGCGGCGTCCGGTCGAAGCGACGATCGATATCACTGCACCGACTGCGCAGCTTGAGGAAGTGTTCTACGAGATCGATCCGGAT
>CAZDPA010000020.1:14270-21009 GCA_964507195.1 uncultured Salinisphaerales bacterium | reverse complement strand
CGCTGGCGCATCTGCTGAGCACGCGGAGGCCGCAGTCCGCGCTGGTGTTCTGCCATACCCGCCACGATGCCCAGGACCTCAGCGACGCGCTGGCCGAGCGCGGTTACTCGGTGCTGGCACTGCACGGCCACATCGATCAGCGCGAGCGTGATGAAGTGCTGGTGCGTTTTGCCAACGGCAGCATTCGCGTGCTGGTGGCCACCGACGTGGCCGCACGCGGTCTCGACATCAGGAATCTCGAAGCGGTGATCAGCTTCGAGCTGGCGGGCGAGGCCGACGCGCACATCCATCGCATCGGCCGCACCGCACGCGCCGGCGACAAGGGGCTGGCGCTGCATCTGGTCGGTCCGCGCGAACTGGAACGCGTACAGGCGCTGGAGGAAAAGCGCGGCAAAAAGATCCGTCTCGCCAAGCTGCCGACCCAGTTCGAGCCCGATAACCCGCGCCCGCCGACGGTGACGACGCTGTGCATCGACGCCGGCCGCCTCGACAAGCTGCGCCCCGGCGATGTTCTGGGAGCGCTGACGGTTGAAGGTGGGCTGGTCAAGGAGATGGTTGGCAAGATCAACACCTACGATACGCGCACCTATGTCGCGATTGATCTCAAGCAGGTGCAGAAGGCAATGAAGCTGTTGCAGCAGGGCAAGATCAAGGGCAAGAAGTTCCGGGTTCGGCCGATAGGCTGAGCCTTATTCCCTCTCCCCTCGCGGGAGAGGGTCAGGGTGAGGGGGCGCGCGTAGCGCGTGTGGTGATCGCCACCTCCCCCTCTCCCCAAGCCCTCTCCCGCAAGGGGAGAGGGGCGTTTCATGCGCAGGGCTGACTCACAATCGCCGCGCTCATGCTGTGCCCATCGATATCCAGGTACAGCTGACGCTCGGTCACCGAGACCGCGAGCCTGGAACGTCGCTGCAGGCGTTTTGCAGCGTCGGCCAGGAACTCGCGCCCGAACGAGTGAACCGGCACTTCGGCCGCGCGGTGGATTTTCTTGCCTGCGTACTGAGCGAGCAATTGCGCCGGATCGCGGTGGGCGTACACCGCGGCGCGACCGGCATGCTTGCTGCCGCGATGCACGCGCTCGGCGTCCGGCGCGCCGACTTCGATCCACGCGGTGATGCGGCCGGTGAGATCGCGCACGAGGACTGCCGGCTCATCGACAGCGGCAACGCCCTCGGTCAGCGCGATGCCGTCCTGGTACTCCAGGCAATAGGCCAGCACGCGGACGAGCATGAACTCGGCGGTTTCCGACGGCTGCTGGGCGACGCGCAGCTCGAAGTCGGCATAGACACTGCGGTCCATGTCGGCGAGCTGGATCGTGAAGGTGTGCATCGTTGCGGTGAGTGCCATTTCGCGATTATCGCCGAATGCCGGTGCGTGCGGCGTCTATGCAGCGACACCGAACACCTGGCCAACTCCGGCCGTGAGCAGCATGGCCAGCGCGCCCCAGAACGTCACGCGCGCAGCGCCGGTCGTCATCGATGCGCCGCCAGTGCGCGCGGCGACGCCGCCGAGCACGGCGAGCAGGATCAGCGATGCCGCGGCGACGCCTGGAATCAGCGAGCCCGGCATCGTCCATGCGATGGACAACGGCAATGCGGCGCCGATCGCGAAGCTGGCTGCGGATGACAACGCCGCCTGGATCGGTTGCGCAGGCATGCGATCCGACAAGCCGATGTCGTCGCGTGCATGCGCAGCGAGTGCGTCGTGCGCCATCAACTGATCGGCGACCTGCACGGCCAGCGCCGGCGCGAGCCCGCGCCTTTCGTAGATACGCGCGAGTTCGTCGCGCTCGCCATGGAAATCGGTTTCCAGCGAGCGCTTCTCGATCGTCAGGTCGGCACGTTCCGCGTCGGCTTGTGAGCTGACCGAGACATACTCGCCGGCGGCCATCGACATGGCACCGGCGACCAGAGCGGCGCCGCCGGACAGCAGAACGCTTTCGTGCGAGCTGCCTGCCGCGGCGACGCCGATCAGCAGGCTGGCCGTCGAGACGATGCCGTCGTTGGCGCCCAGAACGGCAGCACGCAGCCAGCCTGAGCGATGGGAGCGATGGATTTCTGCGTGGCTCATGCCGGGACTCACGATGTTTGCGTGACGACAAGACTAACCCGCCGCCGCGCCAATGCTTCATCCCATGCCGATTTCTAAGCCGGTAGGGTTAGGCGCGCGTGCCGCGTGCTCAGCACACTAGCTCAACAACCGGCGGATGCGCCGTCAATGAACGAGGAGAGCAGGATGGCAAAGCTACAGGGCAAGGTCGCGTTGATCACCGGTGCAGGGCAGGGCGTGGGGCAGGGCATTGCCTTCGCGCTCGCTGCCGAGGGCGTGGCGGTAGCGGTCACTGGGCGCACGCTGTCCAAGCTCGAATCGACGGTGGCGGAGATCCACAAGCGCGGCGGCAAGGCAATCGCGGTCGAATGCAATGTGCGTGACGCCGCATCGCTCGCCAACTGCGTAAGCACCGTGATTGCCAAGCTCGGCAAGCTCAACATCCTCGTCAACAATGCGCAGGAAGTGCCGCTGGGTACGCTAGAGAACGTCACTGACGAGGCCTTCGCGGCCGGCTGGGAATCCGGCCCGCTGGCGACCTTCCGCCTGATGAAGCTGTGTCATCCGCACCTGAAGGGTGACGGCTGCATCGTCAACTTCGGCTCGTCGGCGGCCAAGCGCTGGGATGCCGCCGGCTACGGTGCCTACGCGGCGGTCAAGGAGGCGATCCGCCAGCTGACCCGCGCCGCCGCCTGCGAATGGGCCAAGGACGGCATCCGCACCAACGCGATCCTGCCGCTCGCCGATTCACCGGCGATGCAATGGTGGACGCGTGAGCGCCCGGAAGAAGCTGCAGCGTTCATCGCGACCGTCCCGCAGGGCCGCGTCGGCGCCTGCGAGGAAGACATCGGCCGCTACGTGGTTTCGCTGTGCTCGGACGAGAGCCGCTACATCAATGGCCAGTCGATCGGTGTGGATGGTGGGCAGGCTTACCTGGGTTAGGTCGGTGCGATTTTGAAGACTCCCTCTCTCCGCTTGCGGGGAGAGGGTTGGGGTGAGGGGCGTCGGCGCAGCCGACTTCTGTGCTTCAGCGAATCGGCGCCACCCCTCATCCGCCCTGCGGGCACCTTCTCCCCGCCCGCGGGGAGAAGGAAAAAGACATCGCCGTCGATGCCGAACGTCAATTCCGCCTAGAACGTCCAGCGCACCCCGGTCAGTCGCTCCGACTCAGCCCACAGCAATGCCGCGCGTTCGACATTGCGTGCGGCGCGACTGAGACGCGCACGCGCCGGATGGCCGCGCAACTCCAACGCGCCGTCCGGCCCGTAGTAGGCACCGGCTTCAGCATCTGCGGCGCTTGCGGCGTAGAGACTGGGCAGCGCGCCCAACGCCGCCGGCTGGCCGAGCATTGCGACGCCGAGCTGCGCGGCATTGATCCACAGGCTGCGCAGTCTGGACGGCTGGGTGCCGCCGGCGCCGTAGAAGATATTCGTTGCGGAGTAGCCGGGATGGGCGGCGACGCTGACGACCGGGCTGCCGGCTGCACGCAGACGACGGTCCAGCTCCAACGCGAACATCAGGTTCGCCAGTTTCGACTGGCTGTACGCGCCGGCCTTGCTGTAACTGCGGCGCTCCCAGTTCAGGTCGTCCATCGCCAGGCGTCCGGTCAGATGGGCATTGCTGGCGACGCTGACGATGCGAGCCGCGGGTGCTGCGCGCAGACGCTCGAAGACCAGCGCGCTGAATGCGAAGTGGCCGAGATGATTGGTGCCGAACAGCAACTCGAAGCCGTCGGCTGTGCGTGTCAGCGGCACCGCCATGACGCCGGCGTTGTTGATCAGGATGTCGAGCGGCTCGGTGCGCGCGTTGACCTGTTCTGCGGCGCGACGCACCGATTTCAGATCCGACAGGTCCAGTTCCAGGTAGTCGAGACGGGCGTCCGGCGTGACTGCACGGATCTGCGCCATCGCCGTTTCGGCCTTGGCCGCGCCACGGCAGCTCAGGATGACGTGCGCGTTCTTCGCCGCCAGCGCCTGGGCGGTCGCGAGACCGAGGCCGCTGTTGGCGCCGGTGACGAGGGCAGTTTTGCCACTCAGGTCGGGGATGTCGTTGTGGGTCCAGCGAGCCATGGCGTGCCTGTTCAATGTGAATCTCGCGCAGCGAGTCCAGTGCCCCTCGCCCGCGAAGCGGGAGAGGGGAGGACCGCCCGCAGAGCGGGTGGTGGGGTGAGGGCGGCCATGCCCAGCACGAGATTCATTTTTCGGGCTCCTCTGGTGGCATGGCCGTCAGGTGCGGGTGGCGCAATTATCGGCGGCTGCCGCAGCCCGGGCCTCATGCGGAAGCGTGAGGTCCGGAACAATCCGGGTCATATTTGCCAGAGCCGGACAGGGGCGATCGCGCTACGCTGCCGGGCAAATCCTGGGGGATCTTTCATGGCCTACGACACCGATCGCATCAGTATCCTGCAGCCGCTGCGCATGTCCGCAACGCAGATGAGCGCCGCGCTGCGCGCCGGGCAGATCACGTCGCGCGAGCTGGTCGACGCGCACATCGCAAGAATCGAGACGGTCAATCCGCTGACCAATGCCATCGTCCAGCAGCGCTTCGACGCCGCGCGTGCCGAGGCCGATGCGGCGGACCGGCGTCTGCGTGATGCTGCCGACAAGGCCAGTCTGCCGCTGCTGCTCGGTGTGCCCTGCACGCTCAAGGAAAACTTCGCGTTCAGCGGTTTCCCGCAGGTGTCGGGTCTCGTCGCACGGCGCGGACGCCTGGCCGATCACGATGCACCGACGGTGGCGCGCCTGCGTGCGGCTGGCGCGATTGTGCTCGGCTTCAGCAACACGCCCGAGCTGTGCATGTGGATGGAAACCAACAACCGCGTCTACGGCCGCACCGGCAACGCCTACAACCCGGCGTGCACGACCGGCGGCTCCAGCGGGGGTGAAGGTTCGGTGATCGGCTCTGGTGGTTCGCCGTTCGGCCTGGGTGCCGACGTTGGCGGTTCCATCCGTTTCCCGGCGTTCTTCAACGGCGTGTTCGGCCACAAGCCGACGCCGGGCATCGTGCCGAATACCGATCAGGTGCCGGAACCGGCCGGCATGATGAACTACAACTGCGTGACCGGCCCGCTCGCGCGGCGCGCCGAAGATCTCTGGCCGCTGCTGAACATCCTCGCCGGGCCGGACGGCGCCGATCCGGTGTGCAAGGCCGGCACGCTCAAGGGCGATCCGGCCACGGTCCGGCTCAAGGATCTGCGCGTGCTGTCGCTGGAGCAGAATGGCCGGCGCCGTGTTGCCGGCGATCTGCGTGCCGCGCAGCGCGGTGCGGCGGAGTGGCTCGGCACGCAATGCCGCGAACTGAAGACACCGGACTGGCCGAACATCGCCAAGAGCTTCGAGATCTGGAGTTCGATGATGCAGGCCGCCGAGCCGGAGCCGTTCGCATCGCAGCTCGGCGAGGGCAAGCGCATTTCGGTTGCGCTGGAACTGCTGAAGTGCTGCTTCGGCCGGTCCGTCCATACCTTCCCGGCGCTGGTGCTTGCCGGCGTCGAGTCCTTCCCGATGAACCATGCGCGTTTCGTGAAGATGGGCCAGGAACTGCGCGCGCAGATCATCGAGGATCTCGGCCCCACCGGCGTGCTGCTGATGCCGCCGTACACGCGCGCCGCGCCGCGTCACAACTGGCCGCTGACGACGCCGTTCGATTTCGCCTACTGCGGCATCTTCAACGTGCTCGGTTTCCCGGTGACGCAGGTGCCGCTGGGGCTGAACAGGCAAGGCCTGCCGCTCGGGGTGCAGGTGGTCAGCATCCCCGGCAACGACGCCGTGACCGTTGCGGTGGCTCTGGCGCTGGAAAAGCAGTTCGGTGGCTGGGCGCTGCCGCCGGGGCTGGTCTAAAGGCGTGAGGCGTGAGGCGTGAGAGCTGAAAGTGTGAGCGTGTTCCCTCTCCCCTCGCGGGAGAGGGTTAGGGAGAGGGGGGCATTCTGTTCACGCCTCTGGCCTGAAGCTCCCTCCATCGGATGAGGCGCACACCGGATTCCGCCCGGATCATGCAGACATGACCCAGGCCGAGCAGCCCCAGGTGACAGACTCCGCATACAGTCCGCTGCGCATTGGTCCGTTGACCCTGCGCAATCGTTTCATCAAGTCGGCGACCAACGAAGGCATGGCCAAGGGCGGCGTGCCGTCGAAGCTGCTCGTCGAGCATCATCGGCAGATGGCCGCAGGCGGCGTTGCGATGACGACGGTCGCCTACTGCGCGATCAGTCCGGATGGCCGCACTTTCGAAGACCAGGTCACGCTCGATGACGCCAGCATCGTCCATCTGCGCGCGCTGACCGATGCCGTGCATCGCGAAGGCGCGTTTGCCTGCGCGCAGATCACCCATGGCGGTGCATTCACGTTTGTGCCACGGCTGACGACGAAATATCCGCTCAGCGCCTCCGGCGGCTTCAATGCAGCGGGCGTGATCAGCGGCCGCCTGTTCAAGACCGCGATGACGCGTGCCGACATGGACCGGATCGCCGGCGAGTTCGTTGCCGCAGCGCAGCGGGCGAGGGCGGCAGGCTTCGATGCGGTCGAGATCCACATGGGCCATGGCTATCTGCTCAGCCAGTTCCTGTCGCCGGTGTACAACCACCGGCGCGACGAGTACGGCTGCAAGGCAGCGCAGCGCGCGCGCTATCCGGCGGAAGTCCTGCGCCGCGTACTCGCAGCGGTCGGCGACACGATGGCGGTGACCCGCAAGATCTGTG
>CAZDPA010000020.1:0-14260 GCA_964507195.1 uncultured Salinisphaerales bacterium | reverse complement strand
GTGTCACCGAAGGCCACAAGCGTGGCGCCAGTGTCGAAGACGCCGCTGAAGTCGCGCGCGTGCTTGAAGCCAGCGGCGCGCATCTGCTGGTGCTGTCCGGTGGCATGAACGTCGAAGCGCCGTGGGCAATCTTCGGCAGCAACATGCCGGCTGCAGCGGTCGAGTCCATCCAGAACCCGATCGTCAAATACGCGACGCGGCTGATGCGATTGTGGGAGCCCAGACTCACGTTTCACGAGATGTACTTTCTCGAACACTCACGCAAGCTGCGCGCTGCAGTGAAGATGCCGCTCGCCTACCTCGGCGGCGCGAAGTCAATCGCCGGCGTGAACCAGGCGATGAGCGACGGCTTCGACGCCATCGTCATGGGTCGTGCGCTGATCCACGATCCGCAGCTAATCAACAAGTTCCGCGACGGCAGCGTGACGGTCTCCGGCTGTACTGCCTGCAATCACTGCGTCGCTTCGATGTACACGCCGGGCGGCACGCGCTGTGTGCTGCGCGACGAGAACGACGTCAAGCTGAACCGGACGCCGGCCGCAGCATGAGCACAACCGCAGCCTGGAGTCAGGCGATGCTGCCCGCGCTGCACGGCAAGCGTGCGCTGGTGACCGGCGCGGCCAGCGGCCTCGGTCTTGAAACCGCGATCGGCCTCGCCGTGCGCGGGGCCGAAGTGATCATTGCCGATCGCAATGTCGCCGGTGCCCAGGCGGCGGTTGAGCAGATCAAGGCACTGCATCCGCAGGCGCAGGTGAGTTGTCGCGCACTGGATCTCGGTGAACTGGCGCTGATCCGCCGATTCGCGTCCGAGCTTCTGGCCGATGCACGCCCGCTCGACATCCTCATCAACAACGCCGGCATTCTGCCGCCACTGCAGCGCCGCACGACGGCCGATGGGTTCGAGCTCAAGTTCGGCATCAACGTGCTCGGTCATTTCGCGTTGACCGGTCTGCTGTTGCCGGCGCTGCTCGCCGCGCCGGCAGCGCGCGTCGTGTGGACTTCCAGTTTCGTACACCGTCATGGGGTGCTGAACTTTGATGATCTCAACGCCGAGCGGCGCTACGACCACCAGAAGGCCTACAACCAGGCCAAGCTCGCCTGTCTCGTACTGGCGATGGAAACCCAGCAGCGATTCGTGCGTGCAGGGCTTGCAGCGACAGCGCTCGCTGCGCATCCGGGCATCGCACGCACTGCCCTCGGCGCGAGCCGCAACGGCCAGCCGCGACTCAATCTGGTCGACAGACTTGCCGATCTTGGTTTCTGGATCGCGATGCACTGGTTCAGCCAGGAACAGGGCCGTGGCGCACGCCCCATTCTTGTCGCTGCTGCAGACCCGACGGCGCGCGGTGGCGAGTTCTATGGGCCGGACGGCTTCGGCGAGTTTTCCGGCGAAGCCAGGCGCGTCAAACTCTCTGCGCCTGCGCAGGATCCAGCGACGCGGCAGCGTTTGTGGGCCGCTTGCGAGCAGATGACCGGCGTGCGCTACAGCCAGTTGGAGAGCTGATGATGTCCACACACAGCAGGTTCCCTTTCAATGTACTGGTGCGCGACCTGTTGCTGATCGCCAGCTCCATCGGCCTGCTGCTGCTCAGCCATCAACTCGACGCTGCCGGATCCGGCTGGCGCGTGCCGCTGTCATTGCTGGCGGGAATGATGCTCGCGGTGACGGGTTACCTGCTGCACGAATGGGGGCACCTGCTCGCTGCCCTGATCAGCCGCAGCGTCGTCCATCTGCCGGACAGCATCGCCACTGTGTTCCTGTTCCGCTTCGATACCGGGCTCAACACCAACCGGCAGTTTCTGTGGATGTCGGTCGGTGGATTCATCGCCAGCGGCCTCGTTGTCTATGTCTACGCGACGCAGCTTTCCCTGGATCGGCTTGCCGACCAGACCGCGCTGTTGCTGACGGCGCTGGGCGTAGTGGCGACGATCATCCTCGAGTTCCCGCCGGCCTGGCGCGTGCTGCGCGGTGGCGAGATGCCGGGCGGTGTGGCGTTTGTGAAGGGCGTCCCGGACCGGGCCTAGCCGGGCGTCCTGAAGCAAGGCACGATGTGAACCTGACGCTGCATGGAACGGTGTCGCTTCGCGATCGGGATTGCCACACACAGGGGGAGTCATGAAGGTCAATGTGCGCTGGATGGTGCTGGCGGCGGGTTGCTGCGCGGGGCTGCTGAGCGCCTGTGGCGGCGGTGGCGGGGGCAACGACACGAAGACCGAAGTGCTGACCCTGTCGGGAAAGATCATCGCGCCGGTGCCTGGCGATGCCGATGTCACCGTGACGGTCGATGCCAAGCCCTACATCACCAAGGCCGACGGCAGCGGCAACTTCGAGATCGAGATCGAATCCGCCGATGCGGATGCGCTGGTGACGATACTGACCAAGCTCGGTTCCGACCAGACGTTCGCCGAATTGCTCGGCAACCTCGGCAGCTTCGGCGAACTGCAGGCCGATGCCGGCGAGGATGACACCCTGACGGCCGACGACAACGTCCGCGCCAACGTCAGCAGCCTGAGCACCGCCGAAGCGGTGCTGATCGAAGAGATCGAAAGCGGCGGGGGCAAGGCCTTCACCTTCGGCGACGGTGTCGATCCGGAAGAGGCGCTGACGCTGGCGGCCATCATCCAGCTGACGCTCAGCGATCCGGACGAGTTCGAGCTGCCGCAGGGTTCTGCGACCACGCTGGAGCTGGCACGCAATCCCACCGCGCGCAACGCCTTCCGCGACGACATCGAGGGTCGCGCACCGGAACAGCTGGAGCAGGCCAAGCAGGATCTGGTCGGCAACGTCGACATCATCGGTCCGGCGCAGGCCGGCGATGTGCCGCCTGACCTGTTGGCTGCACTTCTTGACGAGCGCGGCGACTACCCGTTCAACAGCGGCGGCCTGGTCGATGGTTTCGAGTTCGACGCCGATGGCACCGGCGTCTATTTCTCGAATCGACCGTCGGTCGGCATGAGCTGGAGCCTCGACGGGCCGAAGATCCGCGTCGAGTTCGACGAACCTGTCGTCAGCACGTCGTTCGAACTCGTCGACTGCGATGGCTCAGGTGTCGATGAGCAGCGCGAATCCCTGATATCGACGAGCGGCGTCAATGTCGCGCGCCTGTCGCCGACCGCGGTCAGCGTCACCAGCATGTCGACGATCACGACAGCGGATTGCCCGGGCGAGCCGTCGCAATCCGTCACCCAGACGCGCGCGAAGACGGTGCTCAGGGACGAGACCCTGCAGGATTTTGCAGCGGCGGACGTCGCCGGGCGCAGCCTTGTCCTGTCGGCATTCGCAACGGCCGATCAGGGCGGCAACACGCTGCTCCCCGACGATCTGCTCAGCTTCGCGGCATCGGGCAGCGGCAGCGGCCAGTTCACTGCGCCTGCCTTCAGCTGGAGCGTCAGCGACGGCACGCTGACCGTGTCCTATGGGGATGGCATCGAGGGACGCTATCGGCCCGTGCTGGGCATCGACAGCGTCGCCCGCATCGTGCTCGTAGACTACGTCACGCCAGACGGCCGGTTTGCGGACCTGGCGCTGTCCTTCGCTCGCGACCCGTCCGTTGCCTTCGCGGCGTCCGAGATTCCGGCACGTTACTTCCAGTTCGGGGTCGGCGCGGAAAACGGCGGCGATCCGCGGCTGGACGGCTTCGTCCTGCGCCTGGAGGCGGACGGTGGTGGCGCCCAGGAGGACAGCTTCATCGACGAGAACGGCGAGCCTGCGCAGGCCGACCTTGCCTATGCATTGAACTGGAGCCTGTCTGGCGCTGGCGAGGTCGTGATCAACCGCTACTACGACAGCAGCGACGATGTCAGCGATTGCGATCCACAGCAGAGCCAGACCTGTGTCCTGTTCGATCGGCGCGTTCTCGTTCCGGTCAACCGCGAAGGCGAGCGCTACTACTGGCTGGAACGCCGCCGTATCGACAACGCCGGCGTCGACGCCAGCGATCTGCAGACCTTCATCGCGCGCTTTTATGATCGTGCGCCGCTGGACAGCAGCAAGCGGGCTTCGGCAGCGCGGCAGACGAGCGGCAGGTCTGGTCAGGGGCAGCCTGCCGTCGCTGGTCGGCGGACCGGCCAGCGCTGATTTCCGCGCCGCCGGGGCATCACGGGCAGGCCAATGGCCTGCCCGTTTCCGTTCGGGGGTCACTCCGCAAGAACCGGAGTGTCGCAGTGCCTCCGGTTCACGATCATGGCTCCACCGATACACTGGATGGAGCATGAAGATGAACGATCAACAATGCTGGGAAGCGCTGCAGGCGCGCGACGCGAATCAGGACGGTCGCTTCTGGTATGGCGTGCTGACGACGGGCGTCTACTGCCGGCCTTCGTGCAGCTCGCGACTGCCGCTGCGCAGGAACGTCCGTTTCTTTGCAACGACTGCTGAAGCAGAGGCGAGCGGCCTGCGGGCCTGCAAGCGTTGCCGGCCGAACGATGTGTCGGCGGCAGATCAGCGCGCGCGGCAGATGCATGTGCTTTGCCGTTACATCGAATCCCATGCCCAGGACACGCTGACGCTCGAAGCACTCAGCGTGCAGGCGAACCTGAGTCCGTTCCATCTGCAGCGCCAGTTCAAGGCGGCGATCGGCGTGACCCCGCGGCAGTATGTCGAGGCCTGCCGTCTGCGGGTGCTGCGTGGCGAACTCAAGGCCGGCGAGTCCGTGACGCAGGCCATTCACGAAGCCGGCTTTGGCTCGGGCAGTCGCCTGTACGAGAAGGTTTCGACGCGCCTGGGCATGACGCCGGGCCAGTATCGCGCGCGCGGAGCAGGCACGCAGATTTCTTACGCGAGCGCACCGTCCGCGCTGGGTCTGGTGATGATGGGCGCGACGGATCGCGGTCTGTGCTTCGTGCAGTTCGGCACGCGCGAGGACGAGCTGGTCGACATGCTGCGTGCCGAGTATCCGGCGGCGCAGATCGCGCCGATGGCGGAAGCCATGTACGGCGACTTCGAACGCTGGATGCAAGCGCTGTCGGCACATCTGGCAGGCGTGCGGGATGCGCCGGTTCTGCCGCTCGATCTGCGCGGGACCGCCCTGCAGATGAAGGTGTGGGCCTATCTGCAGCAGATTCCGAGCGGCGAGCTGCGTTCGTACGGCGAAGTGGCAGAGGCGATCGGCGAGCCCCGCGCGGTACGCGCAGTCGCGAGCGCCTGTGCACGCAATCGTGTCGGTGTGCTGGTGCCCTGTCACCGGGTGATTCGCGGTGACGGCGGCATGGGTGGCTACAAGTGGGGCCTGGAGCGCAAGCGGGCGCTGATCGACGCGGAGCGTGCCGGGCGCGAATGAAAGCCGTAGACGAAATCCCGCTGCAGTCAGCCTTGCCGTGGACGCTATTGCTGTCGTACCTCGCACAGCGACTGATTCCGGGCTTCGAGCAGGCCGATGCGAACGCGTACATGCGCCGTGTAGGCAGTGGCTCGGTGCGCGCCAGCATGGCGCCGGGATCGGATCGTCTGTTGGTCGAGATCGACGCAAGGATCAATGCCGACGAGGCCTGCGCTCGATTGACACACCTGTTTGCACTCGATGAAGACCACGCAGCAGCAGTCCGGCATCTGCGCAAGAGCCCGGTGTTGAAACCGCGCATCGCCCGCACGCCTGGATTGCGCCCACTCGGTTGCTGGGATCCGTTCGAGCTGTGCGTGCGCACGGTGCTCGGTCAGCAGGTGACGGTTGCTGCAGCGAGCACGCTGATGGCTCGCTTCGTCGAGCGCTGCGGGCACATCGCACCGGCGCAGATACTCACAGCCGACCTGAGCAACATGGGCATGCCGGGACGGCGCGTCGAAACGGTGCGCGCACTCGCCAGCGCAGTGCTCGACGGCAGGCTGCAACTCGATGCGGAGTGGTCGGCGATCGATGCTGCATTGCGCAGCGTGCCCGGCTTCGGCCCGTGGACGCGCCACTATCTGGCGATCCGCCTCGGACGTGAACCGGATGCGTTTCCGGAATCGGATGTCGGCCTGATGCGTGCAGCCGGTGCGGAGTCACCGAAAGCTCTGCTGCAGATGGCCGAGGCATGGCGGCCATATCGCTCGCTGGCTGCGATCTACCTCTGGGCAGGTTGAGGTAGCAGGCGGATTGTCAGCGCGTAGCCAACCAGGACACCGACGGTATCCGCCAGGATGTCCAGCCATTCGAAGCTGCGCCATGGCAGGAACCATTGAACCAGTTCAATCAGCACGCCCAGGCCGACCATGCCCAGCGCCGCGTAGCGCGCAGCCAGCGGCTGATGCTGTGAGAGTACGGCGAGGACACCAAGCAGCAGGAAGCAGCCGCAGTGAAAGACCTTGTCCGCATGGGTAAAGCGCAGTGTCTGTTCGGCCATCGGCAGCAGGGTTGCAAACAGTGCGGCGACGATTGCGATAGTCCATGCGACCTGCAGCAGGCGCGAGCCGATCAGGCCGCGCGGTACGTGCAAGCTGCTCACGCCGTCCGCGCTTCGAGGATACGCACCAGTGCGCCGCCGCGAATCTTCGCGTGCTGCCTGGCTTCCGGGATCGTAGCGGTCTTGTGCAGGACGACGCTGCTGAAGCCGGCAACTTCCATCCGATCCACTGCGCGAGCCTCGGAATGGAAATGCACATGCATGCGGCCGCGGACAAACGCCTGCAGGATCGCGCCGAAAGCGAGCATCGCCAGATTGCGGTTGTCCTGCGTCAGATAAACGTCGCACAGATAGGTGCCCTGCGGAAACGTGCGCAGCACCTTGGCGATGCGTTTCCAGACCGCGTCGGCCGATGTCGGCTCCAGATAGTTCATCAAGCCTTCGGTGATGATCGCCGTACCCTGTTCGGAATCCAGCGTACGCGCGACGGCATCGAGCGAGCGTGAGCCGCGCGCCGCGAGGGCATCGAGCTCGATGACCCGATGATGCTCGCCGAGCAGGCCGGCCTGTTCAAGCAGCGCGCGCTTGGTGCGCGCCATCGCCGGCAGGTCGGTTTCGATGTAGGTGATGCGATTGCCATAGCGCTGGCGCATGCGCCAGCCGCGTGCGGAAAGGCCTGCGGCGATCTCGATGATCTGCGTCACCCGGCCTTCGTCGATCGCGCGGCACAGCATGCCGTCAATGCTCTTGTGTCGCGCGAGCATCATCGCGTCGAGCGAGATGCCACTGAGCAGCTTGGTCATCCGCGTCAATGCGCTGAAGCCGCGATCCAGCTTCCGGCCCTGCGGCGTGATCAGCGCGGCGTCCGACAGCCCATGGCGAAACCACAGATAGCCGGTGGCATGCGCCGTCGGGCTGACGCGGTCGGTAGAGGTATCTTCCTTCTGGGCCATGGACTTTGGAGAGAGTTCCTTGAATCTGTGAAGCGTGAATCAGCGTTGTCAGCGAAGCTGGATCGGGTGAGGCCGGAGCGCAGTGCCCGCAGCGTACATCAGTACGTGAGGACCGCGAGCACCGCCCGCACCCGAGCCGGCGAGTGCAGCAGCTGATTCGCGCTTCACACGCCGGGGGCTCCGGGGAAGCCGACATAGTACTGACCGGTGAGCATGCCGCCATCGACGGCAATCTCGGCGCCGCACAGATACGAGGATTCGTCGCTGGCGAGGAACAGGCTGGTGTAGGCGACTTCCGAGGGATCGCCGACGCGCTGCATCGGCACCATCGTGTAGCGCTTGTTCACATCAGCCTTGGCTTCGGCGTAGGGGTTGCCCATCGCGGTGTCGATGCCGCCCGGATGTACCGAGTTCACGCGCACGCCCTTGTGGCCGTATTCCATCGCCGCGACCTTGCTGAAGCCGCGCACCGCCCATTTGCTCGCGCAGTAGGCGCCGAGACCGTTGGCGGCCTTCATGCCATCGGCGGACGAGATGTTGACGATGGACCCCTTGCCCTTCGCGGTCATCTGCGCACCGACCAGCTTGGTGCCGAGGAAGCAGCCGACCAGATTGATGTTGATGACGCGCTCGAACTCCGCGCGCGAGGTTTCGGCAATGGTCTTGAACAGCAGCACGCCGGCATTGTTGACCAGCACGTCAATGGTTCCGAACGCGGTGGTGGCGCGCTCGATCAGTGCGTTCCAGCTGTTCTCATCGGTGACGTCGTGATGCACGAACAGCGCATTGCTGCCGATGCTCGCTGCGAGCGCCGCGCCATCGGCATCCAGCACATCGGCGATGACGACCTTCGCGCCGTGCTCGGCGAACAGCTTGACCGTCGCCGCGCCCATGCCGCGTGCGCCGCCGGTAATGATCGCCACCTTGCCCTTGAGTCGGTTCATCGTCGTGTCCCTGTCGGTGTCGCGTAAGTCATGGATGTTGCGCCCGATCATCGGGGGACGCGGAGGGGTGGGCATCACCCGAACGCATGACGGCACCCCCGGTTCTGTCACGCGAAGCCGCCGAGTTGACTAACCGTTCAAGTAGCGCGAGGATCGTCTTGAATGAGCATTCAAGACGCCCCGACCGATACCCGCATGCGCATCCTGCTGGCTGCGATGGATCTGTTCTGGGAGAAGGGTTTTTCCTCGACCAGCGTCGCCGATCTGTTGAAGCGAGCCGACGTCAATGCCGGCAGCCTCTATCACTTCTTCCCCGGCAAGCAGGATGTGCTGGTGGCGGTGCTGGATCTCTACCACCGCGGTATCTGGGACATGCTGCTGAACCCGGTGTGGGAAGGCGTCGCCGATCCGATCGAGCGCGTGTTCGCGCTGCTGGCGAAGTACCGCGAGCACATCGTTCAGACCGACTGCAGCTATGGATGCCCGATCGGCAGTCTGGCGCTGGAGCTGCACGAGCCGGATCCGCCGGTGCGCGAGCTGATGGCCGCCAATTTCACCGCCTGGGCCGGGGCGATCGAGCAGTGCCTGCGCGACGCCGGTCCGCGTCTGCCGAAGCGCTGCGACCGCGCTGCGCTTGCACGCTTCGTGCTGACGACGATGGAAGGTGGCGTGATGCTGGCGCGCACCTACCGCGACGTAAAACCGTTCGACGATGCGGTTGCGCAGTTGCGCGACTACTTCAAGAGCCTGCAGCTGCAGGCGAAACCGGCAGTAACCAGGAAACGGAGGACTTGACGATGGAAGGCATCAATCTGTGGGCGGCATTGGCTGCGGGCGTCGCTGGCTGGCTGGTCGGCGCAGTGTGGTATGCACCGCCGGTGTTCGGTAAATCCTGGCAACGCGAGAACGGCCTCAGCGATGCTCAGCTCGCTGGCGGCAACATGGCGCTGATTTTCGGTCTGTCGCTGCTGCTGTCGGTCATCGCTGCCGGCATGTTCGCAATGTTCCTCGGTGCGAAGCCGGCGCTGCAGTTCGCGCTCGGTGCCGGTTTCTCTGCCGGCCTGTGCTGGGTCGCGGCGAGCTTCGGCATCAACTATCTGTTCTCGCGCCGCAGCCTGAAGCTGTTCCTGATCGACGGCGCCTATCACACAGTTCAATTCACGGTGATCGGGCTGGTGCTCGGTCTCTGGCATTGA
Organism: uncultured Salinisphaerales bacterium; assembly: GCA_964507195.1. Lineage (GTDB taxonomy): Bacteria > Pseudomonadota > Gammaproteobacteria > Nevskiales > Nevskiaceae > Solimonas. The sequence goes on along the minus strand of CAZDPA010000020.1, from coordinate 4,846 downwards.
GGTGGACCATGCGCACTTTCCTTGCGTTGTTGCTGTTGTTTCCGCTGGCCGCGACTGCCGAGCCGGATGCGCATTTCCAGTCCCTGGGGTTTCTCGCCGGGCATTGCTGGAAGGGTACGTTTCCGGACGGGAAGCAGACCGACGAACACTGTTACGAATGGGACTACGGCGGCAAGTTCCTGCGTGACCGCCATATCGTCGGCAACGGTCCTTACGGCGGCGAGACCATTTACTGGTGGGATGCCGAAGCCAGGATGCTGAGCTATCAGTACTTCAACGCCGACGGCGGGGTCAGTCGCGGAACCGTCGAGGCACGCGACGGTGCGCTGCAGTTCCCGGAGGAACGCTACAGCGGCGAGAACGGCGTGCAGGTGTTCCGCAGCCAGTGGCGTCAGGACGGCAGCGACGCCTATCTGGTGCTGACCGAGATGCAGGTCAAGGACACTTGGAAAGAGGCCTGGCGCATGCGCCTGGCCAAGCAGGAGAAACCTGAGCTTCCGCGCTGAAGTGCTGCGCGGTGCTCAAGGCATAGGTGGCGATCGCAGCAGGCGGTTCTCGCGCAGCGGCGAACGTTGCAGCGGGGCTGCCTGCGTCAGCGCCTTGGTGCTGCCGCAGGCGTTGCCGGCCTGCAGGCTCAGGGCGGTTGCCAGCATTTCTTCCTGAGGATCGCCGAGCTCACGGTCGAGATCGTCGGGCGTCGCGCAGTCAGGTGCGAAGCCGTCCGCGTAATCGCCGAAGCCCTTGGCATTGACGCCGGCGAACTCGATCGGGAAGTACGAGATGCCGCAGTTGTCCTTGGCGGTAAAGCCATACGGCTTGCCGCAGGTCGTGCCGCCGATCAGACGCACCTCGATGTCGACGCCGCGCAGGCCGTTGACGATGGCTTCGCTGGCCGAGCAGGTGCCGCCTGTGGCGATGACATGGACGCGCTGCAGATTCAGCGTCGGCAGCGGCGTGGCGCCGGCGCAGTCGAGATCGCGTTCGCTGGTGCATGCGAGGAATGGAAAATCGGACTGGTCGCCGCGGCGCTTGTCGTTGAATTGCAGGCGCTCGAAGACCTGGTCCGCCGTGGGGCCGGGGCCGGCGATCATGTAGGCCAGCTGGCTGGCGATGTACAGAAAGCCGCCGCCGTTGTAGCGCAGGTCCAGCACCAGGTCCTCGATGCCCGCATCGCGGAATTGCGCGATCGCATCGATCAACGGTTGTTCGGCAGTCGCGAGGTGATCGTTGAACAGCAGATAGCCGACAGCGCGTCCGCCGGACTGCAGCACCTTGGCCTGCGGAACCGGATTCCTGATGATTTCAGCAGCGGTCAGCGTGGCGGTGAACTGACTGCCGTCGGCGCGCGCGAACGTGAATGCGTGGCTCTCGCCGCTGCTGGCGGGGAACAGCGCTGCGTTGAGTGTGTCGATGTCCGACGAATCGCCCGACTCGGTCGAGACGCCATCTGCAGCGACGACCCGCTGGCCGCGCGCGACGCCAGCGTCTCCCGCGGATGACGTCCCTTCAACGTAAACAACGCGGGTGTTGCGTGGCGGTGTGGCATTGAACTGCAGCTGCATGCCGTAGCCCAGTTCGCTGCCGGCTTCGCTGAATTCGTTCCACAGGCGTGTCGGAAAGATGAAGCTGAACTCGTCCTTGAGTTTGCCGGATGGCGTCGTCGCCGGCGTCAGCAGCGCGTCGAAATAGTTCTGCAGTGAACCGGGAACGTCGGTGTCGTTGCTGTAGTTGGACCGGGTCGGATCGACGCTCGGGATTTCGGCGTACCACAGATACGCTTCATCGAGGTAGGCGGCGACCCACTGCTTCTCGCTGTCCAGCGATGCGGTGCGCGTCGGCGAGAGCGCATCCTCGACAAAGGGATTGTTGGGTGCGCACTGCTGGTCGTAGCGCGCCGAAGCGGTCGGCGCATCCGTCGCGAGACCACTGCCGCCGCCATCGCAGCCGCCGAGCAGCACGATGCCCAGGCCGGACAGGATCAAACTGCTGATTCTTCGCTGCATGTGCTCCCCCTGATTTTCTGCGCCGTACCTGCAGAGGTCGGCGATCTGCGTGTCAGCGGAACCGTATCAGGGCGGATTCCGTATCGCAATTTCCGCCGGCGTAACCTGGTGACGAACATGCTGCCGTGCGCGTGCTGCAGAGCAACATGCGGGCCGGCTTGATCCGCGGCTCATCCCTATGGACGACGACCGCAGCGGTCGCGGGGGAGTATCCATAGAGATACCCGGCCTGCCGGGCAAAGGCTGCGGGCTGAGGTGTCTGCCAAAAGAGACCCGTCCCGGAAGTCATCAGTCACCGCGATGAGGAGAAACCGCAAGTGCGAAACCCGAAAGGCATTCGCGCCTGGCCGCTCACTGGTCTGGCGCCGTTGATGTTCACGTTGTCCGTAGGCGCGCAGACGCCGGAGCCACCGGCAGCGGCGCCCGCCGAGGCCAAGGAAGAAAAGCCGACTGCAATTGGTGATATCGAAGTCACTGCGCAGCGCCGCGTCGAACGCCTGCAGGATGTGCCCATCGCGGTCACCGCATTCCCGGAAGCCCAGCTCGAAGCGCGCGGCATCGACGACCTCAGCGACCTCAACGCGCTCGCGCCCGGTCTGCAGATCAGCAAGACGCCGTCGAACACGACGATCTCGCAGGTGACGATTCGCGGCGCGAGCCAGATCAACCCGGCGATCTACTGGGATCCGGCGGTCGGCATCTATCTCGACGGCGTCTACATCGGCAAGGCCCAGGGCGGCATCTTCAATCTCGTCGATCTCAATCGCGTCGAAGTGCTGCGCGGCCCGCAGGGCACGCTGTACGGTCGCAACACGCTCGCCGGTGCGATCAACCTCGTGACGCGCGGGCCGAGCGGCAGCTTCGCCGGCAACGCCAGCGTCGAGATCGGCAACTACAACGCCTTCGTGCAGAAGGCGTCGGTCGATCTGCCGCGCCTCGGCATCGCCAGCATCTCGATCGGCGCACGCAGCGAGCGCCGTGACGGCTGGATCGACACGACGCGCGACAGCAGCACCGACGAACTCAACGACCGCCACAACGACGGCTTCCGTCTGGCGGCGGATCTCGACTTCTCGCCGGGCCTGCAGGGCGAGTATCGCTACGACCAGTCCAACGTCAATCAGACCAACAACTTCGATCAGCTGTATCGCTTCGACTTTCCGATCCCCGGCCTCGTACCCTCACGCGAGCGTGAGGAGAATGCCGCCGTCGATGCGCCATCATTCGAGCGCTCGGAAGTCCAGGGCCACTCGTTCACGCTGACCTGGGATGTCGCTGACGGCCAGCAGCTGAAGTCGATCACCGGCTATCGCCGCCTCGACTGGGAGGACTCGCTGGATCTCGACGGTTCGCCGGTGCCAGTGGCCTTCACCCAGCGCTTCACCGATTACGACCAGATCTCGCAGGATCTGCAGTGGCTGGCCGACATGGACAGCTGGAACTTCGTCGCCGGCGTGTACTACTTCGGCGACGACGGCGAGACCGACAATCCGCAGAGCTTCTTCGCGCTCAATCCAGACGGCGATGTCTACTTCGACTCGCGCTACGGCACCTCGACCTCGGCGTACTCGGTCTACGGTCAGGCAGACTTCCGTCCGATCGATCCGCTGACGCTCAGCGCCGGCGTGCGCTACACCAATGAGGAAAAGGAAATCGATCGCGCCTTCGGCCTGCGTGCCGATCCGGCGGCTGAGTATTTCTATCTGATCCCCGAAGGCACCCGCGCGTCAGAAACCTTTGATGCGACGACGCCGATGTTCTCGGCGGCCTGGCGCTTCAACGAGCAGCTCAACGTCTACTTCCGCTACGCCGAGGGTTTCAAGAGCGGCGGCTTCAATGGCGAGTTCAGCCAGCCGCCGACCGGCAATGAAACGCCGGAGGAGTTCGGCGAGCTGATTGCGCTGAACATTGCAGAGACCAAGACCCCGTTCAAGCCGGAGAAGCAGAAGTCCTTCGAAGTCGGCGCCAAGGCCAACCTGCTCAGTGGCAATCTGGCCCTGAATGCGGCGCTGTTCCACAACAAGCTCGAAGACTTCCAAGCTTCGATCTTCCTCGGTTCGGGTGCGGCCGCCACGGTGGTGCGCAATGCCGGCAAGGCGACGATCGAGGGCGTTGAGCTTGAGGCCGCGCTGATGATCGGCGACAGCACGCAGCTGCGTGCGAACTACGCCTGGCTCGACCCGGAGTACGACGAGTTCCTCGATGGCGGCGTCAACGTCGCCGACAACCGCGCCTTCGTCCATGCGCCGGAGAACAGCTTCAATATCGTACTCGACACCGAGCTGCTGAGCCGGGACTGGGGCAAGGTTCGCCTTGTCGCGGACTATGCCTGGACGGATGACTTCTACACCTATCCGTACCAGCTGACGCAGACCAATCCAGCGGTGCAGCTCGCCGAGAACTCGCAGGTCGATGCCCATGGCCTGCTCAACCTGCGTCTCGGCATCGGCGAGATCCCGCTCAGCGAGCGCGGCATCGGCGAGATCGCGCTGTGGGTACGCAATGCGCTCGACGACGACACGGCGAACAACTTCATCGACTTCGGCCCCGGCTTCGGCAATCTGACGGTCGCCAACTTCGAAGAGCCGATGACCTTCGGCGTGTCGGGCACCGTGCGCTGGTAGGGTAAAGCTGTGAACTCAAGGGCCGGCCCGGTGGGTCGGCCCTTGTTCGTTGGAACGGCGGTTTTGCAGAGCATCCCCAAACGTGGGCACAATGCGGACTGATCCTGCCGTCAACGAACGGTACAGCGTGGGGAGACAACAATGAACAAGTGCTTGGGCGGCCTCGTGATCCTCGGTGCACTCGCGGCCAGCACCTCGGCGATGGCGAGCGACAAGTTC
>CAZDPA010000019.1:34142-36065 GCA_964507195.1 uncultured Salinisphaerales bacterium | reverse complement strand
CGACAATTGCCGGGTCTCCCCGGACAGCAGCGGAATGAGTGTCGCGCCGCTCTTGAGTTCATCGACGCGAACGCTCTGCGAAAACTGGCGGACGATTCCGTACAGATAGTCCTCCTGCACGTTGGACACTGAAGGTCGCGTAAACGCGGATGCGATCACGTTCTGGATCCTTGCCAGAAGGTCGGTCCAGACGGTAGTCGGCGATGACGGGCCGATCGCCCGGTCAACGTCCTCGATGGATTGCGAGAACGCCGACCAGCTGCAGTCCGAGATCGGCAGGCGAAGCGCGAGGCAGACCACGCCGAAATCATAGAAGCGCGCTGTTGCGCCAAACGACGTTGCCACGTCCCGGAATGTCAGTTCGACAGGCTCGAGCTCAAGGAGAACCGGAGGCACGTCAAATGCAACGGCCTTGGGTGGCGTGGAGCTGAATCCACTGCGGCGGCTACGCGATCTGGTCTGGCGTGCCCAGAGCTGTTCGAGCAAGCGCAGATCGATGGCGTAGGCGACGTCGAACATGCGCTGGGCAACGATTTCACCTGCTTGAATGTGGAGACGGTCGATCATTGTCAGTGCCCGTATCCAGCGTATCTGTCCTTGGTGTCGGGCAGATGACAATCTGTGACGATCAGGCGCTGGCCGGTAACCTCCGCATTTTCGACATCGGATGATCGTATTTCAGTTTCTGCGCCGATCAGTCGAGATAGGACAGGCCGGTCAGCTTCGCTGAGGCGTTCCACAGCTTCTGCGCGGCGGCCGGATCGGTGGCGCTGCGCTTGCGGCGCGCCTTGACCACCGGTCCCTTGAAGGCCATGAAGCCGCCGGGGCCGTAGTAGTCGTTGCCGGCAACGCCGGGTGCAGTCGCTGCATACAGTGTGGGCAGCGCACCGCCGGCCGCGGTGTTGACCAGGTACTTGCGGGCGATCGGTTCGACGATCGCGTCGTGAATCCGTGCGCCGAGGCTGTACGTTTTTTTCTTGATGTTGGTGTCTGCGCCGCCGGGATGTGCGGCTGCCGAAATGATGCCAGAGCCCTTGTCGGCCAGACGACGTGCCAGCTCGGTGACGAACAGCAGGTTGGCGAGCTTGCTGTTGCAGTAGCCGCCGAAAGGCGAGTACGGCGTCCGTTCATAGTTCAGGTCATCGAGAATCTTCACGTCGCCGCGCCAGTGACCGAGACTGCCGACGGTGACGACGCGTGCGCCGGCGGTTGCCAGCAGCCTGTCGATCAGCAGACCGGTCAATGTGAAATGGCCGAGGTGGTTGGTGCCCATCTGGCTTTCGTAGCCGTCGACGGTGCGGCTCATCGGCACGCCCATGATGCCGGCGTTGTTGATCAGCAGATCCAGACGCGAATGCTGGCGCTGGCAGGTTTCCGCAAAAGCCCGGACCGAGGCCTGGCTGGCGAGATCCAGCGTCATCGGCGTGACCTTGCCCTGCGGCATCCGGCGGCGGATCTCGGCAAGCGCGCCGGCCGCCTTGTCCGGATTGCGGCAAGCCATGATGACGCTGGCACCGGCATTCGCGAGCGCGATGGTCGTTTCGAGACCGATACCGCTATTGGCGCCGGTGACAATGGCGACGCGTCCGGCTTGCGATGGCATCTGTGCCGTCGTCCAGTTTTCAATCACGTTTGATCTCCAGTCCAACATCGTTATGGGAAATTCTCATCGGAATCTTTCCTTCTCCCCGCGAGCGGGGAGAAGGTGCCCGAGGGGCGGATGGGGGGCGGCTTTTGCCTGGGTATACGCCTGCGGCGCGCTCCTCACCTCCGCTCGCGAGCTTTAGCCGCTCGCGCCCCGCGAGCGGGGAGAGGGGCAAGATGTATCCATCTGAACCAAAAATGTTCTGACGATGCCGGCCGTGCATCGGCCGGCCTGTTCAAGGGCGTGCGTGACTACCTGCACAGCGAGATCATCGTCCA
>CAZDPA010000019.1:4873-34132 GCA_964507195.1 uncultured Salinisphaerales bacterium | reverse complement strand
TCGCCTGCAGCGATCACGCCGGCATTGACTGCCCGTGCTGTCTGGCTGTTCTGCACATGCAGCGGCCTCGCAGTGGGGGGATATCCCGCCTGCGTCCGACATATGTACGGAAACGTACAGATCAAGCGTGCATTTCGCCCCATAGTCAATCCGCAGTTGCTTCTGCTGTCCTGATCGACAGTCGCAACTGCTGAAGTGGCCGAATGGCTCGCTGACTTTGGCCCTTGGATCAAATGCGAATACGCCCGCGGCGTTGACCAGGCATCTGTTCTAGAAGCTTCAGGACCCAGCGCCACAGATCGGCACCGACCCGGCGTTGCGTGCCCTCCCGTGAATTCATTCGCGGCGACTCTTCTTCTTGCGCCTGATCCGGGAGTCCATCCGAGTCAGTCCGCAAACAGTCTTCTTTACGTGCGGAGGTTCAGCATGTTTCAGAAATTGCTTGTTGTATCGAGTGTTGTTTTCTCCGTTGCCGCAATAGGCGGAACCCTGGTCTTCACCGAAGACCCGGTTTCATCCGACGTTCTCGAAGCGCGGCGTCAGGCTCAAGCCTGGACGACGCAGGCTCTGGGCTCCTACCAGCGGACAGAGAATGGCACGGTGTCTTTCCACAACGGCATCTCGACGCGTGGCACCAGCGCGAAATCTCCGTCTGCAGAAGACCGTCAGTTGCTCGTCGCTCTCGTCTCCGGGGAGACCAAATAGTTCGAAGCTTCGGCAATGGAGCGGGCCTGTCTATGCGCGGCAGCGCACCGATCACTTGATTGCTGATGGTTAGAGTTCATCACATATCCATCCCAGTGCTTCGCACCTCGCGAACCGCAGGATTCAGAGGTCATCATGGAAAAGGTCAGGAAGCCGCCGTCATTCAAGCCGTTCGATGCTGGCAACAACAAACCGCAACCGCCTGGCGTTCATGGGCGCAATGCGCCGCTCTCCAGGCCAAAGCTGATGCCGGATCCTCGGGAAACCGCGCAGTCGACCGTGCAGCAGGTCACCGCCAGGGCCGATCTGACGCCTGCCGAAGAAGCCAGACTGGACAAGCCGCTACCGCCCACTACCAAGACCGCTCCCAGCAAGGCAGCGAAGGGTGATGACGACCTGATGAGCCTGCCGCCGCAGCAGCCATGACATCGATCCGCCAGCTTATGTTTCGGTCACAAGCCGGGGTTTCGCCATGAACTCGCTGGTCCTGAGTGGTTATTTCTCGCTGTGCGTGATCCTGCTGGCGCTGTGGGCAGTAACCAAGGCCAATCGGGGCCCTCCGCCGGCCAGCTTGACGCAGGTCAGATACGCGGGGCGTGACTTCAGCACGTTTACGCGAGCCTGGAAGCGAAAGCTGCGTCGCACCACCGTCTGAGCGATCCCAAGGAAAAGCGGTCAGATCACTCTGTCCGCTGCCGTACATAACGCGCTGCAAAGGTTTATGCTCCGTCACCGGGGAAGGTCGTTCCCGCTGGTTTCAAGACGGAGTGCGCCATGGCCACGACCGCCACATCGGCGCCCAATCCAAAGCAAAATCACCTCCTCGCGGCCTTGCCGATCGAGGTCCAGGAGCGGCTGTTGCCGCATCTGGAGCTGGTGACGATGACTCTGGGCGACGTTCTTTATGAGTCCGGGGATACCCTGCGTCACGTCTACTTTCCGACCGATTCAATCGTGTCGTTGCTGTATGTGATGGAGAACGGTGCGTCCGCGGAGATTTCCGTGGTCGGCAATGAAGGACTGATCGGCGTTGCGCTTTTTATGGGCGGTGAGAGCACCCCAAGCCGCGCGATCGTGCAGAGTGCGGGGCATGCCTACCGTCTGCTGGGGCAGCGTCTCAAGGACGAGTTCAATCGTCACGGCGAGATGCTGCTGCTGATGCTGCGCTACACGCAGTCGCTGATCACGCAGATGGCGCAAACTGCGGTATGCAATCGCCATCACTCGATTGACCAGCAGCTGTGCCGCTGGTTGTTGCTGTCGCTTGATCGCCTGTCGGGCAACAAGCTGACGATGACCCAGGAGCTGATCGCCAACATGCTCGGCGTGCGTCGTGAAGGCGTCACCGATGCCGCGGGCAAGCTGCAGAAGCTTGGTGCCATCGAGTACAACCGCGGGCAGATCACGGTGCTTGATCGGCCGAAGCTGGAGGCGCTCAGCTGTGAGTGCTACGCGGTGGTCAAGCAGGAAACCGATCGCCTGCTGCCGTATGTTCCTCCACTCGGTTCCAGATCCACGCTGGATTGAGCGATCTGCCGCGATCAGGAGGATCGCATGCGTCGCCATACGAGCCGGCGCAGTTCATCGCGCTGTGCTTTCCGCCGGCTCTGCCTCCGTGCAGACATGAAGCTCGACGCGGTGCTCGCAGCCGTCATCAACCAGCGTGAAGCTCAAGCTGTCCTGCAGCACGCCGTCGAGCGTGAGCGCGACCGAGGCCAGATCAGCGTCACTGGTTTGCGTCACCGCAATCGCATAGTGGGTGTTGCCGTATCGATACCACATCGCATAGCCCGGCCAGTGTGCGGGCAGGCACGGGGTGATTCGTAACTGATCGGCTTCACGCTGCAGGCCCAGCAGCGATTCGATCATCAGCCGATACATCCAGCCTGCAGAACCGGTGTACCAGGTCCAGCCGCCGCGTCCGGTATGCGGTGCCTGGCCATACACATCCGCAGCGAGGACATAGGGTTCGGTCTTGTAGATCGCCACGGCAGCCGCATCGCGGGTGTGGTTGATCGGGTTGATCAGCTGGGTGAGCTCCCACGCGCGCTGGCTGTCGCCGAGCTTGGCAAACGCCATTGCAGCCCACACCGCGGAGTGCGTGTATTGGCCGCCGTTTTCGCGCACACCCGGCACGTAGCCCTTGATGTAGCCGGGATTGAGCGCCGTTCGATCGAACGGCGGGTCCAGCAGCTGCATCAATCCGGCTTCGCGTCTGATCAGATGCCGGTCCAGGGATTCCATCGCCACGCGTGATCTTTCCGCTTCGCCTGCGCCGCTGAGGACTGCCCAACTTTGTGGCAGTGCATCGATACGGCATTCGTCATTGACGGTTGAGCCCAGCGGGGTGCCGTCATCAAACCAGGCGCGGCGATACCAGGCGCCGTCCCAACCGTGTTTCTCCAGGTTCAGGCGCAGCCTTTCGGCATGCTGCCCGCAACGTTCGGCAAAAGCGGCGTCGCCCCTCCGGCGTGCGATCGGCTCAAAGCTGCGCAGTACGTCGAACAGGAAAAATCCGAGCCAGACGCTCTCGCCTTGACCATGAATGCCGACCAGATTGAGTCCGTCGCTCCAGTCGCCGGAGCCGATCAGGGGCAGCCCGCGGCTGCCGACGCGCAAGCCATGCTCAATGGCACGCCGGCCATGTTCATACAGACTGGCCGGCATGGCACTGCGCCCTGGCAAGTCGTAGTAGGACTCCTCGCCGTCATCCAGCAGTCGGCCTTCGAGAAAATGCACGCGTTCGTTGAGCACTGCCGCGTCGCCGGTGACTTCGGCGTAACGCGAGATTGCCAATGGCAGCCACAGATAGTCGTCAGAGCAGCGGGTCCGCACGCCACGACCGAGTGGTGGATGCCACCAATGCTGGACGTCGCCTTCGGGAAACTGGTGAGCGGCACACAGCAACAGGTGTTCGCGCACTCGTTTGGGCTCGGCATGGACCAGCGCCATCACATCCTGCAGCTGGTCGCGGAATCCGAAGGCGCCGCCCGATTGAGAGTAGCCACTGCGCCCCCACAGTCGACACGCAAGGGTCTGATAGACCAGCCAGCCGTTCGCCAGCACATCAAATGCGGGGTCCGGTGTCTGCACCTGCACGACACCGAGGGTACGCTGCCAGTAGTTCTGCACGTTCACCAGCGCTTCGCGCGCGGCGCCGAGGACCCGAAACCGTGAAACCAGTGCCCGCGCTTCAGCGAGATCGCGGCCCATGCCCAGGCGGAAGATGATCTCGCGCTCCGCACCATCTTCGAGATTGAACGGAATCTGGATGGCGCCACAGGGATCCAGACCCGCGCCGAGCCGTCCGGACAGGTGAGCACGGCGCAGCGCGTCAGGGTTGGTCAGGGTTCCGTTGCGGCCGAGAAATTCGGTTCTGTCTCCGGTCAGCGTGCGCGACAGATCGTCGATGTCGAGGAAAGCGACCCGCCCGCTGAACTCGGTGTTGTAGGAATTGCGCGCGAACAGTGCGCCACTGTTCGCATCGATCTCGGTGACGATATGCATCGCAGTTTTCGGGCGCAGATCGCCCAGCACCCATTCGACGTAGCCTGTCGCCGAGAGTTTGCGTGCGCGGCCTGATCCATTGCGGATGCGCAGTACCGAAAACTTCACCGACTCCTGCATGTCGACGTAGATTTTCAGTTCCGAGTGAATGCCGCCGGATGTGTGCTCGAAGATGCTGACGCCGAAGCCGTGCCGTGTGACATACGGCATGGCGCCGCGCGCAGGCAACGGCGTAGGCGACCAGTAATGGCCGCTTTCTTCGTCGCGCAGGTAGAGTGCTTCGCCGCTGGCGCTACCGACCTGATCGTCGTTCCATGGTGAGAGCCTGAACTCGTGGGCGTTCTCACCCCAGGTATAGGCGCTGCCGGATTCGGTCACGATCGTTCCGAATTTCGGATTGGCAATCACGTTGACCCAGGGTGCCGGTGTTATCTGTGCGGCTGTGGTGCTGACGTGGTATTCGCTGCCGTCGGCGCTGAATCCTCCGAGATTGTTCGCGAGGATCAGCGTGTTCGACGGCGGAGTGACACCGCAGTCCGGCTCGGCCCGGTGGCTGCGGGTGGTCTGAAGTTTCGCAACGCGGCGGTCGGCGACGCTGCGGCGATTGATCTGTTCGGCGAGGGTGCCGCGACTGCCGGAGATGACGATGCGGGCCGCGGCGCGCAGCAATATGCGGTCCTCATCGGAGATCTGCTCGGAGCTGCGCACGAAGATTCCGCCAGGCCGATCCATGCTGTGCGCTTCGATGCCCATTGCCACCAGGCTCATGATCTGGTCCTGCAACTGCTGGCGATAGCCGATGTGATCTTCGTTCCAGATCACCAGATCGACTGCCAGGCCCTTCAGGCGCCAGTAGGTGTGACAGCGGATCAGCTGGCGCGCCAGTTCGATGTGCGTGCTGTCGGCGATCTTGAGCAGAACGATCGGCAGATCGCCGGAGATTGCATAGGCCCACAGGCCTGACTGCCCGCGGCGGTTCTGCATCAGCACATTCGCCTCGGTGCGCATCGCCGCATTGGCGTAGACCACCGAGCCGGCCAGTCGCCGGTACAGCAGTGCATCCGCTTCGGAAGCGTTGATCTGGCGCAGGGTGACGCCACTGTGCGTCCAGGCGAGATCGAATACACGATCGGCGCGGTGCCGGTCCCGATACTTGTCGACCAGAGACAGACAGGCGTCGCGGCTGTCGGCAGCACCCCAGAGCCAATCGAGCGTCATCGATTCCTGCGGCTCCAGGCTGATCGTGCAGCGAATCGCAACACAGGGGTCGAGCACCGAGCCGTCGGTACCGGACAGAACCCCTGTCTGTGTCATCGCCAACGGCGAAGCGAGGGTGTTGCCTCTGCCGATGAAGCGCATTCGGTCGGTTTCGTAGGACAGCTCTCCGATGTCGCTGCCATTGGTCGCCAGCCGATGGAACATCCAGGGCGTCGGATCATCGATGGATCGCGGACGCCGGGTGCACAGGATGGCGTGACGGTTGCCCATCACTTCGGTCTGCACGAACAGGTTGCCGAACGATGGCTGCGTCGCGTCCGCCGCTGGCGGGGCCATGACGACTTCGGCATAGCTGGTGATCTCGATGCTTCGGCGGGTGCGCGAACGATTGGTAAGACGCAGGCGCCTCAACTCGATGTCGTCTTCCGGCGATACGACAATCTCGCAATAGCTTTCGATACCGTTGTCATTGCGACGAAGTTCGACGCGACCTTCGGAGAACAGGGCTTCATAGCGGTCCGCGACCTTCAGGGTCGGCTGATGACCCGCCGACCAGAACGCGCCACTGGCAGTGTCACGCAGGTACAGGAAGGAACCCCAGTGATCGCGCGTGCCGTCTTCGCGCCAGCGGGTGACCGCCAGATCCTTCCAGCGGCTGCTGCCGGCGCCGGCATTGCTGACCATCACGTGATAGCGGCCGTTGCTCAGCAACTGAACTTCGGGTGTAGGGGTGAAGGCACCGATGGGTGTGCGAACGGTCGGTTCCGGCGCGTCATACATCGCGCCACCTTCCGACAGGTCCGTGTTACGGACATGACTGGTGCTGGTTCTCGGGATGCGCTCCTGCAACAGCAGCAGGGTTGCCTGGAACAGCGGATCCGATACAAAGCGCCTTTGCATTGGACGATCAAGCAGCAGATACGCCAATGACAGCAGGCTCATGCCTTGATGATGCGCCATGAACGAGCGAACGATGACGCTGGACGCGCTGTCCGGTATCTCCGGATACGGCGTATCCGACGCGTTCTTTCTCGGCAGGCGCGACGGCGTGTAGTCGACCGCCTCATAGAATCCGTAACGGCCTTCCAGGCCATCCGCAGCCAGGCGCTGGAGATTGGCGCAGGCATCCTCCGGCGCAACCATCAATGCCAGTGCCGAGGCGTACGGCGCGATGACGGAGTCCTCTCCGAGCCCGCGCTGAAGCCCCAGGCCCGGCACGCCGAAAGCGTGATACTGATAGTTGAGTGCGGCATCGACGGTGTTGTAGCCGGACTCGGAAATGCCCCACGGCAATCCGCGCAACTGGCCGTAGGCGATTTGCCTCTCCACTGCAACGCGGCACGTCTGGTCGAGCAGCGCGCCCTCGTAGCCTGGCATCACCAGCATCGGCATCAGATACTCGAACATCGAGCCGCTCCATGACACCAGCAACGGTGCGCCGCCGCTACCGGTCAGCAGACGCGACAATGCGAACCAGCTTTGTTGCGGCAACTGCCCCTGCGCGATGCCGACAAAGGTTGCGAGCCTTGCCTCGGACGCAAGCAGGTCGTAGTAGCTGGTATCGCGACGGAAGGCATCGACGTTGTAACCGACGGCCAGCAGCTGCCGGTTCGGTTCGTACAGGAACGAATAGTCCATCTCGGCGAACGCTGCGGACTGAAGGACCAATCGATGTATCTGCTGCAGGCGGGTTTGCGCCGCGACATTGCCGCCAACGGCAAGCTCGTTGAGCGTCGGGATCGGTTCGGTGTCGGCCGAGTACGGCACGAGCTCGTTCAGTTCCTTCAGCGCTGCCTCGCTCTGCTGCGTCAGCGTGCGGCGCCAGCTCGCGGCTTCGCCGAGGTCGCTCTCATCCACTTCGAGAATCAGATTCGCCGCCAGATCGGCAATGGAGATCAGCCGTTGCCGGATCGCGTGCAGGCTTGTGGGTGGCTGCGCACAGGCGGCCTCCATCTGTACCAGCAGATGTCCGATCAGGGCCGGGGGAGCCGAGCGCTCGTCGGATGACAGGGCATCGCAAAGCACCGCCAGCGTATCGGCCAGGCCGTCGAATACCCGCGGGCTGACGATGGGCTGATCGGCGAGTTCCAGCAATCCGGCGCGCAGTGTCAGCAGGTGTCCTGCCAGATTGCCGCTGTCGACCGAGGAGATATAGCGTGGCGCGAGGGGCTGCAGTGTCTGCGTGTCGTACCAGTTGTAGAAATGGCCGCGATGGCGTTCCAGAGCGCTCAAGGTGTCGAAGCTGTCTGTCGTTCGTTGCAGCAAGCCGCTCGCGGTCAGATAGCCGAAGTCATAGGCAGACAGGTTGCTCAGCAGCGCCATGCCGATATTGGTCGGTGAAGTCCTATGGGCAATCGCGTACTGCGGCTGCTCCTGCATGTTGTCGGGCGGGAGCCAGTGATCCTCGGGGCCGACAAAGCGCTCGAAGAATCCCCAGGTCTTGCGCGATATCCTGCGCAGGAAGATCAGCTGCTGCGCAGTGAGTTTCACGGCCCGCCGGGTCAGCGGCCGGCTCAGGACGCTGGCGATCGCCGGTGCGGCCAGCCACAGCAGCAGCAACGGCAGCGCCGCGATCAGGCCCTCCGGCCTGGACAGCAGCACAGCGAACACGCTGATCGCCGTCAGTGGCGCAATCCACATTCGTCGGTAGCCCGCGCGCATTGCCAATGCCAGCGAGGGATCGGAACCCTCGCTGGAGCCAGCGCTGGGCGACACGCGCCATTCAAGCATGCGGCGATGCGAGAACAGCATGCGCCAAACGGTGCGGATGATCGCATCCAGGCTATAGAGGGCTTCGAACGGCAGACACGCCAATGAGAACGCGGCCTGGGAAAGCGATTGCGACAGGCCATACAGTACGCCGGATAAATGCGCCCGCAGGGACATCTGGTCTGGCTTGCGAACTGCTGCCAGCAATCCGGCCAGCAGGGAAGGCATCAGCACAATGCAGAGCACAGCGACGGTCCACAGCCACGGCACGGGCAACGCGCACCACGCGAAGATCAGCAGGGACACGGTTGCAACCGGCACCGTGCTGCGACGCAGATTGTCGAGCACCTTCCATCGCGAAAGCGCCGACAGCGGGTTGCGCGTGGCCTTGCCGTCTGCGTCCGGCACCTGCGGCAACAGCCAGCGCGCGATCTGCCAGTCGCCACGTATCCAGCGACGACGGCGGGAAACGTCGGACTGATAAAGGGCGGGGTAGTCCTCGAACAGGTCGATATCGCTGACCAGGCCGCAGCGCGCGTAGCAGCCTTCCAGCAGATCGTGGCTGAGTATGCGGTTGTCCGGAAAGCGCCCTTGCAGGGCGGCTTCGAAGGCATCGACATCGTAGATGCCCTTGCCGGTGAACGAGCCCTCACCGAACAGATCCTGATAGACATCCGACACCGATCGCGTATAGGGATCGAGGCCAGGTTCGCTGCCAAACAGGCTCGCGTAGAGAGAGCGGTGTGCATCAGCCAGACCGGCGGCCATGCGCGGCTGCAGAATGCCGTAGCCACCGGTCACGCGTCCCTGCGCCTCGTCGTATCGGGGTTGATTGAGCGGATGCGCCATGGTGCCGACCAGCGCGCGCGCCGAGTCGCGTGGCAGGCGGGTATCCGTGTCCAGGGTGATGACATAGCGCACGTCGCGCAGCGCAGCCCTGTCGCCGACGATGGCAATGAAGAAATCTGAACCTCGTCCGCGCAGCAGCGCATTCAGCTCGGACAGCTTGCCCCGCTTGCGCTCCATGGCCATCCAGATCCGGTCACTCGCATTGAAGCGGCGCGGGCGATGCAGAAGCAGGAAGGGCGCGTGCGTCGGAGCATCTGCAGTGCCCTTGTACTTGTCATTGAGTTGAGTGACGCGGCTGCACGCGTACTCAAGAAGCGCGTTGTCACCGGGCCGGGACTCGGTATCGGCATCCGTCCAATCGGTCAGCAAGGCGTAACTGATCCCGGCGTCCTGATTGCCGAGAAACCTGACCTCCAGGGCTTCAAGCAACTGGTCGATCTGGGCCCTGTCGACGATCAGTGTCGGCACCACGACGAGTGTGCGTGCGGTGGTGGGTAAGCCGTCGGAGTAGTCGAGGCGCGGCAGACGCTGAGGTGTCATCACCAGCGTCACGATCCAGTTCGTGAGCGCAGATCCGAGCGCGCTGGCAGTGACGAAGGCCAGCGCACCGAGCAGGCCGAGTGACCAACCCTGCACCCCAAGATTCGATGCCTGTGTTATCAGGACGCCGGTCACCAGCAGGGTGATGATCGCGATCGCCCCGAGGTACAGCGTGAGCGGTGTGTGCCCGGCTGTGACCCGAATGCGGTCGCTCAGCGAACTCCGCGTGGAAACCGCGCGTTCCAGCGCTTCGTGACCCCGATCAACCAGAAAGTAACCAACATGCGCGCGGTAGTCGTTCATCCCGTGTCTTGTCGCCGCGGCGGACGTCAGGGTGATCGCCGCACTGGCGATGGTCTCCTCTGACATCGAAGAGCGCTTGGCAAGACGATCGACGACATGTCTGTAGCTGTCGCGCGTCGCAAAATCCATGCTCGCGTAGAGACCCGCTGGATCTTCGCGGAGCAGCGCTTCGACCACGCTCATCTCTTCGACGAATGCACGCCAATCGGTTGCGCCGAGGAAGCGCATGCTGCCGATACTGTTGCTGATCGAAACCTGATCCGCCGCGCGCTGCTGGTTCTCGGACAGAACGAGTTGTTCGATGGTCAGGCTCGACTCGGCGAGGCGCTGCTCGATCCAGGTCAATGGCAGCGCCAGTGCGGGTCCGTGCCCCTGCAGGCGGCGTGCCAGCTCGGCAACAAACGGGCTCGCCATCGGCGGGTCGGATCGCGCCATGTCCGCAATCACCAGAATCAGGCTCTTGGGATCGCTCTCGGCGACACGCATCATCTCGTCGGCCCAGACCTGCGCCTGATTGATGTGGAGCCGTGCGGTCGTAATGCGCGCGGCGACGCGACGAAGATTCTCGATCAGGGCCAGTCGCAGCATGATCGGAATCGCCCACAGCTCACCGAGCTTGAGCGGCGTAACGGTTTGATAGGCCGCGACGAAGCGCTCGAGAGACTCTGAATCGATACGGCCGTCGCCGTGCGATATGGCTTCCAGCGCAAGGTCATAGACGCGAGGCAATCCCTGCGAAGGGCCTGCGGCAAGCCTCGGCAGTTCGCGGCTGTAGTTCTTGGGAAGATGCAGCCTTGCGGTGCGAATCTGGTCCTGGATCAGATGCAGGTTGTCGAGCAGCCATTCGCCGGCAGGCGCTATCCGGAGTTTCGACCGCACCGCCGCAGCCAGCAATCGGCAGGTATCGATCAGTACGCGCTGATTGTCGGCCAGGCGCCGCAGCAGTCCATCCTGCGGACCCGCTGCTGTGCTCAGCAGCCCATCCAATGCCAGCGCCTTGCCGTGTTGCTCCATCTGATCTGCGCTGAACAGCTCGGCACGGAAAGGCTGCTGATCATCGGCCTCGTTCGGTGCCTGATTCTGGGTCCGCGCATCCGGCAATGTGATGGCCTTGCGAAACCTGTTCACAAGATCGGCAGGACTCATGATCTGTTCGCCGGCGAAGTTGTCATCGCGGACCAGGCACGGTTGAACCGGCAAAGGTGCATATCGATTCGAAACTCATCGTGTAGCCCGTATGCAATTGCGAATGACAGGTACGTTGCCTGCAGCGTTTAACCCGGTGGTCTGTCTCCACGTCAGAGGTAGATGCCAACGCAGGCAGACCTCGGAGAGCGTTAACAGATATATCGCGCGCCCGCCGTGCGTTCCGTCTGTCAGCGCACATAGGCTGCTGATAGCGAGCGCTACCGCGCGTGCGTCAGCGATGCATCACGTACTGGACGATGTTCTTCAGCTGCCGCGCGACTGATCGGCACACTTGCGATGAGATGAAGGGATCAGCGCTCGAGCCGGGGCTCGGATCGATGCATCGTCCACGCCGGATGGGTGGCTTAGCCAAAAAAAAGAGGGTCGTCTGTGCAGGCAGACGACCCTTTAACCCTTGGCTGGGCGATGTGAAACACGCCAAGCCAGGCAACTACTGCTTCATCGCCACCGTGTTGACGATGATCACTTCGACGCGCCGATTCTGCTGACGGCCGGTGTTCGAATCATTGCCGGAAACCGGCGAGCCTTCACCCATCCCGGACGCCTGCAGGCGTGATGCGCTCACGCCCTGGGCGATGAGGTAGGACTTCACCGCGTCCGCACGGCGCTGCGAAAGGCCGAGATTCGAGTCGGTGCTGCCGACGCTATCGGTGTGACCTTCGATGATGACGGTGCGATCGGGGTACTGGGTCAGGAACGCAGCGAGCCGGGCGACATTGCTGACGACACCACCCTTGAGTTCCGAGCGGCCGGTTTCGAACAGCAGATCGCCCAGGGTCACGACCAGGCCACGATCGGTCTCCTTGGCATTGAGTTCGGCAATCTGGCGCTTCAGATCATCGGCCTGCTTGGTCGCCGCGTCTGCCTGGTCACGCGCGATATCGGCATCCACGCGTGCAGCGTTGGCATCGCCGCGCGCGATGTCGGCTTCGCGGGTACGGGAGTCGAGGCGCGCGCCCTCACGTTGTTCAGTGAGTGTCTTGCGCTGGTCTTCCATCAGACGGCTCTGCGCCTGTGCGGTGGCAATATCGACCTTGCGATCGGCAAGGATCACCAGGTGCCTGGCCATCTCACGGTCTTCGCGCGGGACTTCAGCCAGTGCAACGGCTGCTTCTGCTTCCTTGATCGCGACGGGCGCACGGCCGGCCAGTTCCTGATTCGCCTGCAGTTGAGTCAGTTTGGCGCGCGCAGCATCGGCGCCGTCCGGTTTGGTCGGCGCCGACGAACAGGCACTGGCCAGCAGTGCGACTGCGGCGAAGCCGGTGAACATCTTCATCTTGTGGATGATCTGGCTCATTACTGGACTCCCGGGTTGCGCTGCATTTCCTGCTTCAAGGTGTCGGTGCTCTTGCGCATCTCGTCATTGACTGCCTTGGCCTTGCTCATCTCGGCTTTCGCCGATGCGAGTTCGGCATCTGCGCGCGACTGCTCGGCAAGGTGCAACGCGAGGACCATCTGCTCTTTGCCGACCGCGGCGCGTGCTGCGGTCAGGTTTTCACGCGCCTTTCCCAGTTCGGGAGACGAGTAATCGGCAATGCGTGCTTCTTCGGCATTGGCGATCGCCAGTTCGGCAGCCTGCAGAGCTGCAGTGGGCGGTACGGGTGCGGAGGCGCAGGCACTCAATGCAAGTGCGCCCAGGAGGATGGTGACAAGACGACGCCCGGTGGCGTACTGCCCTGTCGAGCGTGGAGTCTCAATGGGGTGTTTCATGTTGAATGTTCCTCGGATGTCGATAGCCAGCCGTGCAAGGATCTTCAATCTGTCCTTTGCTTGTGTCTGGATCACGTTGGTATCGAATGCTAGAGACCCATGCATATGCAGTCGGTGCGTTGTCCCGCATAGTGCGTTCGGCAGCGCACCGACCGGGCCTGAAATCAGCATCAGACTGCTTCGACTCGGCGTGCGGTCATTGGATCGTTGCACTGAGTCCGCCGTGGTGATGACCCGGCTGAACCCTTGATCCGAGAACTTCTCTTGCCCCTAGATAACTTGCATACCCAGCATGAGCCGGCACTCGCCGCCAATGACATCGCACTTCCGCCTGCGGATGACGCAGCGGTCCAGGCCATGGTGGCCGCAGTCCGCGAGCGGCGCAGGGCGATCAAGGAAGCACGGTCGGTCGCGATCCGGAGCGTCGCGCCGAAGGCCGTCATCGGTTTCAGGGATGCGCGCAGCGCCAGCGACAGTCCGTGGGCGCTTCGTTTCAGATCCGCAGGCGGGGAGCCTGTGGTGCCGATCATGTAAGGTCAAACGTGGCCGCTTCTCCGCGGAGAAACCGCGGCGGAGCAGTCACGCGGTTGCCGCGCTATCGACCCGGTAGCGACGCAGTCTCAACCGGAAGATGAGTCGCGAAGAACGCCTTCACCTGCGCATCGGATTCCTCGCGGCTCAACTGATGGCGAAGCTGAACCAGACCGGCGAGCGTCGGGATGCTGCCTTGAACCTTGGCCAGCTCTTCCGACGAAATCTTGTTCCAGACGGCATGTGCGGCGCCGATCAGCGATTTCCATTTCAATTTCATCGCGCGCTCGGCCGCAAAACGACTGGCGGCGGATTGCTTCTTGCTCGGTGCGGGCCTGCCAGCAGGTTTTGGCTGAGCGGCGTCGTCGGTGGTGTAAGTCGGGGTGTTCATTCTGTGATCCTTTGGGTTTTCCGATGGCAGGCGCCATGCGGATATCCACCCAATTGACGGATCAGCGGCTGCGCGAGGCGCCGGGAAGAAAACTGGGGGAGCGATAGCAGATATACCGGGATGTCGCCACGCCTACTGTCTGCTGGCACACATAGGTGCGGGGAGCGTCCTGCAGAGTCGCTTTCCCCCGGGACGCTTTCGGCACTTCAGCGCCTGTGGCAAATGCCCGCGAGTCTTTCTGTCCGTCTGTGTGCGGCCCGTCATTTTGACCAGCAGCTAATTTCCCGTCAGCCCGGCTTGGGATCGCCGATCAGGCGTTGCACCGGACGCGCCAGCAGCAGCATGAAGGTGCCGGCACCGGCAGTGGTCAGGAAAACGAACAGGAAGCGGCCAGACATTCCGGCGGCATCGGCGTCCTGCGCGAGATGCCCGGCGAGCAGGCCGGCGATGAGCTTGCCGAGTGCTGTTGCGGTAAACCACATGCCGAACATCTGTCCCTGATAGCGGGCAGGGGAGAGCTTGTTCACGGCCGCAAGTCCGACCGGCGACAGGCACAGCTCTCCCATCGTGTGAAACAGATAGGTCAGCAGCAGCCACGTTGGCGCGACCTTTTCGCCAGCGGCGACATAAACCGAGGCCCAGGCCAGCACTACGAAGCCGATCGACAGCTGCAGCAGTCCGAGGCCGAACTTCAGCGGTGTGGACGGGTTGAGGTTGCGTTTGCCCAGCTGAACCCAGAGTGCGGCGAAGAACGGCGAGAGAATCACGATCAGGAGGGGATTCACGGCCTGGATCCAGGACGCCGGAATCTCCCAGCCCCAGACGATGCGATCAGTGTGTTCCTTGGCAAACAGGCTGAAGCTCGAACCCGCCTGCTCGAAGCCGCTCCAGAACAGGGCTGCGCCGATGAACAGCACGACAATCACTGCAACGCGCGGCTTCTCGACCGCGGTCAGACCGCCGAACAGGAACAGGCCGGCGAAGCAGGCGAACGCGAGCAACGCAATGAACAGTCCGACGATCTTGGCCAGTGCGACCGCGTTGATGACCAGCGCGCCGGTCAGCACCGCCAGCACGACGCTGGCGAGCCCAGCGGTGAAGATCGCGGCAGCGCTCCAGCCGTGGCGGCGCACCTGTGCGTCCCGTGCCGGGTCACCGCTCGACACGGCGCTGATCCCGATGTTGCCGAGATAGCGGTCCGACCGCTTGTACTGGATCAGGCCGAGCACCATGAAGATGCCGGCGACGCCGAAGCCCCAATGCCAGCCGACCTTCTCGCCGAGATAGCCGCAGAGAATCTTGCCGAGAAAGGAACCGGCATTGATGCCCATGTAGAAGAGCGAATACGCCGCGTCCTTGCGCGCGCTATCGGCGTCGGTATACAGCTGGCCGACCAGCACGCTGACGTTGGGCTTGAGCAGGCCGGTGCCGAGCGCAATCAGGATCAGGCCGATAAAGAAGCTCGGTGTCGTGTTGAGGGCCATGCAGAAGTGCCCGCAGGCGATGATCACACCGCCCCAGAACACCGCATTGCGCGGCCCGATCAGGCGGTCGCCGATCCATCCACCCGGCAACGCCGACAGATACACCGCCGAGGTGTAGAGCCCGTAGATCGCGAGCGCGGTCTCCTTGCTGATGCCCAGTCCCGGGTTGTCGCCCTGGACCGCCGCGACCATCGCCAGGACGAGGATCGCGCGCATGCCGTAGTAGCTGAAGCGCTCCCACATCTCGGTGAAGAACAATGTCGACAAGCCGCGCGGGTGGCCCAGCCACTGCGTGTTCTGCATCGGGATGCTCCGACATCGAGCGATCCGCGATCGTTCGACGAATTCAGATGGAATGGACCCGACCATTGTGCCGTGCGAATCGCAGCTTGGAACGCTGCCCGGTTTCGGCGGCCCGTCATGGGGTCACCGCCGGGGCGGCGAAAGGCGCAAAAAAGCCTTTGCACGCTAATTGACATGCGTGTACATTAGATCCCGGCATGACCACCGGCAGCGGTGGCCCTCGGAGGGGACATGCCACACCCATACAGCCAGACACAGCCAAAGGTCGAGCAATGAGCGCAGCCAGCATCTCCTGGGATCCCTACAACCCTGAGCTTTCGAGGAACCCGTATCCCACCTACAAGCGGCTCCGCGAGGAAATGCCGCTGTACTACAACGAGGAATACGACTTCTACGCGATCAGCCGTTACGCGGACGTCGAAGCCACGCTGCGCGACCGCGACCTGTTCAGCTCGGCGCATGGCGACATCCTCGAGTTCATCAAGGCCAAGTCGGTGATGCCGGATTCGGTGTTCATCCACCAGGATCCGCCCAAGCACACGGCCTACCGCTCGCTGATGCAGCGCATCATCACGCCCAAGCGCATGTACGCCGTCGAGCAGGACATCCGCGCGCTCTGCGCGCGCAGCCTCGACCCGCTGGTCGGCGGCGACCGCTTCGACTTCATCGCCAATCTCGGTGCGGAAGTGCCGATGCGCGCGGTCAGCATGCTGCTCGGCATTCCGGAGAAGGACCAGACCGCGATCCGCGAGTCGGTCGATGCGCGCATGCGCACCGAAGCCGGCAAGCCGATCGACATTGCCAACCAGCAGGCGCTGCAGCAGGAGGCGCTCGCCGGTTTCGAGGAATACATCAGCTGGCGCGAGAAGAATCCGTCGGACGACATGATGACGGAGTTGCTGCAGACCGAGTTCAAGGATCCGGACGGTGTGACGCGCAAGCTCACGCGCGACGAGATCTCGAACATCGTCAACGTCGTCGCCGGTGCCGGCAACGAAACCACCAACCGGCTCATCGGCTGGATGGGCAAGACGCTCTCGGAGCATCCGGACCAGCGTCGCGACCTCGTCAAGAATCCGGCCCTGATTCCGGCTGCCATCGAGGAGCTGCTGCGCTTCGAACCGCCCGGCCCGTTCGTCGCGCGCGAAGTGATGCGCGACATCGAGCTCTACGGCAGGAAGATTCCCAAGGGCGCCGTCATGATGATGCTGCTGGCCGCGTGCAACCGCGACGAGTCGCGCTTCGCCGATGGCGACCGCTTCAACATCCATCGCGAAGCACGTCCGCACATGACCTTCGGTCAGGGCATCCACGTCTGCATCGGCGCGCCGCTGGCGCGCCTGGAAGGCCGCGTCGCGATGGAAGAAGTGCTGAAGCGCTTCCCGGAGTGGGAAGTGGATTACGACAACGCCGTTCTGTCGTCGACCTCGTCGGTGCGCGGCTGGGATTCGCTGCCGGTGTGGATCGGCTCCAGGCCGAAGAACTACGTCAGTGCGCCCAAGGCTGCCGCACCGGCTCCGGTTGCCACGCCGGCCGCTGAAGTGGCGCTGGAAGGCACCTGGAATGTCGTCGTCAAAGGCCCGACCGGTCCGCAGCCTGCCGTGCTGGTGCTCGAACGCAGCGGCGACAACATCAGCGGCGCGCAGACCGGCGCAGGTTCGACCTCGCCGATTGCCGACTTCAAGCGCACCGGCAACAAGATCTACTGGGCCAACCACATCACCAAGCCGATGAAGATGAAGGTCGAGTTCACCGGCGAGCTGAGCGGCAACGTGATCACCGGCAAGGCCAAGGCCGGCTTCATGGGTTCCTATCCTTTCACCGCGACGAAGGCGTAACGATCATGCCGAAGATTCTCTACATCGAACACAACGGCAAGCAGCATGTGGTCGATGCCGAAAGCGGCAAGAGTGTGATGCAGAACGCCGTCGACAACCTGATCCCCGGTATCGTCGGCGACTGCGGCGGTGCCTGCTCCTGCGCAACCTGCCATGGCTACATCGATCCTGCCTGGCTGGACAAGGTAGGCTCGAAGAGCGAGGGCGAGGAGATGATGCTCGACGGCGCCCTGCGTGTAGAGTCGAACAGCCGGCTGACCTGTCAGGTGCTCATGAAGGACGAGCTCGATGGCCTCGTCGTGCGTCTGCCGGAATCGCAGTTCTGAGCGAGCCTGCGTGCGGGTACGCGCTCCGTACCTGCACGCGTTCCCGCCCAGGCCCTGGATTGCCGGCATGAGGAAGCCCGTCAAACCCGTGGTGCGCAAGCCGCGCATCCGCAATCCGGTTCAGACCCGCGCGCGCCTGCTGCAGGCGACGGTGGAGTTGCTCGCGCGCAAGGGGCCCGATGGGCTTTCGATCAAGGAAGCCGCGCAGCTCGCCAATGTCAGTCGCGGCGTGGCGTACCAGCACTTTGCAGACCGCGAGCACCTGCTGCGCGAAGCCAAGGGCTGGATCACGGAGCGCCTGCTCGAATCGATCCAGGGCAGCAGCGCTGCGTCCGCAGACGATGTGCTGCTGCATACCGCAAAGCTGGTCCTGCAGAACCGCGATGCCGCGGCGCTGCTGGTGTCCGATGCGATTGCGGGCCGTGACCTGTCACCCGAGCAGCCGATCAACCGCGTGGTCCGGCAGATGCTTGAACAGATGAAGAAGACCGGCGAGGCACGCGCCGATCTCGATATCGAGATCCTCTCTTACATCTTCTTCGGCATGACATCGACGCTGGTGATGCTCAGTCGGCTGCCGAACAGCAATCCCGAAGAACTGGCCCAGCGCTTTGCGCGCGAGCTGTCGAACTTCATGCGTCAGGGTATTTTCGCACCGACATCGACGCTGCACCGTCGTTAGGCAGGCGATCTGCCTTCGTGATGTCGCCCGAGCAGCAGGCGACGCGGATCGCCGTTCACACGGAATGTTGCGACCAGCACGTACAGCAGCGTGAACAGGCCTCCGGACGCCGCGCCGACGGCGCAAAGCAGGCCAACGATCCGTGAAGGCTCTCGCCAGAAGATCCACGCCGCAATGGGTGCGACGTGCAGCAGGAAGTCCGTATAGAACTGTGCGCGCCAGGGATGCGCGAAATCGCTGAAGAAGACATTCGCGGCGTCGAGACCCAGCGATGTAAGCGCGTAGACAGTGACCGCAGCCAGCAGCAGCCATGCGGCAATCAGGTAGCCCCGTAGAAGAGTCATCTATTGTTCCTGTAAGGGTGATGTGTGCCGCTCAACGCAACTGGCTGTCCTTGCTGCCGCGCCGGTTGTAGCCGCTGAAAGCGCCTGTTGTGCGGTCATGGGCTTCCTGGCAGGCAACGCAGAGCTGCACGCCCGGAATCGCCTGCTGACGGCCAGGCGGAATCTCCGACTCGCACTCGATGCAGTGACTCAGGCTCGGGCCCGACGACAGGGCGTTGCGCGCACGCGCGACGGCGTCCGTGATCGTCGCATCGATCTGTTCCTGGACTGCACCTTCACGTGCCCAACCCGTTGCCATGATCTTTCTCGCTCCTGAGCTGCAGTTTACAAGGGCGTCGCAGTGACCTGCGCGTCGAGGTAGTAAAGCGCGCTGCCGGATTCGAATCCGGAATCGATGCCGAACAGGATCCACAGCGCACCTTCGGCATTGGTCTCGGTGACCAGCGACGTCGTGCTGCTGAGAAGTTTTTCCTCGTAGCTTCGCTGCTCGCAGTCGGTACTGCTGTTGGCGATGTTGCCCAGCGCCAACGCGTCCGCACCCGACTGGACCTGGTTGCCCTTGTCGATGTTCATCAGGAATTCGCCATTGGTCTCGACCGTTACCGGCTCGATCGGG
This sequence comes from uncultured Salinisphaerales bacterium, assembly GCA_964507195.1. Classification (GTDB taxonomy): domain Bacteria; phylum Pseudomonadota; class Gammaproteobacteria; order Nevskiales; family Nevskiaceae; genus Solimonas. Next base: position 14,867 of record CAZDPA010000019.1, on the reverse strand, counting down.
CTGGCGCCGGCCTTGACGATGACGCCTTCGCCGGGTGCGCCGCCAACGCCGAAACAGCCTGATGCCACGTCAGTGAGGATCCGCAGATCGAAAGATATGCGGTAGCTGTGGTTCGGGATCAGGCCATCGAACTTCCTGGTGGCGTACAGAAACAGATCGTCGCTGCGATTGATGCCCGAGGAGTAAAGACCCGTGCCGGTAAACGGCGCAGGCAGCGTCGCCCCTTCCTCGAGAATGACCTCTTCGGGTGCGGTTTCCGTCGAGTAGTCCGATTGTCCACCACGCCATCCGCGATCCGTGGCGAAGTCGATACTGATCTCGGTGGCGGGAGCTGAACCATCGGATTGATCGCAGGCGGAGATCAGCAGCAGCGCCGCCAGCACCACAGATATACCCGCGCGCATCTCCAGTCTCCGGATCGACACCTGGAGCAACGCTATCAGCTCAAGGCTTGATCGTCGCTGACCACCGGCCGGCTTTCGCGCGTCGCGCGCAGCACCTTGTCGGGTTCGCCCGGATCGACAATCTGCAGATGATCGTCGTGCACGGCAACGATCTGCGCCGCGAACGGAAAGTCGCCGAGCCGGGGCACGCGATAGCTGACGGTGTCGCCGACCTTGAAAGTGGCCGGGTCGAAGTTGAATTCAAACGGGCATTTGCCGTTGTCCATGCCGATCATTGGGGTGCTCCTGAATCGCTTTGCTGAAAAGAGTCTAGTGCTTTCCGATCAGTGTGCACGACGCTGTCTGCGCGGGCGTCAACGCCTGCGTCGAGAGGCAGATTTCAGCCCCAAGAGTACAGCGTCAATCAAATCCAGCGGAATGCTGCAGCGGACATAGCGGATCAGTCTTCGGCGGATTCGCCGTTTGGAGGCGGCATGCGCGGGCATATCGAGCTTGGCGAACTCGACGGCACATTCCCGCGCGCGGACCCTCAGTGCAGATGCGCCGGCCACTTCGTCGAAGAAGCCCGCATTCAGCGCGGCCTCGACTGAAAAGTATTTCGACAGGGTCACAGCGGATTGATAGTCCGACGGTCTCAGGCGGTGCTTCAGCATCGCCGCCGCAACGCGCGGCATCGTGAGACCAAGCGCGACCTCGTTGGCCGAGATCTTGAAGTCGCCCTCGGTGCCGATGACGTAATCCGCCGACAGCATCAGAAAAACGCCCATCGCCAGTACGTGACCGTTGCAGGCCACGATCACCGGATAGGGGTAGGACATGACCCGTGCCGTCAGCGAGTAGCCGGCATGCAGCATGCGCAGCGTGTTGGCGCCGCCGGACTTCATCACCTTGAGATCAAAGCCGGCCGAGAACACCGACTCGCGGCCCGTCAGGATGACGACAGCACGATCCGATTCGGCGCGATCCAGCGCCGCGTTGATCTGACTGAGCATCCCGGGCGACAGCGCATTGCGCTTGCCGTCATCGAGTTCAATGGTGGCGATTCCGGCATCGAAGCTGTACCGCACGTGCTCACTCATCATTCGCTCGACTGGTCCGTGACCTGATGTGTTCAGGCTAGCAAAAATTGCTTCCGGAGTTTCTGGACGATGTCGTTCCGGGTCATGGTGCGAAGTCCGGTGAATCTGACCAGTCAGTCCGGCTCAATCCGAGCAATGCGAAGTTAGCTTCGGTCAGATTGATCTAGCCCGACGGCCACCGACCTATGCGGCAAGAGTGTCGAGCGCAGTTGCGACCGCCTCTGATGTGCCAAAAGCAGGCGCTCGCGACGGTCCGCATTTGGGCACTCAACCCCGACCTGATTCCGCTCGCTCGATCTGGTCCAAGCCTGAGCAGCGCGCTTCTGTTCGTCGCCTGCGTAGAAGGTCGCTGACCGATAGTGGCGTCCTTGATCATCGCCCTGTCGATTCAAGTAAGTGGGGTTATGAGCAGCGGAGAAGAAGACTTTCAGAATGCGCCCCAAGCTCAAGCGGGAGGAGTCGTATTCGATATCGACAGCCTCGGCGTGGTTCGTGGTCCCGGAACTCACGGCGGCATAATTGGCAGTCCCCGCCATGTCACCCGCATGGTCAGACGTGACGTTCAGCACGCCATCGAGTTGGCGATCGAAACGAGAGAGGGCCTGCCCGAGATGGAGGATTGGATACATCATCCGGAGGATCAGGCTGCGGAGTTGCCAGGCTCTGGCAGCGGATTCGGATGCGCTGGCCCCGGCAATCCTGCAGGCGTTCGATTCAGGGTCTCCTCCATGCGCAGCGCTGCCAGAAGTCCCGACAGCGAGGTCAGCGCAGCAACGACCCAAAGTGCCGTGCCAATACCGAATGCGTCCGCCGTGAAACCGGCCAGCAGAGCGCCGACGGCGTAACCCAGATCGCGCCATAGTCGATACACGCCGACAGCCGATGCGCGCCACGTCGGATGTGCCACGTCGCCGATCGCCGCCAGGAGCGTCGGGTAGACCATCGCGGTGCCGATTCCAAGCAGGATGCCGCCGGAAGCGAAGCCCGCGAAGTCGGCCGTTAGCGCCGTCACGGCAATGCCAGCCGCCTGAACCCACATACCGGAGACGATCAGCCATTTGCGACCCACGCGATCCGACAAGGCGCCGGTGAAAATCTGCGACATGCCCCAGACCGCCGGATAGATCGCCGCAAGCCAGCCGACCTGTGAGAGCGTCATGCCCGCTGCCACGAAAACCAGCGGGAACAGGCCCCAGGCCATGCCATCATTGAGATTGTTTACGAGGCCGGCCTGACTGACGCTCGAAAGGTTCCGATCGGTGAGCGATGTCTGGATAAAGATTTCGCGCTGAGACAGGGCGTCCGTGGCGGCAGCATGGGCGCTCGATTTCGCCTCATGGGCCACGTAATGCCGAGTCTCGCGAACGGCGAACACTGACAGCAACAGACCCGCAGCCACGTAGACGACGCCGAGATAGAAGGGCTCCGGCCTGAGCCCGTAGCGTGCGGCAAACCACCCCGTGGCCAGCGCGCTACCGGCAACGGCGAAGTACCCTGCGAATTCGTTGAGGCCCATCGCCAGGCCCCGTTGCCTGGGGCCTACCAGATCGATCTTCATGATCACCGTGGTCGACCAGGTAAGGCCCTGGCTGACGCCGAGAAGCACGTTGGCGGCCACGATCCAGTTCCAGTCCGGCGCCCACATCAAGACGAAGGGCACGGGGATCGCCACCAGCCATCCGCCGACAAGGACATGCTTGCGGCCGTATCGGTCGGAGAGCCGCCCTGCGAAGTAATTCGTCAGGGCCTTGGTGAGGCCGAACACTACGATGAACGAGAGGATCGCAGCACGCGCCGCGATATGAAACTCCTGCTCGGCAATGGCCGGCAGGATGCTGCGCTCAAGGCCTACCATCGCGCCGACGAAGGCGTTGACGAGCACCAGCAGTGAAAATTGGCCGAGGTTCTCGCGCAGCCCGAGGCGGATCGTCGGGGTCGTCATGGCCCTAGCTCATGAGCCCAAGGTTCGTCCGCACGATGGCATCCATGTCGGCCGGGCGCGGGGGAATGTTCTGCGTCAGCTGCTCGATGAAGGCTGCCTTGTCGAGTGCGAGGGCCGGATTCCAGCGCTTCTCGAAGCCCAGCGTTGACGACGGCTTGCCGGAAAGGCCCGCGCCGCAGGCGCTGCCGGCTTGATGTCCGGGGAAAATCTCCACCTCGTCCGGCAGCGTCAGCAACTTCGAGTGAAGGCTGTCGTAGAGCACTCCGGCGAACTCCCGCTCGCGCTCTGCCAAATCCGGGCGGCCGACAGCGCCGACGAAGAGCGTATCGCCGGTGACCACGAACCACGGGGCATCGCCCCTTCGCAGATCGGTGACCAGCAAGCTGACGCTCTCGGGCGTGTGTCCGGGTGTATGAAGGACGCGGATCTTGGTGTTTCCCACATCGAGCTCCTGTCCATCGTGCAGCGGCTCGAACGGGATCTTGGCCGCCGAGCGGGCAGTCTCATGCAGGTAGTAAGGTGCGCCGACCGCTTTCGCCAAGGCAGGGCCACCGGAAAGGTGGTCGGCGTGGACGTGGGTATCGATCACGTAGTTGATCGGCACGCCGGCTTGCTGAGCTTCGGCGATAAACCACGCCTCGTCGCCTGCTACGACGTCAACGGCCACCGATCTGCCCTTGCCGGCGCAGCCGAAGAAGTAGGACAAGGAGGCATCTTTCGCGGCCAGCTGCTTGAAGAACATTGTCGTGACTCCTAGAACACCAGCACCTTGCCCGCCTCGATCGTCCAGTCCGCGAGCTGTGCCAGGGTCGAGCGCTTTGCCCCCGGCATAAGCTCCTGTTCGGTGAGGCCGCGCGCGTCCATGCAAGTCCCACAGAGGGCAACTTCCCCTTTGTGGGCGACCTTGTTGAGCATCAACTGCACGTTGTAGAAACCCTCCGGGACCTTCTGTCCGGCTTTCGCGCAGATCACGGCGTCCGCCATCAGAAAGACCCGTACGTGCTGTTCATCCTTTGCTGACAGTGCTCCAGCCAGGCGCAGCGCGTTGTAGGCGCGCTCGTTGCCATAGGGCGCGTCATTGATGATGAACAGGGTCTTGCTCATCGCACTCCTCCGGCAGTGGCCGAAGATGACTCCAGTGGAAGTCCGGCTGCTCGCCATTCGCTGACGCCATCCGCAATCTTGCGCACCCGATAGCCGCGGGCCGTGAGGAGCGCGACAGCTTCCTCAGCGAACAGGCAAAAGGGGCCGCGGCAGTACGCGACAATCTCCCGGCTCTTAGGCAGCTCGGAGAGACGCTGCTTGAGTTCGGCGAGCGGGATCGAGCGTGCATGTGGCAGGTGAGCCGTCTCGTATTCCGCAGCTGGCCGCACATCGATGATGATCACGGCGCCTCGACGCGCTTGCTCCAGAAGCGCTTTGCGCCCGACCGGTGCCAGATGCTCAGGGTCGGCCCTCATCTCTTTCAGGGCATGTTGCAGCTCCAGCAGATTCTGCTCAGCCACCTGCCGCAAATGGACCCAGAGGCCGGACACGTCGCTGCCGTTGAGTCGGTACACGACGTTTTTGCCCTCACGCCGGGTCGACACCAGACGGGCCTCCCGCAACGTCTTCAGGTGCGCGCTCGTGAGCTTCACATCGACCGACAGCTCCGCGGCCAGCATCTCCACGGTCTTTTCACTCTGGCCAAGCAACTCCAGCAGCTCTAGCCGCTTGGGACTCGATACCGCTTTCCCAATCCTGGCCACTTGCTCGTACAGGAGGTCTTTGAGTTCTCGCTTCTTCATGCCATCACTCTAACGATTATTAGAATGACAGACAAGCGCTATGGATCACCTGCTCCCGGCTGAGTGCTGTGGCCTAAGTATCTACGCTGCTGGGCAGCCAACACCCAATCGCCGTTGCGCAACGATCTGGTGCCAAGCGCTCAGCTCCCGTGGAGACGCCGCGCAACTCCTTCGGCGAAAGCTGCGCATCTATCCAGCGTTACGCATTTTCCTTCAGACCGTGCCGGATCGGCAGGCCAGTTGAGCCGAATCAAAGGGCTATTGGCTCGTACAATGAGCCGATTGAGCCGATTGTTCGGCTCATGGGCTACTTCCGCACGGAATCAGTTGCCCCGGAGCCGCGTCACCAGATTCGCGCGCGCTTGCTCAACCCTTGCGTGCCATCTCGAAGCTGCGGCGGATGTGGTCGGCCTGTCCGGACGGCACGACCGGAAATACCCACGGCGTGCCGGTATCGCGGATCGCCTGCATCTGCTCGGCGACGCTCTCGATCGTCCACGCGGGCTTGTACACGCCCGGCGTTTCAGCGAGATAGATCTTCGCGAGACGTCCGGCCATCGCCGACATGATCTCGCCGGTGACCGAACAGGATTCGTGCGACAGCCAGGCGACCAGCGGTGCGACCAGCTCGGGTCCCATCGGCGGATATTGCGAGGTGTCGAGGCCTTCGGCCATACGCGTGACCGCACCGGGCGCAATGATGTTGCACTTCACACCCTCCGCAGCGCCTTCGAGCGCCGCGACATTGCACAGGCCGATCATGCCGGTCTTCGAGGTCGCGTAGTTGGCGACGGTGTGATTGCCGTAGATGCCGCTGACCGACGAGGTCAGCACGATGCGGCCGTAACCGGCCTTGCACATCAGAGGGAATGCCGGGCGCACGACGTGGAAGGCGCCGCGCAGGTGCACGTCGAGCACCGCGTTGAAGTCCTCGTACGTCATTTCCTTCAGCGTGCCGCGACGCACGTTGCCGGCGTTATGGATCAGGATGTCGATGCGGCCGTAGTGATCGAGCGCGGACTGGATGATGGCTTTGCCGCCGGCTTCGCTCGCGACCGAGTCGGTATTGGCAACGGCTTCGCCGCCTGCAGCCTTGATCTCGTCGGCGACTTCCTGCGCCGGGCTCGCGTCCGCGCCCTGGCCCTGCAGGCTGCTGCCGAGATCGTTGACGACGACCTTGGCGCCCTTCGATGCGAGAAGCAGCGCATAGGCACGGCCCAGGCCGCGGCCGGCGCCGGTGATGACCGCAACGCGGTTGTCGAAACGCAGGTCAGTCATGGTGCGGGTGTCCGGTTCAGAGTTTCAAAGATGCTTCGACGGCCAACAAACTCCGTTCGTGTCGAGTGCCGGCAAAGCCGGTGTATCGAGACGCTCGAGCGACGGTTGCGGCATCTCGATACACCGCGTGCTGCGCACGCGGCACTCGATGCGAACGGGCTGTTGTGTGCACCGAGACGGGAAGGCCTAGCCAACCGCCGGCGCCGGCTCAATCAACGCCTTGGTCTCCACATACTCATGGAAGCCATGCTCGCCCCATTCGCGACCATTGCCGCTCTTCTTGATGCCGCCGAACGGTGCCATGAAGTCGAAACCGCCGTTGATCGAGACCCAGCCGGTGCGCATGCGCCGCGCGACAGCGCGACACTGTTCGGGGTCGACGCCATTGACGTAGCCGGCAAGGCCGAACTCCGAGTCGTTGGCGATTTCTATGGCATGGTCGATGCTGTCGTAGCCGATGATCACGAGCACCGGCCCGAAGATTTCCTCGCGGGCGATCTTCATGTCGTTGTGCGCGTTCGCGAACACGGTCGGCTTGCAGTAGTAGCCTTTGCTCAGTCCATCAGGCCGACCGGGGCCGCCGGCGACCAGCGTGGCGCCTTCCTGGATGCCGAGTTCGATGTAACGCTGCACTTCGTTGTACTGGTTCTTCGAGACCACCGGGCCCATCGCGAAATTGCCTTTCGGATCGCCGACGGTGACTTCGCCCGCGGCCTTGCGTGCGACTTCGATCGCCTCGGCCATCCGCGCCTTCGGCACCAGCAGGCGTGAACCGGCGCTGCAGGTCTGCCCTGAGTTGATCATCATGCCGCCGGTCGCGCCGGCAACGTTCGCCGCAAAGTTGGCATCATCGAGCACGATGAAGGCGCTCTTGCCGCCAAGTTCCTGGCAGACACGCTTCACGGTCGGCGCCGCGGACTTCGCGATCTCGATGCCGACCGCTTCGGAACCGGTGATCGACACCAGATCGACGAGCGGATGTTTCGACAATGCCGCGCCGATCACCGAGCCGCTGCCCTGCAGCATGTTGAACACGCCGGCCGGCACGCCGGCGGCGTGCAGCACTTCGGCAAAGATCTGCGCGGAGTAGGGCGCAAGCTGCGGCGGCTTGAGCACCATCGTGTTGCCGGTCGCGAGTGCCGGCAGCACCTTGACGGTGATCTGGTTCATCGGCCAGTTCCACGGCGTGATCAGCGCGCAGACGCCGATCGGGTCCTTGGCGAAGATCGTCGAGCCGCGGTGTTCCTCGAACGGGAAGTGCCTGAGCACTTCGATCGCTGTCGCGATGTGGCCCGCACCGAGGCCGATATGAAAGCCGCCGCCGAGCGCAGCGGGCGCGCCCATCTCCTCGGTGATCGCTTCGCCGATTTCCTTCTCGCGCTTCGCGTACTCGGCCTGGATGGCCAGCAGCAGTTCAAGTCGTTGCTCGCGGGTCGTCTGCGACCACTTCGGGAACGCCTTGTGCGCAGCCTGCACGGCCTTCTCGACATCGGCTTCGCTGCCCAGCGAGATGCGGCCGGAGACCTGCTCGGTCGCCGGATTGATGACGTCGGCGGTCTTTGGTGTGGTCGGGTCGACCCACTGGCCGTCGATGTAGAACTTCAGATAGCTGCGCATTGCTCATTCCTCGCTCGCATTCTCAAATCGTCATTCCCGCGAAAGCGGGAATCCAGGGAATAGACTACTGCGCTCTCCGCCCTGGATGCCCGCTTTCGCGAGCATGACGGTCAATCTTCTACTGCTGACCTTCGGCATACCAGGTGCGGAACCGCGCGTAGTTCGGCGTATCCAGGTTCTGGTTGCCGCCGTGGTTGATGACCGGATCGATCGGCACGTGGATGACGGTCGGCTTGCCGCTGGCAAATGCGGCGGCAACCGCTGCGCCGAGGTCTTCACCCTTGTCGACATAGACGCCGACGCAGCCGAGACCTTCGGCAATCTTGTCGAAGCGCACATCCTTGCTCCAGTGCACCCCCGGCTCAGTCGTGTTGCCGTGACCGAAGGTGCGCTTGTAGACACCAACCTCGAGACCCCAGGCGTTGTCCACGGCAACGACGACGACGAGCGGAATCTTCAGGCGCGAAACCACTTCGAGGTCGCCGATGTGGTACAGGAATGACGAGTCGCTGGTCGTCAGCAGCACCGGGCGCTGGCGGCCGTCGGCAATCGACGCGCCGATCGCGTAGCCCAGACCGGTGCCCAGACAGCCGAAGTTCTGGTTCCAGACCACGTCATGCGGCTTCGATTGCAGGTAGGTCCAGGTGAAGACCACGGTGCAACCGCCGTCTCGCGCATGGATCGCGTTCTTCGGCATCGCCCTGGTCGCTTCGACGACCCACTGGCCGGTGTGAACGCGGCCGCTGTCGGTCTTGAAGTCCTGCTTGGCCAGCGCCTGCAGGCGCGCCTTGTCTTCCTTGATCCAGCGCTGCAGATCCGGATGTTCCTTGCGCGGACTGCCTTTGAGTGCAGCCGAGAGTTGCGGCACGACGGTGCGCAGGTCGCCGACCAGCGGCACGTCGATCGGGCGGTTCTGGCCAATGGCTTCCGGATCGAGCTCGACGTAGATCCACTTGCGATCGGTCTTGCCCTTGGCCCACAGGAAGCCGCGGCCGTAGTGCACCGGCTCGCCGATCTCGGTGCCGATGGCAACGACGACGTCGGACTTGGCGACGATGTCGTCACCCACTTCGGAGAACAGATACGGGAAGGTGCGATCTTCGATGCCCTCGATGAAGGCGTTGCCGCCGGAGGTCTGCAGGATCGGGCAGCCCATCAGCTGCGCGAGTTCCTTGACCTTCTGACCGGCGCGCGTGCATTGCACCGCGTGGCCGACCAGCAGCACCGGGCACTCGGCGTTCCTGATCAGCTCGGCAGCCCTGGCCACCATGTTGCCATCCGCACCAGGCTCGACCAGACGGTAAGACGACGGCGGCAGCGCCGGCGGCACGTCCAGATCCTGCTGGATGATGTGCGACGGATATTCGATGTAGACCGGACCCGGCGTGCCGGACTGGCAAATGCGCAACGCGTGACGAATGATTTCGTCGGTCTGGTCGGCGTATTCGATGCTGGCGCTCCACTTCACCGAGTTCTCGAACAGCGCTTCCTGCTGGATGAACTGGATGCGGCCGCGGCGTACGCGCTGCTCGGTGATGCGTGCGCGCTGACCGCCGAGATAGATCACCGGCGTGTTCTCGACCAGCGAGGTCATCATCGAGCCGGAGGCGAGGGCGACGCCCGGGCCCAGCGTGGCGATGCACAGCGCCGGTCTGCCGGTCATGCGCGCGTAACCTTCGGCCATGAAGCCGGCGGAGAGTTCGTGGTGCGGGGTGACTACATTCCAGCCGCGCTTTTCGGCCGCTACGAACAGGTGAACGAAGTTGGGATCCGGGATACCGAAGACGGTGTTGATTCCTTCGGCTTCAAGAAGATCGAGGATGCGTTCGTAGACTTTGACAGCCATGTGCGTTTCTCTTTCGTAGTGTTCTGTTGTGAGTAAGTAAA
>CAZDPA010000019.1:0-4863 GCA_964507195.1 uncultured Salinisphaerales bacterium | reverse complement strand
GCGGGAATCCAGGGAATGCACTGCTGCGCGCTCCGCTCTGGATTCCCGCGTGCGCGGGAATGACGGTTTGCTTAGGGTTCCGATGTTTCACTTGATCAGCTTCGGCGTACCGGCCTGCATGTAGTCCGCGAGCACGCGGTGGAAATTCGTGACCTTGCGTTCCTGGTGCGGGTTCGGCAGCGTGCCGCGGAAGCCGCGTGACTTCATGCCGCGCTGGACGGCGGCCATGTTCGAGAAGTCCTGCGACAGCACCTTGCCCCACTTGTCGGCGCCGGCCTCGGCGTAGACCCACTCGGTCTTCGGTGCCTGGCCTTCTGGATAACGCTCAATCGCGTAGGACTCGAAGATGCACTTGTTCGGGTCGTCGCCATACGGCCGGGCGCGATAGCACAGCGCAAACGTGATGCCGTGCAGGATCGACATGTTCGGAAATACGCTCCAGGCCAGGCCGGCTTCGCCTATCTGTTCCGGCGTGACCGTCGGCCATTCGACGCCACGCGCCGCATCGTCAGCCTTGGCGGATGCGAGCCAGTGCTTGATGACGTCGGCCGGCGGCGTACCTTCCGGCAGCTCATCGACGAGACGCTTGGCGGCATTGACCAGTGTTTCGGTCGTGCTCGCGTTGTTGACTGTCGTGTAGATCTCGTTCTGCAACTCGTAGGTGGAGATGCGCGCGTCCGCACCCTTGCCGGCGCGCGTGATCGAACTGCTCTGCTTCATCTTCATCTTCGGGTCGCGCTCGTCGAAGCCGCTGACGCCATGCAGCTTGTGCGCCTTGCTGTACGCATAGTACTGGCCGTACTTGAGCAGCTGCGTGTGCGTGCCCTCGACGTGGTAGGGCTCCATGAAGGCCTCGATCGCGGTCTTCCAGTTGCAGTCGAAGATCACCCACTGGCGCCACTTGTAGCGCATCCTGTCGAGCGAGAACGGCCCGAGTGTCTTGGTGACGGGATCGAGATACTCGTGCAGCGGCACGGCATTCGGGTCCATGTTGATGAACAACCAGCCGCCCCAGGTATCGACCTTGACCTCGCCGAGGTGCGTGCGCACATCGGTCAGCGCGCCTTTCCAGTCGTCCTCGTCAAGCTTGAACGTGCATTCGCCGTCGAGGTTGTAACGCCAGCCGTGGAAGCCGCAGACGAAAGCATTGCGCGTGCCGCAGCTGCTGTGCTTGCCCGGCGGCGTGTCGATCAGCTGGCGACCACGGTGCGAGCAGACGTTGTGATAGGCCTTGATCGTGTCGGCGCCGGTGCGGATGACGATGATCGAATCGGTGCCGATGTCGTAGGTGATGAAGTTGCCGACTTCGGGAATCTCCTCGACGCGGCCGGCATGCTGCCAGACCTTCGCCCACAGCTTGTCGCCTTCGGCCTGCGCGTACTCGCGCGACAGGAAGGCCTCCGTCGAGTAGGTCAGCGGCTCGGTGAGATCATCGATCGTCAGGTTGCTGGGTTGGGTGCGCGGCTCATCCATGAGCCGCGTCCTGTCGGACTCGCGTTGCTCGCCCAAAATCGTTCCAGACGCTTTTGTCATGACATCCTCCTGCCTAAATTCTCGTCATGCCCGCGAAAGCGGGCATCCAGTTCGCGCGGCTTACTGGCGGCGCCAACGCGTGCTTCATCGCACGCGTCCCGCTTTCGCGGGAATGACGATGTTCTTCTCATTGCTCGATGGCGAGCCCTTCCAGATCGCCCTTGCTGCGCCAATCCTGCAGCAGCTGCTCGAATGCGGTGAAGCCGGCGAGATAGAACTCGCCGAGGTAGTAGCGGAACTTGCCGGACTCGTTGTTGAGATAGCTCGGCGGGCATTCGCTCTGCATGTACTTCGAGAACTCCGTCGACGGCGCCATCGTCGCAACCCAGGCATCCTGCGCTTCCTGCGTCGGCTCGAGCGCCTTGATGCCGCGCTTCAGCGCCGTGCTGATGATCTGCGCGATGTGATGACCCTGGCGGTTGAACTGTTCCACCGTCGTCGCATACAGGCCGCCCTGGATGTAGCCGGTGAAGAACTGGTTGGGAAAGCCGCGCGAGACCACGCCGTGCAGCGTCTTGTACCCATCGGCCCAGTAGTCGTACAGCGATGCGCCGTTGCGGCCCTTGATCTCGGCGATGCCCCAGCGCAGGTCGAGGTCGCTGGTGACTTCGAAGCCGCTGGCGCAGATCAGCAGGTCGATCGGATGTTCCTTGCCCTCGTGCACGAAGCCGTTCGCGGTCAGGCGCTCGACGCCCTTGCTTGCCGACACGTCGATCAGCTTGACGTTGGGGCGATTGAAGGTCGGGTAGTAGCTGTCGCTCGACAGCGGGCGCTTGCAGTGGAAGCGGAACCACGGTTTGAGCAGTTCGGCCGTTGCCTTGTCCTCGACGATTTCGTCGATGCGCCGGCGGAAGCGTTCCATGACGTGATAGTCCTCGACCTCGCGCATCGCCATGAAATTCTCGGGCGTGATCGTGGGCCAGCCTTGCGCTTCGAGCTTGGCGGCGATGTTGCGGTTGATCTCGGTCCAGAAGTCGCAGACCTGATCGGTGTCACCGGGATGGAAGCCTTCCATCGCCCCGCGGTGGAAATTGTCCTGGCGTTTCTTCTGCCAGCCGGGTTGCAGGCTTGATGCCCACGCCGGGTCGGTAGCCGGGTTCGGTCGTGAGTCGACGCTCGGCGGCGTGCGCTGCAGAACAAAGAGTTCCTTGGCGTACTTGCCGAGGTAGGGAACGATCTGGATCGCCGTGGCGCCAGTGCCGACGACGGCGACACGTTTGTCGGCGAGCTTGTCGAGCACCGGATTTTCCCAGCTGCCGCCGGTGTAGCTGTAATCCCAGCGCGCCGAATGAAAGACCTTGCCCTTGAAGTCCTGCAGGCCCGGGATGCCCGGCAGCTTCGGCCGGTTGAGCGGACCGCCGGCCATGATGACGAAGCGCGCACGGATGTCGTCGCCGCGATCGGTCTTGACGTGCCAGCGCTTGATGGACTCGTCCCAGTTCAGCGACGTGACCTGCGTATGGAACAGCGCGCTCTCGTACAGACCGAACTGCCTGGCGATGCGTACGCAGTGGTTCTGGATCTCGGTGCCGTCGGAGAAACGCTTGGTCGGAACGAAGCCGGTTTCCTCGAGCAGCGGCAGATAGCAATAGGATTCGTTGTCGCACTGGATGCCGGGATAGCGGTTCCAGTACCAGACCCCGCCGAAATCGCCGGCCTGCTCGATGTTGCGGAAGCTCGTGACGCCGGCCTTCTTCAGCTGCACCGACGCGAGGATGCCGGTGAAGCCGCCGCCGAGCACGGCGACGTCAATGTTTTCCGCCAGCGGCTTGCGCGGCGCAACCGGCTTGTACGGATCGGCCATCTGCTCCGCAAACGCGCCGGTCTTGGGCCGGAAGTACTGCTTCTGGCCTTCGCTGTTGTAGCGCTTCTCGCGTTCCTCTCGGTACTTCTCACGCAACGCCGGGATGTCGATATCCGCTGGCGTTTGCGTCGGTTGGCACTTCATCGTTGCGTGTCCATGGTTCTATGCGGCTTCTATTTGCCCGGGTGCTGGCGCTTCAGCCGCAAGTATCGGCGGTGCCCCGAGGCTGAGCAGCGCGATTGCACTCAAGGTCATCAGCACGGCATTCAGCATCAAGAACGGCACGTAGTTGCCGAACTGGTCGAAGATCGCGCCGCCGGTCAGCGGCCCGAACGAGGTGCCGAGCGACAGGGCCATGACCATCGCGCCGTACAGCGCGCCGAAGTTCTTCAGGCCGAAGTACTTCGCCGCGAGATAGGCGACGACATCGACCTCGGCGCCGAGCGTCAGGCCGATCGTCGCGGCGGCAAGCGCCTGGACGGCCGGATTGCCGGCGTCGAGGACCAGCAGCGACAGGCCGATCACCGGCAGCATGAATGCGATCGCGCCGATGTGCTGTGCACGGAAACGGTCGAGCAGGAAGCCGGTACCCAGGCGTCCGATGATCGAGAACAGGCCGATCAGTCCGGCGATGCCGGCGGCTTCGAGCCGCGTCGTGCCGGCACCGGTCAGGATCGGCACGAAGTGCACGAGCGTGCCCACCGCAGTGAACGAGAACAGGCCGGCGGCAAGCAGTAATTTGTAAAGCGCCGGCGAGCGCAGGCCTTCGGCAACCGTCAGGCCGCTGTGCAGCTTGGCTGCAGCCGCACGGTCGGCAATCGTGGTGGTGCGCTGGTCCTGCGCGCCGCGGAAGAACAGCAGCAGGAACGGGAAGACCACCGCGATCCACAGGCCCGACAGGCCGGAGAAGCCGATGCGCCAGCCGTAGTTGCCGATCAGCCAGGTCGCCAGTACGGGGAAGAGCGCAGCGCTGAGCGAGGCACCGGACAGCGTGATCGCCAGCGCGAGGCCGCGCGATTTCTCGAAGCGGCTGTTGACTGCGCTGGTCCAGACCGTCGCCTGCACCCCGACGGTCGCGAAGGCGAGCAGCGTCCACAGTACCGCCCAGTTCGTCTTGCTGCCGGTGGCGGTGCCGAGCAGCGCAAAGGCGCCGGTCATCAGCAGCACGCCGAGCAGGCCGATGCGGCGCGGCCCGATGCGGTCGACGAGCATGCCCAGCGGAATGCAGAACACCGCGCTGATGAAGCTGGAGATCGTCAGGCCAAAGGAGATCTGCGCGCGCGACCAGCCGAACTCGGTCTGCAGCGGCTCGATGAACGGCCCGATTGCGTAGACATGAATGACCGACGTCGCGTAGCCGAGCGCGGCGATGGCCGGCAAGAACCAGTAGCCCCGCCATTCTGCCGCTGCGGTGTTGTTGCTCATTGCCTGCTCCTCAACGGCGTTGGATCAGTTGGCGGTCTGTCGCCGCTTCACTCAACACTCAACCGTCATTCCCGCGAAAGCGGGAATCCAGGGAATACACA